>JAUVTR010000209.1 GCA_030601425.1 Desulfobacterales bacterium
ACTAAATTAATAATCTCCTTAAATTTGTCGCCTTTTGCCTCCTTAAGCAATTCAAACAATGCAGTCTCGGTACTGGTTAAGCTGGCACCAGCATCCTTGCTTTTTTCGAGGCCGATTTGCTTATTTTCAGCGGTCCGGGAAGAAACCGCATCGGCCACAATCTGGACATTGTATTGCAGATTAGTTAAATCGGCAGCGGTCTGATAAACGCAGACGTGCGCTTCGATACCGACAATTAATATGTTTTTGCGATTGACCGCTTCGAGATCTCTTAGAAACTGTTCACTGCCGCAACAACTAAAGCTGAATTTGCTCACCGGGCTTTGGTTCGTAAATAGCTCAGCGATTTCTGGCATTGTCGGTCCTAAGCCGTCCGGATTTTGTTCGGCCCATAAAATGGGTACCCCCAGGACCTGTGCTCCTTTAACCATCTTTTTAAGATTTTCGAAAAGGTCTTTTTTGTTATGCATTGATTGCGCCAGTTTGCCCTGAACGTCCACAAGTACCAGAACAGTGTCCTCGGTGGTAATCACCTAATATTCCCTTCTTTTCAAGCAATAAGAAATATTTAACTTATAAAAATGGCAGAGCCTTTAAGACCCTGCCCGCCTGTCAATTTTCAATTTTTTCTGTAATTTCAGATATAAATCAATGTTTCTAACAGCGAGGAGTTATGATTAAAGGGATTTTGCGCCGATCAGTATAGTATGCGCCTGAATTCATAAGATAAATTTTAAGATATGTCAACTGGTTATCTCATAGACTTCTTCTGTGTTTTCGGAAAAAGCTTTAATCACGTCAATTTGATGCGGGGTTAACTGCCTGAATTTGATTCCAATTCCATTTTGACTGCTCCAGACAATTTCACCGCTAATTGTGAGTGGCTTCTGATAGTGGGGGACTGAAAACTTCATGAGGTTTTAAACTTAACTCAAAGACGTCATCAGTGCTTCCTAAAAAAAACAGCATGTTTCTATTGCCAAACCAAACTTCTTTCTGTTATAGCCATTTTATTTAATTTCAGTTGTTTAATTGATGAGGAATATTCATTTTTCTGATTAAGATTCTCTGAGTCTGTTTAAATTGGAATGTGGTATTTAATGGTTCGACTTTACCAGCCAAAATTGACATCGACGGGCATTTATTTTTGATAAATTCCGTCGGAGAAACCTTAATTCAAAAGAAGAGGAGGAAAAATGATGAAACGTTTCAACCTATTTGTTGTTGTTGTAATGGCGGTGGTTCTGACCGCAGGTTTTGCGCTGGCCGGAACATTAGAAGATGTCAGGGCCAAAGGGCAAATTTCAGTCGGTGTAAATGAAGGCTTATTTGGATTCTCCAAACCGGATGAAAAAGGGGTGTGGCGCGGTCTGGATGTCGATACTGCCCGCGCTATTTCCGTGGCGGTTTTTGGTGTTCCCGACAAATTAAAATTCGTTCCCTTATCAGCCAAAACCCGTTTTACAGCCTTACAGTCGGGTGAAATCGACGTCTTGACAAGGAACTGTACGCAGACATTGGGCCGTGAAACCGCTTTGGGTCTGAATTTTGTTCATGTGAATTATTATGATGGCCAGGGCTTTTTGGTGCCCAAGAAATTGGGTGTGAAAAGCGCCAAAGAACTCGATGGTGCCACGGTGTGCGTGTTGCCGGGTACGACCACCGAGCTCAATGTGGCGGATTATTTCAGGGCCAACAATATGAAAATGAGACCGGTCGTTATCGAGAGCTCGCCTGAACTGTCGAAAACCTTTTTTGCCGGGCGCTGTGACGTCATAACTTCGGATGCATCCCAGTTGGCCTCAATCCGGTCTGTTGCTCCCACCAGTCCGGATGATTTCATTATCTTGCCGGAATTAATTTCCAAAGAACCCCTGGCACCTGTCGTACGCCATGGAGACGACCAGTGGTACGATATTGTTAATTTTTCGGTTCTGGCGATGATTGGCGCTGAAGAGCTGGGAATCACCTCCAAAAACGTAGATCAAATGGTTAAAAGCAAGGATCCCAAAATCAAGAGATTTTTAGGTGTCACCGCAGGTAATGGCAAAGCACTGGGAATTGATGAAAAGTGGGCATATAATATCATCAAACAAATCGGAAACTATGGTGAAGTCTTTGAACGCAATGTCGGTGTCAATACCCCCCTTAAACTTGAGCGTGGTTTGAATGATCTGTGGACAAGGGGCGGTCTAATGTATGCGCCGCCGTTTAAGTAATTATTCAATTTAAAAAAGGTGCCACTGGAAGTGGCACCTTCATAACATTTTTGTAAAAGAGGAATGCCAACGTTCTAATCGCGTGATAGTAGCATACCTTTTACGAACCTGGATTTGATGATGAAGGAAAACACAGGCGCCAGCACACGCACACCGTCGGATAAAGTTGCTTTCTTGTATGATCCGCGTATACGATCGATTCTGTACCAGCTGAGCGTCTTGGCCATGGTGGGACTGCTGGGATATTATCTTATTTCCAACACCCATGCCAACCTTGAAAGACAAGCCATTGCCACGGGATTCGGTTTTCTTCAAAAGGAAGCTGCTTTTGAAATCGGTGAATCCTTAATTTCCTATTCCGCTGCAGATAGATATGCCCGCGCTTTAATGGTTGGCGTTTTAAATACGCTGCTGGTTTCGTTTATCGGGATTATCCTAACAGTTATACTCGGCACACTTATCGGCGTCGCGCGTCTATCAGCGAATTGGCTGGTATCCAGAATGGCGGCTGTTTATATTGAGGTCTTTCAGGACATACCGATACTGTTGCAGCTTTTCTTCTGGTATGCATTCTTTTATGAAATACTCCCGATGCCCAGACAGGCACTGAGCCTGTTTACGGGTGTTTTCCTGTGTAATCGCGGCCTTGTTTTTGCCGTACCGGAGTTCCATCCAGCGCATATTTATATGGCCATCGCTTTTGTGGCAGGTTGTTTAAGTGTATATTTTCTGCGCCGCTGGGCGCGCAAGCGACAGGCAGACACCGGCATGACATTTCCCGTTTTTAGCGTATCCGTCGGCATTCTTATCTTGCTTCCGCTTTTAGCCTGGCTGGCGGGGGGCGCTCCAACCACGATGAGTGTTCCTGAGCTCAAAGGTTTCAATTTTCAGGGCGGGCTCAATGTCAGCCCCGAATTCAGTGCTCTTTTACTGGGTTTAGTATTTTATACGGCCGCCTTTGTTGCTGAGGTGGTGCGGGCCGGTATCCAATCGGTGAGCAAAGGACAACGGGAAGCCGCGATGTCCATCGGACTTAGACCCAACCGGGTTCTCCAGCTGGTAATCTTACCCCAGGCTCTGCGGGTCATTATCCCGCCGTTGACCAGCCAGATGTTGAGCCTTACCAAGAACAGCTCGTTGGCAGTGGCCATCGGTTATCCCGATTTTGTCTCAGTTGCCGGTACGGCCATCAATCAAACCGGACAGGCAATTGAAGGCGTGGGCATGATTATGTTGGTTTATCTGTTTTTCAGTCTTTCGACGTCTGCATTTATGAACTGGTATAATAAGAAAATAGCCATTGTGGAAAGATAAATTATAAGTTTGAAGTGAACTAAAGTGAGCTAAAGTGAACTAAAGGTAAGGAACGGCCTTCGGCCTATCCTAATTTAAAAAGATAGGATACCTTAACTTTAGGCAATTTTAATTTTAGGCATTTTAGATCATTTGCTTAAATACTATGGAAGCTTACGTTCAAAAAAAATCAGCAGAAGAGTTAAAACCTCCTCTAACGAGCGTGGGTGTCATCGGATGGGTAAGATCTAATTTGTTTAAAGGTTGGTTTAGCTCCCTTCTGACCCTAATAATAGTTTATTGTTTGTGGGTCATCGTACCCCCGCTGATTCGCTGGGCATTTATTGACAGCCTTTGGCTCTCAACAGGGGCGGAATGCCAGCAGAGCGATGGTGCCTGCTGGTCTATTATACCTGCCAATATAAGATTTATCGCTTTCGGATTTTACCCGTATGATGAGCAATGGCGACCATTTGCAGCTATGGCCCTATTAGTCGCCTTGCTGTTTTACAGCCGAAACAGAAATCACTGGAAGAAATCTTTGGCCTATGCATGGATTTTGGGCCTTTTCCTTATGGGTTTATTGATGAAAGGGGGGCTTTTCGGCTTAATCCCGGTGGAAACTACCCAGTGGGGAGGGCTTCCATTAACGCTAACATTGTCGATTTTCGGTTTAACAGCTGCTTACCCTTTAGGGATTGCATTTGCTTTGGGACGCCGATCCAAAATGCCGACCATAAAAATGCTATGTATCGTATATATTGAACTCATCCGCGGGGTACCCCTCATCAGTCTGTTGTTCATGTCTTCGGTCGTCTTTCCCCTATTTTTACCTGAGGGAGTGACCATTAACAAAATTATAAGAGCCCAGGTTGCCATCATCCTTTTTACCGCAGCCTACATCGCCGAAGTCGTTCGTGGCGGATTGCAGGCCATATCTCGCGGGCAGTATGAGGCAGCAGATTCTATAGGATTAAGCTATTACCTGACCATGCGGTTGATTATTCTTCCCCAGGCACTAAAAATAGTGATACCGCCGTCAGTGCAGCAACTGATATCGGCATTTAAAGATACTTCCCTGGTGGTTATCATTGCCCTATTCGATGTGCTCAGAACCACCCAGACGGTACTCAGCGATCCAAAGTGGATGGGATTTTCAGCCGAAGCCTATATTTTTGTAGCCTTAATTTATTTTTTATGCTGCTTTTTTATGGCCAATTACAGCCGCAAGCTGGAAAAAGAATTGTCAACCGAGGAGCATTAAGCGTCTCGGGGCGAAGCCCCTAACTTTCATAACGCGAGGTTTAGATGAACGAGGAAACAGCGAAAAGCACCGACATGCAGGCTATGGCCGAATCCATGATTGAAATCATCGATATGCACAAGTGGTTTGGTGATTTTCATGTACTGAGGGGAATTGATCTGACCATTCATAAAAAAGAGCGGATTGTGATCTGCGGCCCTTCCGGTTCCGGGAAATCAACACTGATCCGATGTATCAATCGCCTTGAAGAACACCAACGGGGCAAAATTATCGTGGACGGGATTGAATTAACTAACGACTTAAAAAATATCGAGAAAATCCGGACTGAAGTGGGCATGGTCTTTCAACACTTTAATCTCTTTCCGCATTTGACCATCATTGACAATCTCGCGCTGGGACCCATATGGGTCAGAAAGATCCCCAAAAAAGAAGCCGAAGAAATAGCCATGCATAATCTGGAAAAGGTGCAAATTGCCGAGCAAGCCCAGAAATATCCCGGCCAGCTGTCAGGCGGTCAGCAGCAGCGGGTTGCCATTGCCCGTAGTCTGTGTATGTCGCCGAAAATAATGCTTTTTGATGAGCCCACCTCTGCACTTGACCCGGAGATGATCAAGGAAGTGCTGGATGCGATTATCGAACTTGCCCAGGAAGGCATGACCATGATTGTGGTCAGTCACGAAATGGGTTTTGCCAAAAGTGTGGCTCACCGGGTGCTTTTTATGGATTTTGGCCAAATTGTAGAAGGAAACACCCCCGAGGAGTTTTTCGAAAACCCCCAACACGAACGCACCAAGCTCTTTCTCAGCCAGATATTGCATTAGACCAACGTCGATACTTCCTCCAAGTCCCACCAATCGTGCTGTTATCGTTTCGAAATTCCTACAATCTTCCTAAAAAATGAGGCCTAATAGTCAGTTTTATGATAAGATAGAAATATTTAAGTTTATAGCGCTCCTGGCCGATATAGACTCATATATCAGTATATTAGGCTCAATCTCAAACCCAGAAAACCAACCGGAAGCGACCATGAATTTATATTATGCTGAAGGTGACCGTCAGGTGGGTCCCATCGGTAAAGCTGAGCTTCAGACACTCATCAAAGCCAGGAAAATTAATTCCCAAACTCTCGTGTGGGAAACCGGCATGCAAGAATGGGAAGAATTGGGCCTTTTTGTGCGCCGCAAGAATCAGGGTGGGTCTCAATCGGCGCAGCCAACAACGCCGATGCGGCAATCGGCGTGTTCTGAGTGCGGTCATGTGTTTGCTGAAAATGATATGATTCGGTTCGCAGACGCGTGGGTATGCGCCACGTGCAAGCCGATTTTCGTTCAAAAAATCAAGGAAGGTGTGACGGTTGCCGGTGCGATGGAATATGCCGGTTTTTGGATCCGTTTCGGCGCCTGGTTTATTGATCACATTATTTTGGCAATTGCCAGCGCAATTATTTATCTGCCGCTTTCGTTTCTGGGCGCTTTTTCTGCTGATCAAGCGGCTGTATTTGTCACTATCCGACTGGTTTCCATGATTCTCAATTTTATTATACCGGCTATATATGATACCTGGTTTGTGGGCAAATATTCAGCTACACCCGGCAAAATGGCGTGTAAATTAAAAGTGGTAATGGCTGATAGCGGTCGGGTCAGCTTTGCAAGGGCAATCGGTCGGCATTTTGCAAAATACATCAGCGGTTTTATTTTCGGCATTGGTTATTTTATGGCGGGTTTTGATGACCAAAAGCGCACACTTCACGATCGCATTTGTGATACGCGCGTAATAAGATCAGGAGAGATTTAATATTTTAGATTTTAGATTTCGGATTTCGGATTTAATGATCGACGGATCCGCATTACACCAAAATCCAGTCCCTATTTAATCCGCAATCCAAATTCTAAAATCCAAAATCATGATTGCGCTATTACTCCAATAAAACCTTATCGACTTA
>JAUVTR010000051.1 GCA_030601425.1 Desulfobacterales bacterium
AGATGGCTCAAAGAGGTCGATGGTTTGAACATGCCTTTTTTCGAGACCACCCAGATCGCCGTTAAAGCGCTGACTGCAGCAAGGCGCTACGCCATCGATCGGGAGCGGGTGCAACAGCCGGATCCGCTGCTGCCATCGTAACGCCGCTGTACAGGGCTCAGTGTTGCGTCTCGCACTTAACTTACAAAACACGGATTGATTTTAGGTGTCAGTTCTTGGGTTCAGGGTTCAGAGGTTCAGGGTTTAGAGGTTTCAGTGTTCTGATGTTCCTCCTTTTTCTGCTGTTATCTAACCTATGAACCTTTGAACGTTGAACCTTTGAACCCGGGAATTGACACCTGAAACCTGAAACCATAGTCATTGGATTAACCGCTAACCCGGAACTGCAAATATGATTATCGATTTTCATGTCCATACCGCCTATTACCGCAGCCGGACACCGGCTTATATGGAGTTGCTGCACAAAGGGTGGGGCGACCGTCTGGACTGGATGCTTCAGACCTATTCTTCTCCGGAAGCCTTTGTGGGGCTCATGGATGAGGCCGGCATTGATTATGCAGTGATACTGGCAGAACTGGCGCCCATCACTTCCGGAATCGCTGCCAATGAGGATGTGGCCCAATTCTGCTCCCATAGTCCACGCCTGATTCCCTTTGCCAGCATTGACCCGGGCACATCTGAAAAACCGGTTGATGAATTGGAGGAATTGGTGCGCAATCAGGGTTTCAAGGGCCTAAAACTTTATCCGACGTATCAACATTTTTATCCCAATGAAACCAAAATCTATCCGCTGTATGCCAAAGCCCAGGAGCTGGAGATACCGGTATTGCTTCATATCGGCTCATCGATATTTACCGGTGCCCGCCTGAAATACGGAGATCCCATTTACCTTGATGATGTGGCGGTGGATTTTCCGAAACTCAAGCTGATTCAGGCTCACAGCGGGCGCCCATTCTGGTATGAAAAAGCGCTGGCGCTGGCCCGGATTCATGAAAATGTGTACATGGAAGTTTCCGGTCTGCCACCGCAAAATCTGTTAACCTATTTTCCGGAACTGGAGCGCATCGCGCATAAAGTGATCTACGGCTCTGACTGGCCGGCGGTGCCCACCATTAAAGAAAATATAATAGCCCTGCAAGGCTTAAATATAAATGAGGAAGCCAAACGAATGATCCTGGGTGAAAATGCGGCCAGGTTATTAAAATTCAGGTAGAAAATCCATATTTTTACGAAGGAGGAATCATGGAGAGCCGCTATTACGATCCTGAAATTGAGACCGCATCACGGGATGAGCTCAGGAGTTTGCAGGAGCGCAAACTCAAGGCCATCGTTCAACACGCCTGGGATCATAGCCCATTTTATAAAAAGAGTTTCCAAGAAGCGAATATCACGCCGGATAAGATTCGCTCATTGGATGATATTACCCGGCTGCCTTTTATAACCAAAGAAGATTTGCGCAAAGACCAGGAAACCCATCCGCCCTGGGGCAGTATGCTGGCAGTTCCAATGGAGGAAACCCAGCGGGTGCACATGACCTCAGGAACCACTGGCACTGCAATTAAAATACTCGATACGGCACAGGACTGGTCAAATTTTTGCCATATTTATGCCCGCATGCTTTATGCCTACGGAATTCGCAAGACCGATATGGTCATGCCGGTATTCAGCTTTGGTCCCTGGATCGGGTTCTGGGCGGGCTGGTATGCCTGCCAGGAAATCGGCTGCCTGCTTTTCGCATCAGGGGGCATGAAGACCGAACAACGCATCAATGCCCTGGCCACCTATCCGATCACGGTCATAGGCTCCACCCCCTCCTATGCCATTCATATGGCTGATACTGCCAGAAAAAACGACATCGATCTTGCGAAGAAATCCCGCATCAAGCTTTCCTGGCACACAGGCGAACCCGGCGCGGTGATCCCGGGTGTAAAAAATAAAATTGAGAGTTCCTATGGCTGCAAAGCGTTCGACTTTCTGGGGTCCACCGAAATCGGACCCTGGGGATACAATTGTGAATTTCAATCAGGCGTCACACATGTCAACGAAGACTGGGCTTTCCCGGAGGTTTTGGACCTTGAAACCGATGAACCCGTGGGACCCGGCGGTACGGGCGAACTGGTATTGACCAATCTGGATAGAAGGGCGACGCCTTTTATACGGTATCGGACACGGGACATTGTTGCTGTGACCGACCGCAGCTGTCCCTGCGAACGCACCCTTTTTGCGTTGGAAGGCAGCGTCCTGGGCCGATTGGACGACATGAAAAAGATCAGGGGCATCATCGTATACCCGAGTCGAATAGAAGAAATCGTAAGAGAATTTGAAGACGTTGATGAATTTCAAGTCGTATTTAAACGCGAAGGTGATCTCGACGAAATTCTGGTAAAGATTGATCCGGTCCCACAGCTGGATCTTAACTCCCTGGATGCGTTCCGAGATAAAATCAGCCAATCCCTCCAGCTGGGTCTCAACATCCGTGCGACTGTGGAAATACTCGAACACGGCTCGCTGCCTCGATGGGGCCATAAGGCCAAGCGCTTTGTGGACGAGAGAAAGGATATCCCGTTCTAGTATTACGTTTCAGGTTTCGGGTGTCAGGCTCCTGGTTCATAGGCTAGATAACAGAAGAAGAGATCAGACGGTATTGTTAAATAGTTGATTAGTTGAATGGTTAATTAGTCAAAGGATTCAATCCATTTTTAACTATTTGACCATTCGACCAATTAACGAATCGACAAAACTCACGGACCAGTGGCCAGCGACCAGAATAAAGGAGAAAAATGACAGCACCGATACGGTCGACAACCCGAATCGTGGGCCTTCAGGAAAAATTTGACCAAAAAAACCAGATGCACACCCAGGCGGCCATCGGCGGGCTGGGCGAAAAAGTTAAGGAGCGTTGGACCCGGGAATCCATTGATCCGTTCAGACGCATCTTTTTTCCGGAAACCAGAGCCATGAATGTACCCATGCGATCCTGGTACAAGGTGGCCGATGGGCCCCTGAATCCGAATAAGATAGAGGTTATCGATCCCAAACATATGGCGAAAATCATCAAGGGCGCGGCCCGATTTTTGGGAGCCGACCTGGTGGGCATATGTGAGCTAAACCAGGCCTATGTCTACAGTCACACCGGTTTGCGAATTGATTTTGCCAAGGGCAGCGACGGTCAGGAGATTAACCTGCCGCACAAATATGCCGTATCTCTGGCCGTGGCAATGGATTACAAGCGCATGCGCTATGCCCCCGGCTGGATCGATAACGCCGAGGTCGGCCTGGGGTATCTGAATGCCGCCAAAGTCGCCGTATCCCTTGCCGCCTATATTCGCGAGCTCGGCTACCCTGCCCGGGCCCATTTTTTTATTAATGAGTGGGCCCAGCATGTTCCCATTGCCGAAGCCGCCGGATTGGGGGAGCTGGGTCGATTGGGACTTCTGATGTCGCGTGAATTCGGTCCCAGACAGCGGCTCGCCACCGTCACCACGGATCTTCCGCTTGTGGTGGATTCGCCTGTCGACATTGGCGTTGTTAAATTTTGCAAAATTTGCGGCAAATGCGCCCAGAATTGTCCTTCCCAGGCCATCCCCCACGGCGACAAAGTTGTTGTCCGGGGGGTTGAAAAGTGGCAGCTTGATGATGAGGCCTGCCAGCGATTCTGGTGCTCAAATCCAAAAAGATGGAATGATTGCGCGCGCTGTGTAACCGTATGCCCATGGAACCGGCCGAATGTGCTGCATCACAGAATCGGTGTCAAAACCGCAAAATATTCACATCATGCGCGCAAGATCCTGCTCTGGCTGGATGATGTGATCCGCGGCAAACGTCCCAGACCGGTCGTAAAGTGGCTGGATTATCAAGAAGGCGGCCGCAGAGCCAAATCGGTTCTGGATCTGATCCGCAATCAGGCAAAGGAGTAACACGTAATTATCCAAAAAAAGGAGGGAAATCTTATGAACAAATCTAAAAAATGTTCAAAAAGCGGCTGGAAACTGGTTTTATTTATAACCTTTATCGTTCTGGTGGGAGCCGGCCTCTGCCTCCACCCTTCTCAAGTCGCCTGGGCCGGATCAAAACTGGCGGGTAAAGAGGTTAAAATCGGCGCCGCCTGGGGACTAACGGGCATGTGGAGCGACTGGACCAAAAAGAACGAAATCGCGGCCCAGATTGCAATAGAGGAAATCAATGCCGCCGGTGGTATCGGAGGGGTTCCGCTGCGGTTGGTCACTTACGATACCGGAAGCAAGCCCATGGAAGCCACCCGCATGGTTCGTAAACTGGCTGAAGATGATAAGGTCATGGCCATCCTGGGGCCTTTTTCAAGCGGCGAGTGCGAAGTCGCCTTTCCGGTGGGTAATAAAATCGGCATACCCATGATCTCACAGGCGTCATCCAAGCCGGGTCTGGCCAAAAAGCATCGACCCTATACCTTCCGGAACACCATCGATGAAATCAAAATGGGCAAGGTCGCCGTAAAGGCCTTTATCAACCGCTATAAGGTAAAAAACGTGGTTGTGGTCCACGATGTTAAAGATGCCATCGGACGTGTTCTCGGTTCCAAAGTATTGCCGATCGTTTTCAAAAAAATGGGCACCACGGTCGTTAATGATGGCGCCTTCGTCACCTATCAGACCAATGACTTTGATATGCGACCCCAGGTTACCAAGCTGAAAGGAATGCAATTTGACGGCATCGCCTTTGGCGGCGTCTATTTCGATGCCATTACCTTTAGCAGGGAATTGCGACGCCAGGGATTTAAGCAGCATCTGGTGGGAGGAAGCCCTTTTATCAACGAATACTTTCCTCAAAAAGGCGGCAAAGATGTAGAGGGGACCTTTGCACCCTGCACCTTCCATTACTCCATTGCCCCCAAGGCCTTTGTTGAAAAATTCGTAAAAATTGCGAAAGCAAAAGGCTTTGCGCCCCCCGAACCGATCATGTATGACAGCAATGTATATGATGCGATTTACTTTCTCAAATATGCAATGGAGAAGATGGAGGTTACCAATAATCCTGGAGATATTGCTCAAGATCGTGAGAAAATTATGAAAGGGCTCAGCACAATCAAGGATTTTAAAGGTATCGTCGGACCCATAGCCTTTAACGCCGATGGCGATGCCGACAAACCGATTTTTGTGGCCGAGATAAAAGATGGCCGCTGGTTCATAAGCAAGTAAATTCTCGTTGCGTGCATGCCTGTCTCACGCCTCCGCGTGGAGGCAGGCATGCACCCATTTTCTTTCTGCAGATAGTTTCATGTCCCCTAAAAATGTTACAAAAGTCGTAATGACTTTGGTTTCAGGTGGCAGTGTTCAGATGTCAGATAACAGAGAACAGAAGTCAGATGACAGAAAAAAGAAAACAGTCTGCTTCTTCTCGTCTGTCCTCTGTTTTCTGTGCTCTGTCCTCTGTATCTTCCTGACACCCGAAACCTGAAACCGATTTATTCCTGACACCTAAAATAAAACAGTGTTTTGTAAATTACTTGCGGGACACAACACTAGCGCCGGCTGTAGTTGCACTTTCATTTAAACATCAATCCAATTTCTCCTGCTAAAATCCTAACATAACCTCCTGCGCCACCTGATCTGCCCCTTTCACAAGATTGGTAATCAATGCGAAATTATGCGCTTTGAATTCCGTTTTCTTGAAACCCATCATAGCGCTAAAGCTTCACTGCGTGCCCACAATAGCGCTAAAGCTTCACTTCGTGCCCATTGTTCCATCATTCCACTTGGGGCAAAGCCCCTAAGTTCTATTATAGCATCAATTTAATTTTATGAACGAGCGCTCAGTCATAAAGCATTGCTTCGTCTAATCTTAGCCGATTGAAAAACAGTTTTCATCAGGTGCCTCCAAACGGTTTTCAATTCTTTTTAATATAATAATATCTGATAGTTAAATATATTTTAAAATCGTGCTTGTGAAAAACTTGACAAGCAAAAAAAAGACATGTTATTTAATTGATTGAGCGCTCGTTCAGACAGCATGCAAACATACCGCTACATATAAATACATTATAATATCATGGGGTTAAAATGGAGGAACTGAACAGAACAAAAGATATTCCCACTCAGGTCAAAGACCCGGAGTTGGTGGAGCGCAGACGACGCCAGATTGCCGACGCGGCCGTACAGCTGTTTATCGATAAGGGATTCCATAAAACCACAACCCGGCAGATTGCCAGTGCCGCCGGATTTTCCATCGGTTCACTGTATGAATACTTCGCATCCAAAGAAGATATATTGTATATGGTGTGCGAATCCATTCATGCTGAAGTCGAACGGGGCGTGACGATGGCGATGTCGAGAGCCACCGGCGGGCAAAGCGCTCTCCGGGAGGTAATCCGGGAATACTTTATGGTTTGCGACCGCATGAGTGATTTTATCCTGCTGATTTACCAGGAAACGCAATCGTTGCCAAGCCAATGGCAAAATCGAGTTTTAGAAAACGAGCTGCGCATCACCGGACTGTTCATCGAAGCGCTGGCTCGGATCGCCTCAACCGGCGAACTTCCGAATCTCGACGAAAGCTCCATAGAGCTCACGGCGCATAATATTGTCGTTCTGGGGCATATGTGGACTTTCCGGCGATGGTTCTTGACCCGACATTACAGTACTGAAGACTACATAAACCTTCAGACCAAGTTAATCCTGGGAATGTGTTCCAAAAAAACGTATGAATGAGAATCTAATTAGTGCCCATCCAGAAATTAAAACGGGCACGAATTGGTTTCCAATTTGGAAATGAGCAATTTTTTTGATGAGCTAGGCCGCACAAGCCCGCCCGCCTCGCCTGAGCGCTCGCGATGGCGGGCTGGGGTTTACGACGAGGCGTACTGATCGTACGTCGAGGAAGTAAGCCCGCGGAGAACGCAGCTCATCGGAAAAAGGGCCATTTCCGGATGGAAACTAATTGGATATGAAGGAGACGGCATGAACCCTGAAGTTGAAGTTTATAAGCCCAAACATAATGTAAGAGTCGTTACGGCAACATCTCTTTTTGATGGCCATGATGCAGCCATAAATATCATGCGCAGAATACTGCAGGATACCGGAGTGGAGGTTATTCATTTAGGACATAATCGATCGGTGCAGGAAATCGTGGAAGCCGCCATTGAGGAGGATGTCCAGGGAGTGGCCGTGTCGAGTTATCAGGGTGGACATATCGAATTTTTCAAATATATGGTCGATCTTCTAAATGAAAGAGGCGCTGCTCACATCAAGGTATTCGGCGGTGGCGGCGGTGTAATTATACCTGATGAAATCAAAGAGCTGGAGGCATACGGCGTTACCAAGATTTATTCACCGGAAGACGGTGCCCGCAGGGGGCTCCAGGGAATGATTAACCACATGGTTGCGGTCATCGATTTTCCGACTGTCACAAACAACAATTTTGATTTAAACGCTCTGAACCCCACCAACTCGTTTTTGGTGGCCAAACTGATTACCGCCGCCGAACAAGCCAAAGCCCGGGAAAACGGGAACTTCGAGGCCATTAGAGCCCAGTTATCAAAGAAGATTAAAAACCGCAAAGCCCCGGTTATCGGTATTACGGGAACAGGCGGTGCCGGCAAATCGTCTTTGGCCGACGAGCTGATATTAAGGATGCTGCATGATCTTAAAGATGTTCATATTGCCATCATCAGCTGTGACCCATCCCGGCGAAAGACCGGCGGAGCGCTTTTAGGTGATCGGATCCGGATGAACGCGATCAGCAACCCGCGTGTTTATTTGCGTTCTCTGGCGACACGACGGTCCCGGACAGAATTGCCGGCCGTACTTCCTGAAGCTATCGAGGTGACACAGGCTGCCGGCTATGACCTGATCTTTGCTGAAACAGCCGGTATTGGACAGGGTGATTCCCGTATTACCGATTTGGTTGACTTATCCATCTATGTGATGACCAGCGAATTCGGTGCCGCCACCCAGCTCGAAAAGATCGACATGCTCGATTTTGCAGACCTGGTGGTGATCAACAAATTTGAAAAGCGCGGTGGAGAAGATGCGGTGCGCGATGTTCGCAAGCAGGTCCAACGCAATCAAAAATTATGGGATATGGATCCTGAAGAAATGCCGGTATTTGGAACCATCGCTTCCAAGTTCAATGACGATGCGGTCACAGCCTTGTATCATGCGATCATCGATAAAGTTGCCGAAAAGACGGTTGTTAAATTCAAGGCCGGCTTGCCAAGACCTCAAATCAAGACCTCATCGTCCAAAACCATTATCATCCCGCCGGAGCGTACCCGCTATCTTTCCGAAATTGCGGATACCGTCAGGAAATACCACGAACAAACAGGCGAACAGGCGCAAAATCTTAGAAAGGTCTGGCACCTCAAAGAAACACTTGCAGCAATTGGCGTAAATGAAGATGAAGATTCTCAGGAGCTGCTTTCAAAACTTAAAGATGAAATTAAAAAAGCCGAAGCGACTCTGGAAAAAGAGACATTGGATTCCATCGAGGAATGGGAAAAAATCAAAGAATCCTACAGTAAAGATGAGCTGGTGTACCAGGTTCGGGATCGAGAAATCAGGGTTCCCTTATATACCGAATCACTATCTCATACCCGCATCCCCAAGATTGTCCTTCCCAAGTTTGAAGATCCCGCAGAGATATACCGCTGGATGCGGAAAGAAAACGTCTCCGGAAGATTTCCATTTACGGCTGGCGTTTTCCCGTTAAAGCGCGCAGATGAAGAGCCGACCCGCATGTTTGCCGGCGAAGGTGACCCCGCACGCACCAATCGACGATTCAAGATACTGTCGGCAGATTATGAAGCCAAACGCCTTTCAACCGCTTATGATTCCGTCACCCTGTACGGTTGTGACCCGGACAAACGACCGGATATATACGGGAAAATCGGCACCTCGGGTGTCAGCATCTGTACTCTTGATGATGTCAAAGTCCTATATGATGGTTTTGACCTGTGCGCACCCGGCACCTCGGTTTCCATGACCATAAATGGACCGGCGCCCATGATGCTGGCGATGTTTTTTAATGCCGCCATTGACCAGCAAGTCGACAAGTTCAAGGCCGAAAACGGAAAAGAACCTTCCAAAGAGCAGTATGAAAATATTCGAATGGATGTAATTTCCAATGTGCGCGGCACCGTACAGGCCGATATTCTTAAGGAAGATCAGGGACAAAACACCTGCATTTTTTCGATCGAATTTGCCTTGAGGGTGATGGGGGACATACAGCAATTCTTTATCGATAACAACGTCCGCAATTACTACAGTGTCTCTATCTCAGGGTATCATATCGCCGAGGCCGGCGCCAATCCGATCACCCAGCTGGCGCTCACGCTGGCCAATGGCTTTACGTATGTAGAATATTACCTGTCCCGCGGCATGCCCCTTGAAAGCTTTGCGCCCAATTTATCATTTTTCTTCTCAAACGGAATGGATCCGGAATATACGGTTATTGGAAGAGTGGCGCGGCGTATCTGGGCGATCGCCATGCGCGAACTCTACGGCGGATCTGTTCGTTGCCAGATGCTGAAATATCACTGCCAGACATCCGGGCGCTCTTTACACAGCCAGGACATCCAATTTAATGATATCCGCACAACGCTGCAGGCGCTTTGTGCCATATATGACAATTGCAACAGCCTCCATACCAACGCCTTTGATGAGGCTATTACCACACCCAGTGCAGAGTCGGTCAGACGTGCCCTGGCCATTCAGCTCATTATAAACCGGGAATGGGGGTTGACGAAAAATGAAAATATGAACCAGGGAAGCTTTATCTTCGAAGAATTGACCCATCTTGTAGAAGAAGCGGTCTTAAATGAATTTGATCAAATCACCAAGCGCGGCGGCGTACTGGGCGCCATGGAAACAGGCTACCAGCGCAGTAAAATTCAGGAGGAATCTATTTATTCAGAAACTTTAAAACATAGCGGTGAACTCCCGATCATCGGCGTGAACACTTTCCGGGATCCGGATGCCGACCTGGATCAACTGAATGAGAGCGTTGAGCTGTCCCGGGCAACTGAAGAAGAAAAACAATCTCAACTCAAGCGTCTGGCTGATTTTAAAAAGCGTCATGAAAAAGAAGCGCCCGCGGCACTGGAACGCCTGCAAAAGGTTGCCATTTCAGGCGAGAACATTTTTGCTGAACTGATGAATACCGTGCGGGTATGCAGCCTGGAGCAAATTACCCAGGCACTTTATGATGTGGGGGGCCAATACCGACGCGGTATGTAAGATAAATAGGTTTCAGGTGTCGGGTGTCAGGTTTCAGGTTTCAGCGCCGCCGCTGGCCGCCGAAGCGGCCGGTTTGATCGAAAAAGAAACTGAAGTTTCATACAAGCTAAATGGTATCGGGTATAAGATTGAGGGCGCAGGGTGTCTGCATGCGATCGATTCTGATTCTTTTCGTACTCGTCCTCGTGCTCGTTCTCGTGAATCAGAATTTTATCGCTGACGAGGGACGAGTACGAGGACGACGACGAAGGCGCTAGCTGCCACGCCGTAGCTCAAAGAGCGAAGACGACTAATCTGACCTCTGTCATCTGTCTTCTGCACTCTGCTCATGTGAAAACTTCACGAAGACGACATTGGATTTCATGAAGTTTCATACGAGGTGTCAGGGTACTCTTAGATTTCAGAGGCAGAGGAAAGAGGTCAGAAAACAGAGAACCGCAGAATATCGAAGGAAAAAAAACTTCATCATTCGAAATTCTTGACTTTAGATCACGTCTTTAGCGTGATTCGATATTCGATATTCAAAATAGAGAAAATTGCTGGGCTACTGGCTTCTTGCTGCTGGCCGAGCCGGAGACAAGCAGCAAGAAACAAGTGAGCAGTGACCAGCGGCCAGAAGCCAGTAGCCAGTGACCAGTGTCCAGCCGCCAGCGGCCAGAAGCCAGATGCCAGCCGCCAGATGCCAGATGCCAGCGACAGCAAACCTAGCCCTTGACCTTACAAAAAACTGCGTAATAATAGAATTAGGTTTTCCGCGTAGGAGCGAACAGCTTAAAACGTAAGCATGCTCAAAATAGAGAAGGTACTTTTATGGGCGCAAAAAATAGTTTTTCTTCCATTGATGTTATCCGCAAACAATTGACCCGGCATCGATATATATTGGATCAAGCCCTGGCGACAGTCCTTTATCTTTCATACCACCTCAACAAACCGATATTCCTTGAAGGTGAGCCCGGCGTGGGAAAAACCGAGGTCGCACTGGTCCTGGCGGACATCCTCTCCACGAAACTCATCAGGCTTCAATGCTACGAGGGCTTGGATGCCAATTCAGCCCTGTATGAATGGAATTATCCCAAACAACTATTGCGCATCAAAATGGATGAGCAATGCGGTCTATCACCGGAAGAAATGGGCCAGGTGATTTACAGTGAACCCTATTTGATCAAAAGACCCTTGTTGGAAGCCATCCAAAACTCTCAGGGGCAACCACCGGTATTATTAATCGATGAGCTGGACCGCGCTGATGAGGAATTTGAAGCATTTCTGCTTGAGATCCTTTCCGATTTTCAGGTATCGATCCCGGAAATCGGTACCTTAAAGGCCACCCAGAAACCCATGGTGGTCATTACATCCAATCGAACCCGCGACATCCACGATGCACTCAAAAGGCGCTGTTTTTATCACTGGATCGATTATCCGGACCTGGACAAGGAAATGAAAATCATCCACGCGCGGATACCGAAATTGGAAGAATCTCTTGTCCATCAAATTGCTATTTTCATGCAAAATATCCGCAAAGAGGATCTGCTGAAAAAACCGGGTGTATCCGAAACCCTTGACTGGGCCGAAGCCCTTCTTAAACTTCACCGCAATGTTCTGGATGAAGAATCGGTCGAACAGACTCTGGGATGCATTCTCAAATACCGCGAAGATATTCAAAAGTTCAAATCGAATATTTGGCCGAACCCGGAAAAACGCACCCATCTGCTGACGTCTCACTCAAAGTAACATGCCGAAGGTGTGCTAAATTTTAATTGGGAATAGTCGTATTGTGTTTGATATTCTTGCGGTTTTGAAAAATGACACTAAATAACAGTACCGATAACCCTTCCCATCGATCCGGTGCGGGCTTAATCGAAAATATCGTTCGATTTTCTTATCTTTTGAGAGATAACGGCATTTCAGTATCTTTACCGGCTGTTTTAGACACCATCGAGGGTCTGCCCCTGATAGACATTTCCAGCCTTCAGACCTTTCATTGTTTGCTTCGTATAAATTTCATAAGCCGCAAAGAAGATCTTACCAAGTTTGATGACTTGTTTTATGCTTACTGGTTGCCCAAAGAACGAGTCCGCCTGCAGATCCCATCCGAAGGCATCGGAGAGCACGAAGAAGACCGGGATATACTCACCTCATTTAAAGAAAAAAATGCCTCTCTCAAAACCACCGGTGCTGCTGAAGAAAAAAGCATCAAACAATGGGCCCTGCGCTACAGTCCTCAGGCCCTGACCGAAACAGGTGAAATGCAAGACCTCCGATTTGACAGCTCCAAAGACGTATACGAATCTATCAACCGGATTCTTCAGCCACTGGCAAATCGGGTGAGTCGTCGGTTTCAATACACTATTCACGGAAAAGAGATCAGCTTGCGAAAGATATTAAGAAAAAATATGCAATTCGGAGGAGAGCTGATTTTCCTTGATTTTAGAAAAAAAAGATTAAAAAAGCGCCGTGTTATCTTTTTTTGCGATGTCAGCGGTTCAATGGATATTTTTACCCTTATGATTTTGCAATTCATCCACGCCCTCAAACGAATTGATCGCAGGACTGAAATCTTCTTTTTTTCAACAGATCTTTTCAGAGGAACCGGTCAATTCGATGTCGGCGATTTTACTTCTGCGATGAAACAAATTCCGGGAGTTATCGCCGACTGGGGTGGGGGTACGCGTATCGGTCATTGTTTGAAGCTGTTTAATGAGACCTTTGGTAAGAGACAGCTCTCAGGCAAAGATATCGTAATGATTTTTAGTGATGGTTGGGACCGAGGCGAAATCGATGTACTCGAAAGGCAAATGACGATTCTTAAACGCAAAGCCCATAAAATTATATGGCTAAACCCGCTAATTGGAACCCAGGATTACCAACCCATTTGTCAGGGCATGCGTACCGCCCTGCCCTATGTGGATTATTTCTTGCCCCTGGGCCATCTCAAAGATCTGCGTTCGATCGGTCAGACGCTAAAGAAAATGATGGTCTAGTGCCCCGTCTCTTAAATTCTTCCTTTTTTATGGCGAGATAGAATAACACAATAGTTAATCCATTGAACCCACATGTCATAGACGGGGAAATTCGAAATTCGAATAACGAAACTCTAAACAAATTCGAATGACCCAAATATCAATGACCAAAACAGAAAACTGAAGTTTCAGACTGTTTTTGTTTTGAATTTTGAACATTTGGATTTCGGTATTGTTTCGGATTTCGGCCAATTTTATAAAATCAGGCGATATTCGAATTTCGGATTTCATCACAGGTTACTCAGGTTTAGGTATATAATCCGGTTATTTCAACTATTCAATTCATACCTTGGGTACAGACAAGTATGCGCAAAGAAATCGTCGGCATATTTTGTTTTTTTCTCGTCATTTTTACCCTGATCAGTCTGTTGTCTTTCAGCCCGGGGGATCCCTCGATACATAATGCCAAGGCCGGGGGCTCCATTCACAACCTGTTTGGTGTGCTCGGTGCACATGTATCGGGTGCCTTGATCGGGTTGTTCGGGCTGGGCGCATTTTGGATTCCGCTTTTGCTGCTGTTGACGAGCATCCATTTTTTTGGGGATCATCCGACCCAGGCTAAGATTTCAACTCTGATCGGTGGTATTTTGCTGGTGGTCACCACCGGTAGCCTACTGGCGACGCGTCAAAATGCCTATGTCATGTTCGGCAGCCATTTTTCATCCGGCGGCCTGGTCGGCATTCCATTTAAATCATTTCTGATAAAATATACCAATTTTAGCGGCGCGCTGATTATTTTGACCCTGTTGTGGATCGTCGGGTTTATACTGGCTACCGGTTTTTCACTTATCGCCTTTTCCTTACGATGCTGGGATTGGATTTCCGCTATAACGGACTACGTAATGACCGTATATCTTAAGTGGAAGGAACGGCGCGAACGATCAAAGAAATTCGCTAAAATCGACCGCGAAATCACCCGCAAAAAGGCCAAAAAAATAAAAATCAAAGCATCGACGCCCAAACCCATCAAACCCGTTGCGGCTCCCAAACAGGAGGAATTTAAGTTTATGCGCACCGGGAAAGGCTTCCAGTTGCCGTCGATCAATTTCCTGGAAGAGCCGGAATTTAAGATCGGTTCAGCAGACGACGAGAATTTACGCATGCAGTCTCAGCTGCTTGAGAAGAAGCTGGATGATTTCGGTGTTCAGGGGAGGGTGGTCGAAGTCGCTCCCGGACCGGTGATCACCACTTTTGAATATGAGCCGGCCCCCGGGGTGAAGATCAATAAAATTGCTAACCTTACCGATGATCTGGCACTGGCCATGCGAGCAATCAGTATTCGGATTGTGGCCCCGATCCCGGGCAAAGCGGCCATCGGGATTGAAGTTCCCAACACCAATCGTCAGGTGGTCAGATTCAAAGAGGTCATTGCCTCCAGTGCGTTTGCAAAGTCAAAATCAAAGCTGACCCTGTGCCTGGGCAAGGATATTGTCGGTAATGCGATCGTTGCTGAATTGGAAAAAATGCCCCACCTGCTGATTGCCGGCGCCACCGGTACAGGGAAAAGTGTGGCCTTAAATGCCATGATTTGCAGCCTGCTGTACAAGTCCAAACCGGATGAAGTCAAAATTATTATGATCGATCCCAAACGCATCGAGCTATCGAACTATGATGGGATCCCTCATCTGATCACGCCGGTGGTCACCAATCCAAAGAAAGCCACCAATGCGCTTTTTTGGGCGTTGCGTGAGATGGAAAGACGATACGAGCTGCTTTCTGAAATGGGTGCCCGCAACATCAAACAATATAATAACAAAGTGGCAAAGGCGGCCAAGCCGGCCGATAAGGAAGCACCGGAACAGCTGCCCTATATCGTGATTGTTATCGATGAGCTTGCCGACCTGATGATGCTTGCGTCCCGGGATGTTGAGGTGGCTTTAACCCGGCTGGCCCAGATGGCAAGAGCCGCCGGCATCCATCTGATTTTAGCCACCCAGCGGCCGTCTGTGGATGTATTAACCGGCATTATCAAAGCCAATTTCCCGACGCGTCTGACATTTCAGGTCTCTTCGCGAACCGATTCGCGAACCATTATCGATACGATTGGTGCGGAAAATCTACTGGGTAACGGGGATATGTTGTTTTTACCACCCGGCACCGCAAAATTGCAGCGTATTCATGGCGCCTATATTTCTGAGACCGAACTGAGCCAGATTAATGCATTTTTAAGAAGTCAGGATAAACCGGACTATGACGAAGAAGTTACCGAAGCATCCGCCATCGAAACTGCAGAATCCGACGATGATGACTATGATGAACGTTATGACGATGCGGTGGCCCTCATCACCAAGACCGGCCAAGCCTCTATTTCCATGATTCAACGCCATTTGCGAATCGGGTATAATCGAGCGGCGCGCATTATCGAAAAGATGGAAAAAGAAGGCATCGTCGGCCCTTCAGACGGCGCCAAGCCCAGAGAAGTTCTCGTCACCAGCTATGATCGC
>JAUVTR010000127.1 GCA_030601425.1 Desulfobacterales bacterium
CTTTTTGAATCAGTTCTAATCGCGCCCCCATTTGTTGAGATACTCCCCACAAAGCTCTTCCACTGAGGGGATGTATTCTTCTTTGGGGATTGACAGCAAGGTATAGTTGAGAAAGTTTTCCCAGTTTATGTTGCCGCTGAAGATGTTGCCGGCCCAGGAGCCGCAACCGAGCGTATCTGTGGTGGGCAGCCCGGTGGTCCAGCCGCCGCTGTTGGCATGGGCGTGCGGCATGTTGCAGACGACTCGCCCCACGTTAGCCCGCTGCGCGAGTTTAACCCGCCGCTCATCATTTTCACTATGTACGGACACCGAATGACCTTCGCCGGAAAATTTGAGGATTTTCTCCAAGCGATCCAGCATTTCGTCAAAATCGGTCCATTTCCAGACGGTGAGCACCAGAGAGATTTTTTCACCTGAGAAACGATCCTCCGGGCCTACTTTTTCTCCGATGACCATCAGGAAACGGGTGTCTTCAGGAACCGTCAACCCTGCATTTTCAGCAATGAATGTAGCCGGTCTGGCTACGATGTCCCGGTTCAGGTGGGTTCCATCCGGCCACATGTATTTTCTCAACTTTTCACGCTCATCCGTGCTGCACAGATAACCGCCTTCTGATTTCAGCGCCGCCACCATATCATCGTAGATGCCCTCATAAAGCGCCACCGCGTTCTCAGACGAACATGATGCGGAATTATTGGCGACTTTTGACAGCCGTATCTTGTGGGCAGCGGCCGCCAAATCGACAGTATCATCCACAATGGATACGACATTCCCGGCCCCCACGGTCTGTGCGGGTTTTCCGGCCTGGTACACAACTTCTATCAGTGCGGCACCCCCGGTGGCCACCGCAAAGTCGCAGTTGGCCATCAGTTCGGCGGTTCTGGCATGACTGGTCTTTTTTATGCACTGCATCAGATCCACCGGAGCCCCAACTTTTTCAAGCCCCTTGCGCACGTGTTGAACCGTTTCATAGGAGGTCTTTTGGGTGCGTGGATGGGGCGAGACGATCTGCGCGTTTCGAGTCTTCAATGTGCTCAGCGCCAGGCAGCAGATGGTCGATTCCGGGTTCGTGCACGGCACGACGTTGGCAATCACCCCGATCGGTTTGGCGTATTTGCGGATTCCCAAAGCTTTGTTCTCTTCGATCAGACCGCAGGTTTTGGCGTTGCGCATGTCCCAGAGCGTGCCCAGAGTCTTATTCTTGATCTTATTGACCTTATCTTCAGCATTCCCGATATTGGATTCATCCACGGCCATATGGCCCAACTTGTGACGAACGTCTTCTTTTAAAAGCTCCCAGGCCACGGCCTGAACCATCTCGTCCACTTTTTCCTGGGACCAATACTCGATTTCTCGAAACGCTTTTATGGCTTTTTTGTACATATCCTGGATGTTGTCTTCCATAACAGTAATCTAACCTCCATGTTTATTTTAATATTTTTGTTTATATAAATACATCGTCTATATATATGAAAGTTAATAGCTCATAGCTGATAGCTGATAGAAAAAAGGCTCTAACTTCTCTTTTGCTATGAGCCATGAGCTTATCCCTTATTGTCCTCGAAAAATTAGGTAGTAGGCACTAACTAACCAACCTCCCATTTTATATTATAAAAATGATTCAAATCCTTAATTTTAGGCACTTTAGGCATTTTAGCTCACTTTAGGCACTTATCGGAATTGTGTACCCCATTTCTTTAAATGCCTCTTTGGCCACTATAAAAAAATTTTCAATATCCGTATGGGTGATCTGGCCTAAATTGCATAATCGGAACGTCTCAAGCCCAAACATCTTGCCGGGATAGATCGTAAAACCGCGCTCATAGCAGTAGTCGTGAAGTTTAAAAAAATCAAATTTATCGCCTTGCGGGGCTTTAATCGTTACCACCAGATGCCCCTGGATCTCCTTGTCGATAACCGTGTCGAGACCGATCTCTTCCAAACCTGTATGGACGGCTTCCCAGCATTGGGTTAACCTTTCGTAGCGCGCCTGCTCCCCTTCTTCCCGGTATTCTTTAATGGCCTGGCTTAAGGCATAAACGGTTTGAACCGGCGGGGTAAAATGCATTTCTCCAACGCGCTTAAAAAAATCGTATTGCATGAAAAGATTGCAATAATAGGATCGTTTTGGATAATCCTTCGATTTTTCAATTTCTTCAATCTTACCGACGGTCCAGGAAACACCCGTCATGCCGCATAGCCCCTTCTGGGCCGAAGACATACAAAAGTCGATGTTTTCTTCTTCGATATTGATGGGAATCAAACCGTAGGTTGAAATCGTATCTACAATGAAAACACAACCGTTATCATGGGCAATCTTGCCGATTTTCCGTACAGGGTTTAAAACCCCGGTGCCGGTTTCATGATGAACGGTGGCTACCGCCGCGATGTCCTTGTCCGCCTCGAGGGTCTGTTTGACGACATCCAGATCCGACAACCCGGTGGTTGGAAATTCAAGGTTTACGCAGGGAATGTTGTAGTAGCCGGCAATTTCTACCATTCGTGCGGAATACGCCCCGTTGTTCACAATGCAGATTTTTTTGCCCTCAGGAACCAGGGAATTTATAAGGACATCCTGGATGATAGTTCCGGAGCCGGTAAACAGTATGGCCGTATACTTTTCCGGGTTACCGTGAACGACTTTTACCAAATCTTGGCGGACTTCGTCCATGATCGCAACGAATTCTTCCTCGCGCGGACAGATGTCCGGAACCACCTGGGCGTATTTAACCGTGTCGGTGGTGGTCGCAGGACCGGGATTCAGCAGGACATTTCTTTTGACGGGTTTTACGACTTCCATGTTTAATCCTCCGGCTTATAAATGCCTAAAATTTAAATTGCCTAAAATGTGCTTGTACATGGTTTCAGGTGTCGGGTGTCAGGTGTCAGGGCACTAGTATCCCGAAGCCTGATATCTCTCTGTGATTGCTTCCAGCCCGCAGAATTCAAGGTCAACATAGGCCCTCCGGGCCAAAGACTGACACCTGACACCCGACACCATAACAGCTCTTACAGCTTCCCTACCTTCTTGATCCCTGACTTCTTGCTGGGATCCTCGATCTCTTCAACGATGCTGAACCCGCTTCCGCGTACTTTTTTCATCTCTTCAAAACGCGCCTTCCACTCTTCCGGGGTGCGGCAAATAGCGGATTTGGCAAATTTTTCCCGATCCGCCAAAGGCGGCACCGGCCGGTCTGCCGGTCCGTCGTAATCTTCTTTGGGGGTTAATTGCTGGCCCAGCCGGTTAGATTCTTCCCTTTCGACTTCTTCAATATAATGGGCACCGGCGGCAAAGGACCGGGTGACCGCCAGAATCGCCCAGGTGGCCTCGGGGGTAAACCCCAGATCCATCATAGTGGCGCCGGTCGCCCCCAGCATATCCAGGTCCACAGGCTCGGTGCTCAAATCCTGAGCGGCCTTAACAATCTCCTTGGTAAACGCGATATATTTGCCGGCCACACCCAGCTTTTCTGCCCGGGCAACCATCCTTTTGGCTGCCGGGTCTTTTAGCATCAAGCTTGAAACGCCCAGGGCTTCGTCATGGAGATTTTCCTTGACAAGAAGCTCGGCTGCCGCTTCCCGGGAAAGTTCCCCTTTGTCGACCCGATCAAGATAGCCATCGAGCCGATTGCCGAAGGCCGAATAGGCACCATACGCATGACCAAAGGCCATAATGGATGCCCCGCAGGCCTGGGTCAAAAAGGTCTTGGATCTGGCCACGATCCTGGATATGGCCGCCGGTGCGGACAGTCCATCCTCTAACGCCAGGATCATGACGTAATTGAGCATCTGACCCTCTTCAACAGTCGGTATCCGCGCCTGATAGTCCACAAAAAGGACCTCGATGACACCGTAGCCTTCTTCCATCAGCTCCGTGGTGTCATAGCCCCTGGTAACAATCCGGTGGACATTCTTGTAAGCCACTTCGGACACCCACTGAAATGGTGCTCTTTTCGTGTCTCGCGGCACGGTGCCGTATTCCCTTTCATAATAGTCAAAGGGATTCTTCGGGCTGCCTAGATTTCCGATTTTGCGGTCCCTTTTTATTTTATTCAGCTCATCTGTTTTTTCTTTATTTAGATAACCCATTGCTTGTATTCTCCTTCTTCCTTCTGTTTCCTGGCGTATTCCTGCTGCTCTTCCTGTTTGGGAACGACCCTGTCTTCAGGTCCGATATACTTAATCATGGAAAGATCGATCATCTGCACCATGGGCTCGTTCCTGGAAGCCCCCCAGGCGCGGCCTTTCTTCATATTGAAAAGGGCGTGCGCCGCACAGCTAAACCCCCGAACAACACTGCCGATACACCAGCCCGCATTGGGAGAAAATCCAATTTCCATCAAAGCCGTATTCCCGGAGCCGACCACATTGACCCCCACATAAGATCGGCCTTGCCTTTTGCGTTGGGCATGAAAATACTTTTCAATGGCGCGCTGAAATTCGAGATAAACTCCCTCCAGTTCCAATTCTTCCTGCTTGAGGTGAATCGGCTCCGCCCTGGGGTCGCTGTCGATGTGCTGGGGTTGTCCCATGCCCATGACCGGCCTCTTGGCGTCCATATATTCATCGACCAGGATCTTGGCCATTTCAGCGACCGTTTTGCCCTCTTTTTTGCCCCGCTCCAGATATTTATTGAGCATGTATCCATGCGCAGCCCCGGGCCCGTGAACGCCGCCAAAGGTCGAAACCGCAGCGGCCACACAAACGGGAAGATTGGGCCGGCCCGCACTTACGCCGATAGAGCCGACGGCCGACGGCGACATCGAATGCTCCAAAAATACGCCCATCTCATATTTGAGCATTTTTTCTTCGTTTTCCGTGGGAATCCGGTTTTGGAACAATACAAACATGGCATCATAAAAAGAATAGCCCGCTTCAGCCAATTCACTTAAATCGTATCCGCGCATGACTGTTTTTTCTTCGGTTTTGTAAGAAATGGCCGTCTTTCTGCGAAACGGTGGTTTTCTATCCATCATTTCCTCCTGTTTTATTTTCGTATATTGAAATATAATTAGCCCAGGTACTATAAGTCAAAATAATAATTATCATGTGCATCATAACAAATAGTCATGGAAAATGGGTTTGCAAATTTCTAACGGCTCAAACCGATAAAAACCACCCCGAGTGCGATTAGAATGGAGCCAATCAATCGCTGCTGCCGATGGCTTTCGCCAGGCCAGATGATTCCGAACATCGCGGAAAAAACAATGCTTAGCTCCCGGTGGTGAGTTGCGAACACAATTTCTGATAGCTCGAAATTTCGCTGGAGATATCCAGGGCTGTGAGGTGATCGTAAAGATCATTCGGTGAAAAAGGCAAATAGCTGAAAATCTGTTTCTCCAGATCTTCTGTTTTCTGCCATAGCAATCGAATTCGCTGCTTATGCTCCGGCTGACGACCGTATCTTTCCATAATATAATTCATCCGTTCATCCAATGAAACGATCCGATCGTGCAGCACCCGCTTGTCGGCATAATTAATAATCTCAGCTTCTGCGAGCCTTTTCGGTTCGGAATAATCATCGAGTCGGACATGCTGTTTGACAAGATCGCCAACCTCCGGGAACCCGGAATCGGTTAAGTGCCGGCTTCCGGTGAGCGCATGATTTTCCTCGGTTTTGATGCTGCGGGTTTTGGTGATATCATGCAACAGAGCAGCCGCCTGCACCAGTTGACCATCCAGATGAATCCCCTGTGCTTTGAGATGATCCACCAGACACATGCTAACCCGGCATACCTGCAGAGAGTGGACGACGATGTTCTCAAGCATGTGCATTTCGCACATTAAGTGAAAGCAATCATTTTGGGATGGAATTTTCAAAGGATCAAAGGTATTGTAATGACGCAAATTAAATAACCGTTTAAATGCGATTTGACCATAAAAATGTCAAGAAAGAAATATTATGAAAATCGTAATCATAAGAAAAGCCTCCCACGAGACGCAGCGTTTGATTGCCGGTCAGTTTCCTGCTGATTGGAATGTTGTATTTGTTGCTGCAAAGGAACTGTCCAAGGAAATTGAAGATGCCGATGTGCTGATCCCGGAAAACGAAACTATCCCGGTTCCAATTCTTAGCCATGCGAAGACCTTAAAATTGATTCAAACCGGGGCAGGTTATGACAATGTCCCGATTGAAGAATGCACCAAAAGAGGAATTTATGTCGCCAATGCTCCAGGTATAAATGCTCAAGCCGTATCAGAGCATGTGTTTGCCTTTATACTCTGCTGGTACAAAAACATTATTCCATTGAACGCCGTTATGAAGGCTGGAGACGACACGCCGAATTATAGAGGAGCCGAGCTTTCCGATAAGGTGATCGGTATTATCGGGTTCGGGCACATCGGG
Source organism: Desulfobacterales bacterium (assembly GCA_030601425.1). Lineage (GTDB taxonomy): Bacteria > Desulfobacterota > Desulfobacteria > Desulfobacterales > JAHEIW01 > JAHEIW01. The sequence continues at coordinate 6,347 of JAUVTR010000127.1, forward strand.
AAAAAAGTTGCCCGGCTGGCAAATGCGTTTAACATGCAGGTATTGGGATATCACTATCGACACGTTAAAGCAGATGATGAAGTTGAATTTGTAGACTGGCAAACCCTCTTGACGTCATCTGATATCTTCACCGTCCATGTGGCCCTCAATAATCAGACCCGACATATGATCGGGACCAAAGAGTTTGAAGCCGTGAAATCGGATGCTTTTTTGATTAACACCTCACGCGGTGCGGTTATCGATGGATCCGCCCTGGTAGACGCTCTTAAAAATGGAAAAATCGGCGGAGCCGGATTGGATGTGTTTGAGGAGGAGCCATTACCTGCAGACAGCCCGCTTCGAAAGCTGAACAATGTAATTCTAACACCCCATATGGCAGGCGAGCCCGATGGTTTATATCTGCATTTTAAGCGTCTTAAATTCTTTGTTGAAAATACCAAGAGAGTATCTATAGGAAAGCCACCTAACAATGCCTTGAACAGAATCTAGCATAAGCGGGATCTTTTCTTTTTATATCGAAGAAATCTATAACCTCGGCCCACCCGATGTTAGAAAAAAATCGATCGAAAGTCATTCAGGTTTTAGAAGAAGCTGATCAACCATCTCCGCAAACCCATATCCGCCTTCTTTTTGGGTTACCCAGGCAGGTTCATGAGCAATTTTATCTTTAAATTCTAAAATATTGGCGACCCCCACCGAATGCGGGAAAAATTGAAACATAGGTACGTCATTGGGAGAGTCACCGATGAAAATAACATCTCTTTTAACGGTCTCGAGGTTATCCTTAAATACTTCTTCAAACAGTATGCGGGTCATTGCAAGTTTGTCATATTCTCCAAACCAGCCGTTAACATGAATGGAACTGATCTTTGCCCGGGCCCCGGCATTTTCAAAAAGTCGGACAATTTCCTCGACGTCTTTCATTGTCAGCGGCGGAATATCTTCACAATAGTCAATGGCCAGATCGGCTTCTCGATAGGCCTGATCAGCGGAGACGCGGCAGCCGGGGATTTTTTTTAGAATCTCCAGTTTGAGTTTTTCCAGTTTTTGACGGTCTGCGTTTCGCTGGTCTTCGGTTTTAAAATAGCGTCGCTGCATTTTGCGCTGACTGTCATCATATCTGAAGTAAAAGGCGCCGTTTTCGCCCACCAGCCCGTCCACCGGCCACATACGGGCGATGTGATCGCACCAGCCCGCCGGGCGGCCGGTAATCGGAATGGTTCGAATGCCTGCTTTTTTAAGACGCTCCATGGCAGCAAATACAACTGCAGGCAAGCGTCCATTCAGGGTAAGCGTATCATCGATATCCGATAGCACATACCGAATTTTTTTCTTCAGATCTCCGGGAAACTTTTCAAAAGGCTTCATAGAATTTTGAATACAGAGATTAGCCGGTGATTGTCAACAGGAAACAATTGCATTGAAAGCACCTTATGAAACATTTGACATTAACTTTTCTCTCGGTTAAAGAGGCGGGATATAATTACTTTCGTTACGAATAAATGATCGATCAAGGGAGGATAAATTGCGCAAAGAGTTAATCAGGGCAATGGAAAATGCGATCCGGGAAATTAAGGGATTGCCGAATAAAGAGGTTCAAATATTTCACCATAACGACTCCGATGGGCTCAGTTCCGGCGCGATTCTCACAAAAACTTTTGAAAGAGCCGGGTTTAAGATGAACCGCTTCTGTCTGGAAAAACCGTACCCGGCGCTGCTACAAAAAGTATATCAGCAGGAAGGTGGACTAATCGTATTTGCGGATTTTGCCGGCCGCATTGCGCCGATGCTTTCAGATTTGAACAGGGGACGTAACTTAACGCTGATCTTAGATCATCACGTGGCTGAAGCATCAACCGACCCGAAGGTTCACAACCTGGACCCGGATCTCTATGGACTTAAAGGGGATCGGGATATATCCGGCTCGACAACATGCTATCTTTTTGCGCAAATCCTGGATCCGGCCAATCAGGATCTGGCTCACATCGCAGCGATTGGAGCGGTGGGTGATGAATTTTTTGTAGATGGTTGTCTGGCCGGTGAAAACCGCGAAGCCGCTATGGAAGCGGTCAATCAGGGAAAATTGGAAATCCAAAAACATGAACACGGGGAACGTTACATTCTAAAATCTTTTGAAGCTGAGACACCCTGCGATGAGTTTGGCGCTTATCTGGATACCCTGGGAGCCGCCGGATTTTACCAAAAAGGCCCGGATATGGGCATTAAGGTCTGTCTTGAAGGAATGACACCCGAATCAGACCGGATGCTTGAAAAATTAAAAATAATACAAAACAAAGCTTTTGAAGAGGAAATTGCAAGGGTCAAAAATGGTGAGCTTAAAAAAACACCCCACATTCAGTGGTTCCATGTCCAGGATCGATTTTCACCGATGGGCGTCAAAATGATCGGGATGTTCTGTGATACGATTAAAAACGCAGCCTACATCGATCCCGCACGCTACCTGGCCGGTTTCCAAATTATTCCCAATGAAATCCCGGGATTCGGTCCTATACAATTTAACGATGTCAAAATTTCAATGCGCGTATCTGCTCATATGGAGGATGAAATTAGGGCAGGAAGAAAAATGGGACTGGATATTTTGCTGCCCGAGGCAACCCATAAACTTGGCGGTTTTTCCGATGCCTGCCACACGCTGACCGCCGCCACCACGGTGGCCATCGGCAAAGAAGAGCAATTAATTGAGGGGATGGAGCAAATTTTACGCAAGTAAAATTTGATATTCGGTATGGGGACCGCAGACTAATTGTAGAATTTAGTAAGCAGATCTTTAAATCCGAAGCACGAAACACGAAATTCGAAACAAATCCGAATATCAAATGTTCCAATGTTTCAAACCTTAAATGATAGCAGAGTCAATAGATTAAAATTAATACGTTGGAATGCATAATTATTTTGAATTTAGGTCATTAGATATTGTTTCGAATTTCGAAATTCGGATTTCGGATTTACAAGTCAGTATCCAATTAAATGCTAAGTTTCCTCCTCAATCTATTAATATGACAAATCAACAAAGGAGTAACTCATGGGTAAAGGATCAGCATTTGGAAAAACGATACTTATCGGCGATCAGTTTGTTTTAAAAGAAGTTCCGGCAATTGTCTCATCCATCCCTTTTGAAACCGAGTGTGTCGTTGAAAGATTAAAAGAAGGTGACGGTTGGGTTCTGGAGGATAACCGAATTGAGGTGCCGGGTTACAAAGATAAGAAAAAACACCACCATGCAGAATCGATCAGCCACATTTTGGAGGTAATGAAAATCGATGCCAAAAAGACCCCCATAAAAATCACCTATGGCGGAACGCTGTTGGCCGGCAGCGGAGTTGGTGCCAGCGCTGCCAGTTGTGTCTCGCTGGCTCGCGCATTAAATGATGAAT
>JAUVTR010000142.1 GCA_030601425.1 Desulfobacterales bacterium
ATCCACTGGTTTACATATTCTATAAACGCTACAACATGATGCACAGGATAAGACTTTGCCAACATGCTAAAAGTTGACCGGGTCGCTGAATGCAATAAATTATACATTAGTGTCTACTTTTTTAACTTCTATAACCCATCGGCCAAGTAAAGGTTTAATTAAGCATCTGAAATAATGACAAATTTAAAAAAATAAGGGCTCGCACAAAACTTGCATCGGTTGGTTCGGATAAACAAGATGCTGATAATAACGATTCATCCCTTTTTTATAGAATATTATCCGGGGAAAATATCGGATAACAATCGGCGGAACAAAAAGGAGGAGGAAAGACATCATGGTAAAAAAATTTTCGATAAAAGCCTTCAAACTATTAGTGGCTGCAACCATGCTGCTTTTTATTTCATGTGCCACCAACAATAAGAAATATGCGGATGAGTATTATGAACAGGGTTTAGTTTTTTATAAAAGCATGGAGTATGACCGATCAATCGATGATTTTACAAAAGCACTGGAAATAAACCCTAAGGATAAGGAGAATCACAAGGTCTATTATATGCGGGGCAGGTCCTATTTGGAAAATCGCCAATATGATCAGGCAATTAACGATTTCATAAAAGCTCTTGAAATTTGCCCTGCTACGGACAAAGCGACCCGGTTTTCAATCATTGAATCCAGAGGCAATTCTTATCATGCCTTAAATAAAAGCGATGCTGCCATCAAGGATTTTTCAGATGCGATCGCTTTAAATCCAAGACACAAAAATATCAAATATGTTTATAACAATCGCGGCTGGATCTGGCAGAGTAGGGAAGATTATGAAAAGGCAGTTAAAGATTATTACGCGGCTTTGGCAATTGATCCGGCATTTGCGCCCTCATACTACGGAAGGGCATCCGCCTATTATAAATCAGGAAATTTACCCAGAGCATTGGAGGATGCCAAAGAGGCCCTCAGACTGGAGCCTGAAACCAAAAAATATGATGATCTGGTGTTTGAGCTTAAGGCGAAGATGAAGGCGAAAAAATAAAAAGCTGTCTCAAAAATGCATTTTATGCGCCTGAGGCGCATTAATCCGCCTCAGGCTGATTAATGCGTTTGGCCGGACATCAAAACTGGTGCCCATTATTTATTCTGCAAAATCAGATGAACCGTGGTTTTTCCTTTCTGATTAACGCTGGTGTTTACCACCAGGGTCAAATTATCTTTGGTCAGATTCAACATGGAATTATTTTCCATATTCATCTCCATAACAACCTTCCAGCCCTTCTTTTGCATTGTGTCCTTATAAAATTTAACAACTTCCTTTCGCTCCGCCGAAACCTCATAGGTGGTTTGCGCACCCTCTTCAAATTGCATCGATTGTACGACTTTGGCCCCTTCATAAATAGGCGCAACTTTTTTTATTTTCTCAGGCACCTCCACCTCTGCCCGGGCCATTGAGGCGAAGCATAAACTTACGAGAAAAAATATCAATGCGTAAACTTTAAGTTTCATGTCGCACTCCTTTCTTTTATTCGAATCCCTATCCAGGTGATAGACTCTAATTGATATTTGCTTGAATTAGAAAAGAAGACGTTTTTTGAGAATAGACGAAGTGGAAATGCTAAGCCGTGTGTTGGCTTCAGCTGTAACCCGGCGTATGGAAACAATAAATAACCAAAACAATCTACTTCCAACTATCGAAGGCAGAGTTGATTGTCAACGTCAATTTTTAGAGAGTAAAGGGACGGCCCCTTTTTACTCCACCCCGGAAAATTTTAATCATCCTGCCCTTGACATACTACACAGTGGTCATAATTTTCGACCATAATCCGGTTTATGCATTTAAAGGATTTAATCTTGATTTTACCGGTGCGAGCAGCTTTTCGCACCAGCCGGATGAAGTTCAAAATTCGTTCGTCGTGAGGTGCTCGCTTCCTCTTGTTGCTGCTACATCTTGGCCTGAGGCTGCATGTTTGCCCTTTTCTGCTCGCAACTGATCCAGGTCCGATAATGCGAGTGCCCGTTAATAAAAATTTAATTTTAAAAAAATCAGGAGGTCCGCCAATGCTTAATCAAAGGCAAAAAATATATAAAATGTTTCTACCGGCACTCGCCGTTGTCATGCTGGGGATCTTAAGCGTCCAGTCGGCATCCTGCGCGCAGAAGACGCCCCAGGAGGACGTCAAGTCAACTGCGGTAACGGGTCAGATTGCTCCCCGGTTGCAGAACCTGGGAGATCACAAGTTTATCGTAACGACAAGTTCGCCGCGCGCACAGCTGTTCATCAGCCAGGGCATGATGCTGACCTACGGCTTTAACCACGCCGAAGCCAGCCGCTCTTTTCGCGAGGCCGCGCGTCTGGATCCCAACTGCGCTATGGCCTACTGGGGAATGGCTTTGGTGCTCGGGCCCAACATCAATCTGGCGATGCCGCCGGAAAACGAACCAAAGGCCTATGAAATGATCCGGAAAGCGATTGCGCTCAAAAAGAACGCGTCCGAAAGAGAGCAGGCCTACATCGATGCACTGGCAACACGTTATTCCAAAGAGGCGAAACCCGACCGCAACGCGCTGGACCGCGCATTTGCAGAGGCCATGCGTCAGCTGGGCGAGCGTTACCCCGACGATCTCGACGCTGCCACGCTTTACGCCGAGTCGCTCATGGATCTGCGGCCCTGGAATTACTGGACGCGCGACCTGAAGCCCTATCCGGAAACCGTGAAAATCCACAGCGTGCTGGAATCCGTGCTGGCCCGCAACCCGAATCATCCCGGGGCCATTCATTTATACATCCACGCGGTCGAATTAGGCCGGCCGGAGCTGGCTGAAGCCGGGGCCGACAGGCTGTGGAAACTGGCGCCCGGAGCCGGGCACCTGGTCCATATGCCTTCCCATATCTTCCGTCGCGTGGGGCGTTACGCCAACGCATCCCAGAGCAACCAGGATGCGATTGCCGCAGACGAAGATTACATCGTGCAGTGCCGCGCGCAGGGCCTCTACCCGCTGGCTTACTACCCGCACAATATTCATTTTCTGTGGGACTCGGCCACCATGGAGGGGCGCAGCCTTCCGGCCATCGAGGCCGCGCGCAAATCAGCCTCGAGCATTCCGGAGGGTGCCTGGCGCGAGGTGCCGCTGCTGCATCAGTTCCTGGTAGCGCCGCTTTTCGCGTACACCCGCTTCGGGGAATGGAACTCGATTCTCAGTGAACCGCGTCCGCCTGAAGACAGCCTTTTCTGGACAGGGGTATGGCACTATTCCCGCGGACTGGCCTTCACGGCTAAAGGAAACTTAGACGATGCGTCCCGGGAACTGGTCAGTCTGCAGGGCCTTGCTGCGGATAAATCTCTGGACGGCTTTCGGGTGACGTTTTCCAGAAACGGCGCCAAAGCGATTTTAGACATCGCGGTTGAGGTCCTCACCGGCGAAATTGCCGCCAGGCGGGGCTATTACGATAAAGCCATCGCCCGGCTTCACCGTGCAATTCTGTTCGAAGAAAACCTGATCTACAACGAGCCTCCCGACTGGCACGTTCCGGTGCGGCAAGCACTGGGTGCGGTGCTGCTGGAGGCCGGCCGGGCTGCCGAGGCCGAATCCATCTACTGGCAGGATCTGAGCCTGAATCGGGAAAACGGCTGGTCTCTGTTCGGTCTGATGCAGAGCCTGCAGGCGCAGGGTAAAAAAGAGCAGGCCGCCGGGATCGAAGAAAGATTCCGCAAAGCCTGGAGCCGGGCGGATGTGACCCTGACCGCCTCGCGCTTCATGGCTGAAGCACGTACCACCGTGGCAACAACCAAGGAAGCGGTGTCCGGTGTTCAACAGTAGGGGTTGCGACATCATTGAATGGTGAAAAAGGCATAAAGCCTTCGACAAAGTCATCTTCGGACACCTCAAGGCCTGCCTTTTTGTAAAATCTTCAAATCAAGACCCGACCCCGTTGCTTAAAGAAACCGGCTGAATGCCGGAGAAAAATGGAAAGCGGATGACCGTACTCATATATACTGTTTCGCTGCTGCTTGCGGCCCTGATGGGCTTCGCGGTTCATCGTGCCAGTCTTTGCACGGTTAAAACCGTCGCCGAGATTTTGAGCTCCCGCAAGGCCTACATGATGGCGACGCTCATAAAAGCAGTGCTGTGGGTTGTGGCCGTTTCCGTGCCCATTCTGCTGTTTTTGCCGGATTCGGCAGCTCCCAATCGGAGTTACGCCGTAACCTTTGCCGCGATTGGCGGTGGCTTTCTGTTCGGCGTCGGCGCTGCGGTTAATGGCGGGTGTGCTTTTTCCACGCTCGGCCAACTGGCAAACGGCAACCTCTGGATGTTGACCACGCTCTTTGGCTTCTGCATGGGCGTGGCGGGCCTGTCGATCATGGTTCCGATGACAGAACCTTCTCAAACTCTGACACCGCTGCTTTTGAAAGCACCAAAACCACTGATTCTCACGGGTTTGGGTGTATTATGGCTGTTGGCATGCTGGGAAATAGTTCGTCTGTGGCGGTCACGTGCGAAAGGTAAAAGCGGGCGCCATTTATTTTTTTCAAGGCATTACCGCCTGTCAACAGCTGCTTTGTTACTGGGATTCTGCGGGGGTGTGCTTTATGTGCTGCATGACGCCTGGACATATACAAACGTGCTAAAACAAGAGGTACAGTCGCTGTGGCATTTAAATGAACAGCCCGGAACAATCAACCTGCTTTTTTTTCTGGCGCTGTTATGCGGGATGTTTTTATCCGCATGGCAACGAGGCAGCTTAAGACTGCGATGGCGCCGTATACAGGCCTGGCCTCGCCACCTTATGGGTGGGATATTGATGGGTGCCGGAGCGGTGCTGATCCCCGGGGGCAATGACACCTTGATATTTAAAAGTCTTCCCGGCTTATCGCCTCACGCGATTCCGGCATTCGCGGCCCTGCTTTTCGGGATCTGCGCCACCTTGCTTTTTATGAGACGTGTCAGCGGTAAAACCTTACAGGTCGTTTGTGCCGATGATGTATGTCGAACTGAAAACTAGAACACATCTCAAAAATGCATCTCAGTGCGCAGGGCGGTGTTGCCCCGCCAAAGCGGGATTTCGCATCTGATTATTTATTGTTTGTGCTCAACGCGCCTTTTGAACTCATTAATCTATAAAATCAAGATATGAAATCCCGCAATTTGCGGGAGCCCTGAACCCTGATCCACATTTTTGAGATAGGTTCTAGCTCAGTTCTGCAGGGATGCGGGATAAGCTCCGGTAAAAAGAGGATGCTGCTGCCGGGAAAGAATTAAATCCTATGATTTTCCCGCCAGGTTTTTATATTCTTTCGCTATTTTTTGATACTCTTGATCCAGCTCATCTAAAGCCTGGGGTATGATTTGACCTACCATTTCCATTTTTAATTCCGTCCCTTTGGACATAAAAGAATTTACTTTCGTCTCTATCTCATCTTTTTTACTCTGTTCGGCGCTGGAGTATTCAGATACCGTTTTGCTAAATTCCTGCAAAAAATCTTACAATTGCTGGTTTTCCCGCGAAGTGCCGCATCCAAAGACAAAAACGAGATCTACAATAGATGCCAATACAATAATATAAATTAGGTGAGGTTAGGTTTTGAACAGGGAAATTTTGCATCATTTTGATTTTTTCTGAATATTTGAGGTACATCTGTTGACCTATCGATAAACGATAAAGGATGCCATGACATAAGGGGTCTTCAATCCGGTGGAACTGACAATGTTACCCAATGATAGACAGCGGATCGAGGAAAAACCGACAAACCGTTTTTGTATTATTAAGTACAATATGTTTGTATTAAAAAATACAAATAATTTGTATTAATTAGTACAAAATAAACTTGACAAATGTAATAAAAAGTATTAATTTTTAAAGAAATATGGAGATTATATGAAACGAGCCGGCGAATACAGAATAAGTGACAGTGACTTGCTGAATACCTTAGATAACTGGGACAACCTTATGGATTTTCGCGTTCGTCTGATCGCTTGCGGCGGCACGGCGCTGACCCTCCTTAAAATCAAGGATTCAACCAAGGATATAGACTTCATCGTTCCTGAAGAAAATGAATACGATAGGTTGATGAAGTTTTTAAAAGCGCTGAATTATCGCGACAGAGGAGGCGGTCTTGCTCATGAGGATGACCCAAATTTCATCTACCAATTCTGGCGTGGCAACAGAGTATTCACCACGGATCTTTTGGATTCACCTCTGGAAGCAGGCAAACATATTCTGATTAAGAAGTGGACTCATATTTATCTTGGAGTGTTGAATCTTATTGATTTGATTATCACCAAGATGTTCAGGGGAACTCCTGTCGACCGAGAGGACTGCATTGCGGCTTTCGCCACGGGACAAGTGAACGCCGAAGAACTGCTTGAGAAGTATTCCGAGGCTGGGCGCTATGATTTGAATCCCGAAAAAGTCATGCAAAATCTGGTTTATTTAGCTGAAGGTTTGAGCGAACAGCAACTTATAAACGATGAATTTTATAAAAAAGTTAGGTCAAGCTCATGAAAAGGGGAGATCTTGTCTCCAATTTGAATCGTTTTGGCTATACGCTCGTTTCACCGGAGACTCATAGAAATAATGAAAATGAAGTGTTTGAACTGTTAGACGATCTGGTAGATTCTGAAGATCCCAGACTGGTCGAGGGATTTCCTGTAGTCCTGGCAAATTGTGCTCACAGAGGCCTGAGTTTAGATTTTAGAGACTTACTGTCCAGGCACAAGGTCGGCAGCCGTAAACAGCAAGATCTGGAATTGCTACTGCTGGTATCTTCTGATTTGCTAACTCAGCAGGGTTTGGACAAACCCGGAAATCTCGAGAGTCTCTCAAAGACTCTAAAGACTAAATACGGAGATCTGCTTTCAAATAATGTTGTGACCCTTAGCAGTAAGGTTTCGTTGTCCACCGAACGTCTTAGAAACACGCTTAAAAGATACACAACTGATCTGGTAACTTCGAGAACAACTCGAAAAAGAGAAAAGGACCGGCAACGCCTTTCATTTCAACTGAACTACTATCTGAGCACCCTTTTCGCTCCGAAGCAAAAGGAACTCGTTTTGAAAAAATACAACGGAGAGCCTTTAAATAAGACCGAGCAAGAGTATTTCTCAAGAAAGGTTAAGAAAAAACTTGAAGCAATGACCAACAAAGAAGTCATGAGGGTGGCAACCGCACTTGCCAGGAAATAAAAGCACCTGTGCCTTGTTTGAGCGAGCATTTTGCGCCGAGGGACACAAAATCGCTACCCGGCTTTAAGACGATTTTTTAAAATCGCTTTTAATTCCTGTTTCCTTCCAGGCCCAATATTCGTTTATTTCCCCTTTAAGAGAATTCATAATGGTGGTCAGGACCGCCAGATCATCTAAGTACCCGACAATGGGTATGAAGTCCGGGATCAGATCTACGGGTAAAAGGAAATAAAGCAATCCGCCGCCGATCAGGGCCACATTGGCAGGATGCAATTTGTAATTCCCTTTTACGGAATCCTTGAAAAGCGCATAGAGCTCGCGAACATTTTCTAAAACCTTTTTTAAGGCCGGGTAGGCTTTGTTAATTTTATTGCGAATGGCTTCATCGTTTATAAATTCAGCAAAATCCTTGCCCCGGGTAAATTTAAGCATGCGGTCGTAGTTTTTACGCCGCTCGGGATCACCCAGTATATGGTAAGCCTGATTGAGGACCTTGGTCATTTCTTCGGCTTCTGCAATGCGCTCCGGATTTATATCCGGATGCCATTCTTTTATCTTTTTTAAATAAGCCCGGCGTACTTCTTCCGGGCCGGCTGCTGGATCGATTCCCAGCAATTCATAGTAATTGGAAAATTTTTCGGAGTTGTTGATCATTTCAGATGGGTTCTTATATTCTTTCTACAAATTTTGGGCCGATGGATTTAACTTATTACCTGAATTTTGCACGAGTCGGAGGCTTTCATATTCTCATTAATTTTCATGCAAGATTCAGGCATAAACTATACCGCTTTCCATAATGATGTTCCGCATGACGGAATTGCGGTATAAGTGGTTGTAGAAAAAAACGCTTGAATACCGGACGTTTTTTTGACAACCACTATATAAGTGAGTATCCGGGCGATGTCTATTGTTTTATTGGGTCGGGGTTTCTTTGGGAGCAAGCGAAGCGAATTTAACCGGGTTGCCTGATGTCTTACGCCGGGCGCCCGATTTTTTTACTTTTTTTTTTCTTCGATCGATGACTTTTCTGCGACGATCCAGATCGGCTCTGCGGTCTTTCCCTGATCTGCGATCAAATCTTACGCCGACCCCATTTTCATCAACCCGCGCAATCCAACCTTTTAGTCTGAGTTCCTTTTTAAGCCGGGTGGCCGGAAAAACCAGATTTAATATTTGCCCGATCGCGAATTTCTCCCCGGTTATAATAAAAGCTCCGCCGCGACTGATATTTTTGACATAACCTTTGTACTTTGAATTTTGTGACGTGAAAAATACAACCTTGCGGTAGGATTTCCTTTGATGTTCGCGTGGATCTTTTTCTTTTTGAAAGGTCTTGTTTTTAGGGAGCTCATTTCCAAAACCAGCCACATCAAGAATTTTTAAAAGAGACTCACTGGCTTTAATAAATTCAGCTCCATAACCAAATTTAAAAGAACCGTCCGTCAGGTCTTTGCGCCATTTTATTCGAACATAAGAAAAATATTTTTCGGTATTTTCAGAATACGGGCTGCCTTTCAGCCCGATGTAAATTTCCTCTCCTGGATAAAGGCTTTGATCAGACTCAAAATATACTCCCCCCTCGCCGATATCATACATTTTGGCATCATAAAAAATATCCGGCAGCAACGTATCATGCAAAATGATGGTCTCAAAGTGATAGCGTTTATTGTTTCTGCGGTCAGAACTTAACGTCACAAATTACTCC
>JAUVTR010000162.1 GCA_030601425.1 Desulfobacterales bacterium
CAGGTTCCATTTCTTCACCCAGCGACCTCGCTTGCGTTTTCCGCGTTTTAAATAATGAGGCTGCCGGGGACGCAACCTCTGCAATGGTTTCAGGTGGATATCATCAACCATCAGATCTTCCCTGTGCTGTTCCAGGAAAAAACCCACTTTAGCGGCGGTGGTTGCATTTTCCAGGAGCAATACATACTCGATAACCTGTTCTATGTCGAAAAACTCAACCGATTCGAGTGACCGCCATATTTCTTCCCAGCTTCCGGTCAGACCCGGACGATCGAGCACATCGACAAGAGTCCTTTCAAGGCCGGTTACACGCAGCTCGGATCCGGAACGCCTGTGACGAAGGACATCGAACATCTCCTTGCCCTTAAGAAGAAGTGGCTGCGGCACCGACACTCTACTGATTTCATAATTACGGAACATAACCGGAAGAGACCGTCGAGCGGATAGGTAGTGCAGTCTATTGTAAACCGAGTATGCTTTTCCGTGGAATTCCAGAGCGGTATGGTATCCAAGAACGGAATCCCGGGTCATTTTTGCAGCTACAAGATACATATCAACCGGACAAGAATCCGGCGAAGATCCAAAAGGAACTACAGCATATAATCCACGTCTAACGGGCACTATTCTGCCCTGTTTTCGATAATAGGTCAGAAGCGCTTTACGGGTGTTCGGTTTGCCGGAACCTTTCTCAACGAGAAAATGATCCAACTCCTCTACTGAGAACACATCATGCTGGGATAAAAACGTGTTTAACATCATAATTGCATTTTTTTGACTAATATACGACTTGGTTGTAAAATTATTACAACTATATCGCATAAATGTCAAGTAAATATCGCGATAATTTTGACAAAAAAGCATGATAAGACTAATATTATTAGCACCATCCCGTTATAGCGTCAAAATTCATCCAACATTGTCTGCCTGGCCACTCGCCAACCGTTCCGATGCTCTCCCCTCATAACCGTCAAACGAAGACTTGACCCTTCGTCCCCTTCGCCACAATTTTGGCTGGGCCTGCAAATGGATTATGATCTCGATGTTGCGGAAGATAGCTTAAAAAATCGCCTCGAAAGAGAAGTACACCCTTACCCGGCTTAAGTGCCCAATCCTTTAAGTATGCCCAATGATTTTTGAACTCTACTAAAAGCGGATTAAAATTTCTCAATTTCTTCCCGCCGCCGGTTCAGGCGGCTATGGCGCGGCAAGCCCGGAAATTGAGAAAATCTAAAATTACCCCAAAAAAACTGCCTGCCACTACGATTTGTCCGGCGTAGTTTGCACGAAGACGGATTTGGGGGATTCAAGATATCTTTGATTACGGGATAGCGGCATGAACAAAGAACGTGATGCCTTGTTGATTACCGATTTTACGATTCAACGAATCAATGATTTAACCAATCAACCATTGATAATGATTGCGGAATTTTTTGGTTTTTGCAAAGATAATGGAACAGGAGGTAATCACATGCCCGAACTGCGGGCATGAATTTGAGTTGTCGGATGCGCGTCGGGCGCATCCGGGAACACCTGAAGGCCTATCTGTTTCAGGAAGTGTTCCAGCGCGAAGCGTATAATACGCTGGGACTAAAACCATAAAGATTTAAAGCGAAAAATCGTTGCCATGGGAAGAAAGTACGACGAACAATTTCAAATTATTTCTGCAAAAGTCAACTTAATCAACAACGTCCCGGATTTCGGATTTTTACGGTGCACCCTCGCATGATGACAACCGGATTCAGGACGGCATTCAAGCAAGATGAGTTTTGCTTTTCGCCGCGATCCTTGGGAATGGATCGTGATAGGATGCGTAAAGGAGGTGAAATGAACAGTGGCGGCTTGATGGGCGGCATCTATAAACCACTCAACCCGGAACAGGTGGAGTTGATCCACGGTGAGGCACTGCGCCTGCTGGAAGAGGTCGGCATGACCTACGAGAGCGGTCAGAACGATGTACTCGCACTGGTAAAGCATGCCGGTTGCAGGGTGGATCGGACTGCCATGCGGCTTTTTTTCCCGCGTCAGTTGATCGAGGAGATGGTGGCTCAGGCCCCGGGTGAGTTTACCTTGTACAGCCGGGACGGAAAAAACGATCTTCACCTGGGCAAGGACCGAGTCTACGCCGGAACCGGGGGCACCACGGTGCACATCCTGGATCTTGATACCGACGAAGTGCGCCAGAGCGTGGTCAAGGACATCCACAATGTGGCCCGAATTGTGGAGGAAATGAAGCATATCCACTTTTTCCAGAACTGCTGCGTACCCAACGATGTACCCATTGAACATTATGATCTCAACATCGTTTTTGCCGCCATGATGGGCACCAACAAGCATGTCATGTTCGGGTGCAACTTCGACCATGGTCTGCGGGAGACTTTCCGCATGGTGGCCAGGATCGCCGGCGGGAAGGAAGCCCTTAAAGTCAAACCGATCTTTTCCATAAGCGCCTGCATGATCATCAGTCCCCTGAAGTTCTGCACCCAGTCTACCGTTAACGTGCGTACCGCTGCGGAACTAAACGTGCCCACTACAGTGACCAGTGCACCCATGAGCGGCTCCACCTCTCCCATGACCATGGCCGGCACCTTATTGCAAACCCACGCCGAGGTATTGGCCGGGATTACGGTGCACCAGCTTACCCGGCCAGGTGCCCCCGTGCTTTATGGCGGGCTGCCGGCCATGGCGGAAATGCGTAGTATGGGGTATCAAGGAGGAGGGGTTGAATGCGGTATGATGCAAGCAGCCATACATCAGCTCAGCCAAAGGGTCGATGTGCCCAATTACGCCAGTTCGGGCCTTTCGGACTCCAAAATCAGCGACGTACAAGCCGGCTGGGAAAAGGCGTTCACTACTGGTTTAGCGGTGATGGGCGGGAACAATTACATCCACCATGCCGCGGGCATGTTGGAGTCGATGCAATGTGTCGCCTACGAACTGTATGTGATCGATGACGAGATCATTGGTCAAGCCTGCAAAATCCTGGAGGGCATCTCCACCGGTGAGGACCACTTGGCCTTCGAAGCTATCCACGAGGTGGGCCCTGGTGGCAACTACCTGATGTCCCCCCATACCATGCGACACCTGCGCCGTCAGTATTTTCAGGGCAACGGGGTCAGTGACAAGGGCGGACGTGAGGAATGGATCCAGCAAGGCAGTCTTTCGGCGCGCGACCGGGCCCGGGCCATTGCCTGTGCCATCCTCGATAAGCCCCTGGAACCCAGGATCCATCCTGAAATCGAGAAGGAAATTCGAAGCGATTTTGATATCTTCCTGTCTGCATTTTGATACTAATTTAGCTCCCTCATGTCTTGTCGTTTTCCGCCATGAAGTGTCCTCCCGGGGCCATGAATGGTCGTTTTGCGGCATGAGCTGGCAGGGCTGCCTTTATTTCTCTGCCTGTTTTGTTTTTCAAGGGCAAGGGGCTTTTGGGTTATTTGCCAGACCTTTGGGGGATTTGCCAGCAAAATTTTTCCGTAGTTGAGAATTTGAGTGCAGACGTAATCGCCTGGGTCGAGAGTGCTGTGGCCGGTCCTTTTTAAATGAAGCCGCGACGGGTAGGCAGGAAACGAAAAATTTGCTTGTTGCTATTTGCTATAGTCTAAAACCGGATATCAGATGAAAGAACAGGTAATACAGGCTGCCTGCGATGCCGATCAGGCTCGCGATCAGAATAGCGATCCGGCGTCGGTTGGAGCGCTGTTCTCTGAGGTCCTCTTTTTCATTTAAATACTCGATAGCGGTGTCAACAACCGTTTTGCGAAGTGAGGTGATTGACGGTTTTCGACAATGCGGACATAGCTCCAGGTAGCGGCCTAGATCTTTGGTCTCATAATGGTACCGACTGACGTATTGATGCGGCGTGCTGATCGTTTCATCAATTTTTTTCTTGGGCTTGCTTTCAAGAAGAATTAAGGACCTTTCCTCATTGATGATGCCGGGTTCGGTATCTAAAACGTTATTTTCCTCCTGTTTTATCTTTTTTACCTCCATAAAGCCCACCTTTAATGTTGAAGTGATCTAATCCGCCAAGGCGCATAAAAGTGCCTGGTATAAATGCTTAAAGCTGAAATTTCAAATTCCCCCGGAATCTAAAAGTGCAGAAATCATGCCAGTATTTCAGGCATTTATATCTGCTGCAATCATGGATAGTTGCGGTTTCAGGGAAATAATTTTCACAGGTCTGCTTGTGAATTAAATTAAATAAAAATGGGTAGGATTTTTCATATTTTTAAGGAGTTATGTAGATTACCATAAGAATAGTCATCCGATTTAAGATATCTCTAATAGGTGCCGATAGACTAATTTAGAGATCATGAAACGGGAGGAAAGACATGGCAATTCCCCAACATCTTGATGTCCTCAAGCAAGGTGTCCAGGCATGGAATAAATGGCGGGAAGAAAACCCTGGTGCTGAGCCTGATCTGGCGGGTGCCAAACTGAGCAAAGCAAACCTCAAAGAAGCCAACCTGAGCGAAACCGATCTGAGATGGGCCGATTTAACCGCAGCGAACTTAAGAGGCGCCAACCTCAATCGGGCGGATCTTAGACGAGCCATCCTCAGCCGGACCATTTTTAAGCTGGCCAATCTCAGTGAGGCCAACCTCAGTGAAACCTATCTATGTAGAGCCGACCTTAGTAAGGCAGATCTCAGAAAGGCCATTTTTATCCGCTCGGATCTGGCCGGTGTCGATCTCAGTAAATCCGATATCCGCAGAGCTGACTTTAGATGGTCCTATCTGATAAACACAAAATTCAATGATGCCGATCTAAGCGGGGCCAATCTAATCGAAGCAAACTTGAGCAAATCTGAATTGAATAGGTCAAACTTAAGTGAAGCCTTTGTTGCCTGGAGCTGTTTTGGAGACAATGATTTGAGTCATACCAAAGGACTTGAGAAAGTTAAGCACTTCGGGCCTTCAACGATCGGAATCGATACGATCTTTCGATCTGAAGGCAGGATACCGGCAGAATTCCTTAGAGGCGCCGGTGTGCCGGAACATTTTATCACCTATACGGGTTATTTGAACACCAAGGCATTTGAATGCAATAGCTGTTTTATCAGTTATTCCGGTAAAGATCGGAATTTTATCGAAAAACTAAATGCAGACTTGCAAAAGGAAGGGATTCGGTGTTGGTATGCTCCGGAAGAAATGAAAATGGGTGATGAATCCCGACAGCGGGTCAACCAGCAGATTCGAATCCACGAAAAACTGCTGATCGTGTTGTCGGAATTTTCAATTGAAAGCTCATGGATCCAACAAGAGGTGGAGGCCGCCCTGGAGGAAGAGCACAATCGAAATCGATCGGTTTTATTTCCCATTCGACTTGATGACAGCAGCCTGGATGCTGAGAAAGAATGGCTGGTTAATCTTCAAAAGACACATCAAATTTATGACTTCAGCGCCTGGGATAACTGGGAAGCTTATTATGAGCAATTTTTTCTTTTACTCAATGATTTGGAAACAAATGAGTCGGATGACCTTGATAAAACCGATTTAATAGTTCGAGAAGATGTTGACACTTCATCAGTGAAGTTGTATCCATAAAAAATAAGCACAAGGAAGTATGGAAAGGCTGGAACACCTCCCGACGCCTTACGGTAGCCGGCTTCCTTGCGCCCCGGTTTTTATATCCTACATTGTGGTATAAGTCAAGTTAAAACCCCTGAATTTCATCCCAATATTAAAGTTTCAGCGCCAAATAAACCCGGTTTCACGCCTTTAATTTGTTTCCATCCGGAAATGGCCCTTTTTCCGATGAGCTGCGTTCTCCTCGGGTTTTCCGCCTGCGACGTACCTCATGTACGCCTCGGCGGAAACCCTTGTGCGGCCTTGCTCATCAAAAAAACTGCTCATTTCCAAATTGGAAACTGATTAGTGCTATCCTTTGAAACAATATCATTTTCGGATGGGCACTAATTAATTTCTTGCTTTAGTCCACCCCACTTCCGCCTGCTTTTGTATCAAAATGAAAGTAAAATCAACAAATTGGCTTAAAGATATCTCTATTTCTGCCGATAGTCTAACATGAAACCCTTTAAGCTGGAAACGGACAGGATGATGGAAAATGAGTGAAAATGATAAAGATAAAATAGAAACCCAAACCGGTCTCAAATCTTCGGAATCCAGCGATCCGGTTTTAGACGAAGAAAATAACAGTCAAAAGTCGGATTCACCGAAGAACAATCAGAAAAAGGCCGGGAGTGACCCTCTTAATACTGCCCCTGAAGCGCCCGGCGGTTCCGATGATGATCAAACTGTTGCCGAAGCTCCCGAAAAAGGAAAAGACATTGATGATGATTTAAGCGCTGCCAATAAATCTGATCCGGCTGAAGAAAGCAAAGAATCCCAGTCATCCGAAGAGGATTCAGATCATAAAGGAGAAGATGATAACCTCACAAAAGTAGAATCTGATGACACCTTGACGTCTGGCGCCTCCGAGACATCAAGCCAAGATGAAGACCCGGATTCTGCCGAGGAAAAACAAGATGATACTGCGAATGACGACGCGAGCAAAGATCAGTTTGAACAACAGCCAAACGACGCTGAAGAGGAAACCGAAGTCCTGCCCGGATTAGAAGGGGAAATTAAACCCAGGAAAAAGATACCACGGGTTAAAGCTGTGTTGACGGTAATTATGGTGGCGGCTGTTTTCTCCGGGTTTTTTATATTTGACAATAAGTCAAACACAAAATCGGCCCAAAAGACAAAATCAAAAGAAGTTGAAAATGCTGTTGCATCTAAAGCGGGTCAGAAGCAAACAAAACAGACCATCCAGCCGGATGATCCAAACTATATTTACTATGCCAAAATCGACGAAATCAGCACGCTCAGGGAAACACTGCTGCACAAAAAAGAAGAGATTTTGGAGCTAAAAAATCACTATCAGGAAGGCATTGAGGAACTGGAAAAAGAAATTTTGGATGAACTGCGGCGCCCGGATATCGTCCCTTTTTTGCAGGCCATTGAAAATAAGCGCATTGAATTTCGACTTCGAACGATTCAGCGGCGGCAGGCCTATATTCGGCAGCTTGACCGGCCATCAGGATGGGTTTTTCAAGCCTGTGAAGAGCTGCTGTATATTAAACGAAGGGCACTGATGGACATCCAGGTGGCTGAAGTCGCCAGCGGAATTGATATGAACATGCATGTGCGGCACATGAACACCGCCTTGAATAAATACCGCCCTGCTGCTGATAAACTCGCCATCGATATGACAGATGCGCAGCCGGAATCTTTAGAAGCCATATGGCAACGGATTCAAAATAAGAGCCTGCAGCATTCACCTCAACGGTCCCATTCTAAGAACCAGATTATATCCGAACAAATTTGTACTGGAAATTTTGGCCGCCTGGCAGAACTTTCTGAAATTTCTGTCGATTCAGCAAAATGCATTGTCGAGATGCCAGGTTCTGATCTTTTTCTCAACGGATTAACTGAAATCTCGCCCAGTGCCGCCCGGCATCTGCTTCAATGGAAAGGAAATTGGATTTGCTTAAACGGCTTTAGAGTCCTATCACCGCGGGTGGCAGCCTATCTATTCGAGTGGGAGGGCAGCTGGATTTCTTTAAATGGCTTAACAGAATTTCCGCCTGAAATCGGCAATATCCTTCTGCAATGGGGAGGCAGCCAGCTCGAGCTTATGGGTTTGCGTTACACCGATGGTTCTCCCGAAAAAATTGGAATCAAATATTTAGCCCAATGGGAACGATCCGGCGGAAAACTGTTTGTTCCCAAAACAATAAGAAAACAAATTGATAAACTAAATGGGAGTCCCGCTTGACCGGGATTATAGAGAGATCCAAATGATAAAAAGATTTGTTGAAAACTGTATTCTAACGGCAATAGTACTGATGATTTTAAACAGCCCGGCAACTGCTGAACGCAGCAAACCTTCGACCCTGGATCAGAAAATATATGAAATTTCAGCCCTGCAGGTAAGGGTGATCGATAAAATCGATCAGGCCATGGAAATGCGGACCGGTCTGCAGCAGCGGTTGAATGAACTTCGCGGTGAGATTAGAAGCGAGCAGATCCGCTCCAGTATTGACTCCCATCAAAAAGCGCTTCAAAATTTACGTATCCGTTACAATCTTTACTTAATTCAGCATTTAAAAGCTTACCTGAACCGGCTTGAAGAGCGAATTGCATATTTCCAGACCGGCAAGGCACGGTTAAAATTTCTGACCCATCAGATC
>JAUVTR010000100.1 GCA_030601425.1 Desulfobacterales bacterium
CATGCTGCATATCACCGTTTTCGACCTCTGATTATTCTTCGATTATTTTAGGCAACGTGTTTGAATTCAGCCTGAAAGAGATTTGGTTCGGATCAAAATACAGAGATTTTAGAAAAACTCACCAAACCGATTCACCCCCCACATGTTGCCGGGGTTGCGGTGTCCTCTGGAGCCTCTAGAACCCATCTCAAAAATGCGTCTAAGTGCCCAGGGCTGCGTTGTCCCGTGAATTGAAATACTCACGTACTCCGTGTACGCTCCGTTTTCAATTCACAGGACGCCTTGCCCTGAACCCTGATCCACATTTTTGAGATGGGTTCTATTGTCATGTGCCACAAAAATATTACAAAAGTCGTGTGGTATATTTTAGTTCATTTGAGTTCTTTAAACAACACCGTGTCTATGGTTTCAGCTGTCAGGCGGTTCTCGAGGACGAGTACGGGGACGATATTTTATTCTCCTAATTTTACTCGTCCTCGTACTCGTACCCGGGTGTCGTCAAATAATGCCTCTGACACCTGAAACCCGACACCTGACACCTAAAATAAAACCGTGTTTTGTAAATTACTCGCGGGATGCAACACTAGAACTCATCTCAAAAATACCGGATTCAGCCTTATATCTCATCAATTGGTTCAAGTGACAAAAATTGACAATTACTGATTTTAAGGATACGATAAACAGAATGAAAACAATTTAGAGGAGGTAAAGAATGAAGTTAATTCGGCAACGATCGAAATCGGCAAGTGTGCTTCTCGTAACCTTAATGGTTTTGTTAACCGTACCATTTCAATCGGTTTTAGCGGCCATGATCGAAACGGAAGCCACTCTGGATATGACCGTGAAGGGTCAGGAAGCCCGTAACACTATCAAGACTATCCTCGCGCGCGAAGACGCCCAGGCGGTTTTAAGGGCACAGGGAATTGATCCTCTGGAAGCCAGGGCACGTGTTGATAGCCTGACCGATGCTGAGGCCGTGCGAATTGCCGATCAAATCGAAGAACTTCCGGCCGGCGGCAACTTCTTGGTTGGACTCCTGATTGCCGTTGGTGTCATTGTCATTATTTTAGCAATTACCGATGCATTGGGATATACTGACGTATTCACATTTATCAGATAAAACCAAAAACAACGGGCACTGCAGCCATTTTAAACAGCTGTACCTTCTTATCTTTGGGATAATTATCGGGCTGTTGGTTTTCAACGGATGTGCCACCGTATCCACCAAAAAGTGGTATCAGGATGCCGGCGGCATACCACCGAAACATGAATTGAATGCGGTGCCTTTTTACCCCCAGAAGGCCTATCAGTGCGGACCCGCCTCATTGGCAATGGCGCTTGCCTGGAGCGGAATCCAAATAGATCCGGATGCGCTGACCCCGGAGGTATATACACCTTCACGCAAGGGCAGCTTACAGCCGGCTATGGTTGCAGCAGCCCGCCGCCATGGGAGGGTTGCTTATGAAATTGCCGGAGCAAATGCGCTGCTTAAAGAAATCGCAGCCGGGCATCCGGTAATTGTTCTACAGAACCTGGGGCTCTCCTGGATTCCGGTCTGGCATTATGCGGTGGTGATCGGTTATGACCTTAACGAAGGTGTGATCATCCTGCACTCCGGGATAACAAATCAGAAAAAAACGTCTCTAAAGGCTTTTGAAAGTACCTGGGCCAGAAGTAGATACTGGGGGTTGGCCATCTTACCGCCTTACCGCTTACCCGCTTCAGCAGACGAATCTGCCTATGTTTCGGCAGTTGTTGGTTTGGAGAAAGCCCGCCAATGGCAGGTGGCAGCAGAAGGGTATAAAACGGCGCTAAATCAATGGCCGCAGAGTTTCCCCGCTCATATTGGTTTAAGCAACAGCCTTTATGCCCAGGGAGATTTAAAATCTGCTGAAAAGGTGCTGCGAAAGACGACAAATCTTTTTCCGAATAAAGGCGCGGCCTTTAACAATCTG
Source organism: Desulfobacterales bacterium (assembly GCA_030601425.1). Taxonomy (GTDB): domain Bacteria; phylum Desulfobacterota; class Desulfobacteria; order Desulfobacterales; family JAHEIW01; genus JAHEIW01. Next base: position 1,956 of record JAUVTR010000100.1, read on the forward strand.
GCCCAGGTGTTATGGGACCAGGGGAAAAAGCAGGAAGCCAAAAAGGCGGCCCGCCAGGCAGTATCACTTGGCGGGCCGTTTGTTGAACAATATCAGAAAACCCTGGATGAAATCCAGGCGGGTGAACCTTATGTAAGTGACTAAAGTGAACTAAAGTTGGAAGTGACTAAAGTTAAGGTTTCGCTCGCGCATCGCAGGCGCTTGCGCCGCGTTTCGCTCAATCTTTTATAAAAATGGTAGAATGCCTTACCTTTAGGCACTTTAGGCATTTTAGTCACTTTAGTTCACTTGCTATTTTGAACATTTTGGACCGGTTGGCAAAATAGATAGCGAACATTAGATGATTAGAGGTGGTTATAAAATCACTTCTAATCTTTTTTTTCGAACAACCCTTTCACCTTATCGGTAACACTTCCCGCTTCCTTGCCTGCGCCCTTAACAACATCGGTGGCAGCCTTTTCAATCGTTTCGACACCAACGCCACCCAGTTTTTTGAGCTGATCGTCTAAAGCCCCCATCACATTCGGTGCGGTAATCTTGCCATGCAAGGCCGCAAAAATTTCCTTGGCCACCTCTGCCGGGGAGGCACCGCCCTTTTTCTTTCCGATATCTTTGAGGTGAATGTCGGGAAGATCGACCTTGATTTCCTGATCAGCGAGCACGCCGCCGGGCATTGCCACAGCCAGGTTCACCTTGCCATTTTTTAGAATAAAATCATTGATTATCAGCTGTTTTCCCGGGCCCTCCTTAGCCGGCTCCTTTTTAGCGGATTCTCCTTTGGGTATATTTTTTTGTACATTGTTTAAAATCGATTTAAAATTATCCGTTTTGCCCCGCTTCTCATATGTGATTTCCGGTCCGACCACTTCTACCTTTTTAATAATAATGGTATCTTTTGTAAGTGAACCTTCATCAACATCCACATAGATATAGCCGACTTTCATGGCACTCGGAGATTTGAAGCCTTTTGGATTTCCAAGGAAAAACTTTTTGAGTTTGGCTTCCGCGGAAAATATGGAAATCCCGACGTCATCGACATGTAATTCGGTACCTGTAATTTTGGGCCCGTAAGTATTGACCGCCATCTTGACAATAGGACCGAGCTTTGAGATGCCGACCACCACAACCACAACGAGCAGGACGACAATCGCACCCAGACCGATAAATATCCATTTTTTCATGGCTTAATCTCCTTTTTTAATTTGGGGAAGGCATTTAATTTCGATGGAAGATGGTTCCGCAAGTCTTCTTTTTAATTTTACATGAAAATAGACGATGATCTTTTTAAATTTTGAATTTATTTTCATGCAAGATTAAGGCATTTATTTACTGCAAAGTTAGGGACGATATAGGGAAGTGTCAATATGAGAAGAGAAGAAAACTAAATTTACGATCATAATTGAAAAGTCAACGCGTTCAATGATTGGTGGCCCTGACATATAGGTCTGTATTGGGCGAAGATTGTGTCAGCAACGGGCGGTACGTTTTTCCTTCCACCTGTTTCAGATAGTCAAGTAGTTTCTGCTCCAGCTCGGCAGCCAGCCGGGGTTTTTCTTCTATCAGGTTTTGAGTCTCCATGGGATCTTCAACCACATTGAATAACTGGAGAAGGTCCAGCTCGGCGAAATATATGAGTTTCCACTGCCAGTTTCGGAATAAAAAGTAGCGACGCTTGAAAGAAGCTCTTCCGACAACGTCTCTTTTAAGATAAGGGATTTTGTCACCATTCAAAATAAGAGGGACAAGCGAAATCCCCATATGCGGGTCATCGTAAGGCGGATCTATTGCGTATCCGGCCAGCTCGGCTATGGTAGGGGCCATATCTGCAGCAATAACGGGAATATCTTCGAAGCGCTTTCGAATACGATGCACCAGAAGAATAACCGGAATCCGAATTTCTTCTTCATAAAGGGTATGCCCATGAAGGCTTGCGCCATGCTCCCAAAATTGTTCTCCATGATCCGAGGTAAATAAGATGACCGTTTGATCATAAATGTCTTTTGCTTTCAGCCAATTCACAAACCTTTTAAATGCGCGGTCTAGATAGGAGAGATTGTTGTCGTAAAGATCTCTGGGTGAGTTGCCAAAATCAATTCCACCGGGTTTTTTCCAGAGATCATTGTGGACATCCATCAGGTGCAAAAAACATAGAAACCGCTCACCTGCAGGAAGTAGACGGATAGCCTCCTGAGCCGAGCTAAAAACCTCATCTGCGGTAGCGGTGCGACGGTCGCTAACCGCTCGCGGTATCGTCAGTTCGATGACCGGATTATCCGGCGGAAATATGGACCTGGGACCAAAACCTTTCATGACCATATAATGTTGAATACCTTCCGCGCGGGCAATTTTAAGGAAGAGATTTTCCCGATATAGATCTGGCCCGTACAGGTTAAATCGACTCCTGCCGGCGACCAGAAAAGGAAAGGCCGCGAATGAGCCTCCCCCCTGGCTGTAAGCCCTGCGAAACGAAACAGCATCTTCCTTTGCCCATTTGTCCAAAAAAGGTGTCAGGTTGCGATGATAGCCGGCGGAATGAAAAGCATCGCCCCTTAAAGCATCGACAACAATCACCATCAGATTAAAATTCTCAGGAAGTAAAGATGGATTTGCTTTTTTTAGTTTCCACGGCTGAGGCCAGGGATGCGGATGATGATTAAAACCCGGGTTCTGCCCCATTCGGACCCAGCCATCCAGTTTTAATAAGCCGGCAAGCTCTCTGGCATACGCAGCTTCCACCCGGGTGAGATCACTGAACTGCAAGAGCGTTGATTTTGCATTGGGATATTTACCCAGAAGGCCGAAGGGAAGAAATCCGAGAAAGAAAACGATGGTTAACAATATCCAAATCTTCCCATGTCCGCGCAAAGCGGTCGGTTCAGCAGAAGATAGCTCTTCAAAAACTAAAACCAATGTGCCGGCGGCTACAATCGTTATTGTTTTCAAAAGAATGCCTTTGAAATAAGAAAAGGCGGTAAACCACGGGTTAAATAAATCTCCATATAGCAACAGGTAACTTGCCAGCCCGCACAAAAAACTGGTTGATACCAGCAGCAATAACCACATAGACCTGCGGTAAGGTCTAGAAGTAATCAGCCAGAAAAGCGGATACAAAATAACGGCTCCAATCGAAACACAGACAATTCCCACCGAACTCTGTTTTCGAGTCCGGGGCAAATAGTCTAAGATGCGGACGTAGGCAATTGAGAAAAGGGCGCTGCCGCAACCACACACTAAAAGAGACAGCGCAAAGATAGCAGATTTAAGACCAAGTTTATGGATCTGCCATTCAATAGCATATGTCAGGGCCGTAAGGGAGATGGTTGTATAAAAGCCGCAAAGCAGAAAAAACGGCAGGAAAAAGGAAATGCTTTTAATGGAAGATTTTTTGTCAAATTTGGCCTGCAATAAGGCTGAGAGCGCCAGTAATGCCAGAGTGACGATGCCGAACCAAAGGCCTGTTGTGCCTGCAAAAACCGGGGGAATTATTTTCTGCAAAAATATCTCTATACCCGATTGCAGATGGACATAGTCTTTTAACCGCTGCCAGGAAGGATCAAGCTGGGCAATGACACCATTTAAAAATAAGAGCAGTACTAAAAACAACAGCGGGTGAGACTCTCTTTGTTGCAATCGATACGTGTCAATATTATTTTTGAACTGGTGACACCAAAAAATCACATAACCCTGTAAGAAAATTGAAGCCAGTAAAATAAAGGGTAACGCAGATTTTAAATTATTCCAGCCATTGTAGACGGCCAGGGCCAAAATCCCAATAGATAAAAACTGGATGAGAGCCGCTATTTTAAGGGTCCGCACATAATTTCCAATACGCGACCGGGTCCACAGATGTTGCAGCCAGCCAACAAAGATCAAATAACCCACAGCCAGCGCCATAAAAACCGATATGTGCTTTCCAAGCCATGCAAACCCCGGACTTTCACCGGCCGAAATTTCATGGCCCAGCTGGCTGTGGATTGCTGTAAAAATATAAAAGAGCAAAAAGACCAGACATGCCCCTGTGAAATGCAGCCATGGAAGGGTTTTGGATAGTTTTTTTAGAAGTGCAGTATATTTAAATCCAGCTGAGTTCATGAATTAAGAAAATAAAACCGTGTTTTACAAATTACATAAGGGGCGGCGAACTAGCGGAACGGAGTGAAAATTAGATCACCTGTAAGTCGAAATGCAATACTGTGACATTGATGGCATTCGTTTAGTTTCTCCGTAGACAACAACGAATTGCCATCCGGAGTAAATCGCGCATAACTCCAGTGGACCGGATAAAATAATGGTTGCGCAGATAAATCCGGATTATCCGTTTTCGTCATGACTTCAATTCCCAGAAGATTCTGGTTATCGATGCGCGAAGCATCCCCTTTGTATCCTTCCAGTATAAGGGTGGTCCCAAGCGGCCAGATTCGCATCGTCTTGGGCACACCGGACGTTTGTATGACCTTTGTCCGCTTTAAATCTGACGTGCGGTAATAAACCCAGGCGCTTTGATCACTTGAAAAACGGCGCGTTTTTACAAATTCTCTGGACCACCCGTCCAGTGGGACTCCGGCCGCACTCCGATATTGCGGGAGGTGCAGCTTCCGGTTTACATAATGATGGGTGGCAGGGATAACGGTTTCAGGGTCACTGATTAATCTAAGCCCGGGAGGCTTCAGAAATGTATCCGCGTCGCTGGAATTACCCCCTGCCGCCATCAGAAAAAGGCCAACCAGTGTTAATATAATGCTGAAATAATTAATCGTTTTTTTCAATTTCACCTTAATTTAATAACCTGCTTATCTGGAAAGTCCAAGTTGCCATTAGATAAACTCTCTGTGGGAGCGGCTTCCACATTCAATACCACTTGTTCTTTCTGGATAACCAGATTTAATAATTCAGGAGTCGGGGAGTTTTTACCGTCATGCCCGCGCAAAGCCTGCCCCCGTGTAAATGGGGCCGGGCATCCAGCTTTTTGCGTAAGACATTTCTGGATTCCCGCCTTCGCGGGAATGACAAACCTGGAATGAAAGCGGATTTCACCAGCCTTACAAAGATTTTAAATAGTTAATAATTGCTTTAATTTCTTGATCTTTTAGATGCTTAAATGGCGGCATCTTCGCACCCCCATTGATAAGGGTTTCCCGGACGTTTTTTTCGCTGGCGGAACGGCCGGTCTTTGGAAGCTTTGGGTTTTTGAAAACCCCTTTTAGCCCGGGACCCACTTTTGTATCTTTACGATCAGTGAAATGACAGATAGAGCAGTTGACGGTAAACAGATCTTCGCCGGATTTGGCCACTTTAGCATTCTGCAGTTTGTTAAAAATCCAATCGCCGGTGCGATTGGGAAGACGAAAGCTTCCTTGCATGCTAATCTGGTTTTCTTTACATATCAGCTGAAGCTCAGTCCGACCCTTTTCATCTTTGAATCGAAATTCCATAATGACCTTATCGTCTTTTTGGTCCATTTTATCGATTATAATATCGCCTTCGAACTGCTTACCGCTAAACATCCCCGGGCCACCCTGTGTAAATTGATAAACCTTCTCAAAACTAGACTTCCAGATACCCGCAACCTCACATTTTAGTTTTTCAGCATGCGCCACCGGCGGCTTATGCACGGATTGATTCAGCCCATTATAAATCGGGCCATTGCTGCACTGGTGGTCAGCCACCACAAAAAACCAGTTTTTTAAGTCTTCGCCATCAAGTGATAAAGGAATAAAAGGAGAAGCATATTCTCCCCCGGGGAAGTCCGCTTTTTTATCCTTCAGATCACCGCTTTCCGGTACCAACCGGTAGGAGCGAAAACGCCGGGTGTCAACCGCCAGCATCTGAGGCCCAAGGTTATTGTCGGAATCGTCGACTCTCATTTTGATTTGAAAGACTTGATCGGAAATTTTATTAAAGCGAATGTCTGAAATGCGCGGATCATCACCTTTTTTCCCGTCAACCGGCAAAATTACCGGGATCTCATTATCGCTCCCCGCTTTAATTTGCACCTGGAGCGGAAAGTAGATATAGCCCTCACTGTAGACATGCAAGCCCCACGGGCCTCCGGATGGCAAGGGTATTTTGAAGGTACCATCGGATCCAATTGCTCCTCCGGTGAGGAAGGCATTGTTATGAAGCTCGCCTTTTTCAAGCGCCACAACACCACTGGCCACAACCTTTCCATCTGAGGTAATCACTTTTCCGGATATAAACGTTTGCCCCCAGGCATGCGGTGGTATAAAAAATAATAAACAGACCCATCCTAGCAAAAACATAACACCGGAAATTCTCTTTTCTGATATTTGCCTCATAATTGTATCCCTTGAATAACTTCCCTATTAAGTTAGATGCATTTTTGAGATGGGTTCTAAAGTGTTTTTAGATAATCTATCAGTGTGTTAACCTGTTCATCTGAAAGGTGCCCGAAGGGCGGCATTTTACTAAAAGGTGTTTTTAGCTGCTTGCGGAAATTCTCATCCGATACAGACAAACCGCTCATTGGAAATTTATCTTGTTTAAAAATGCCTTTTAAGCCGGGACCCACTTTTATAGCGGTGCTATCCGTATGGTGACAGACCGAGCATTTTTGATTAAAAACCTGTGCGCCTTCGGCCGCGAGGCCTTTGATTTCTTCGCCGACAGGCGTTTTGGTTCCATACACAAGTTCCCCGCCAAAATATCCCAAGCCGATTACCGTCAACAGGCACAGCGCATATATCGCCATAACCGTTTTCGTGAAGGCCCCGGCCAAAGAAGCGTAAACGACGGCGACCAGAAGCAAGAGCAAAAGTATTCCGCCTAAAACCAGTTTCATTTTGATCTCAAAAAGGTAGGCACCGCCAAAGCGATGCTGCCAGTCCATGAGTCCCAATAGAATGGTCGGCACAGCCATAACTAACGCCAGAACAAGACAATGGCGTGCGGTTTGGGCCAAGTTTTTACGATTGAAAATCCAGGCGATTAGCGCAAATACAAATGCCCCGATAATAAGTCCAGCCGGCAGGTGCGTCGCCGGGGGGTGCAGTGGATGGGTGTAACCGATTTTAGCCAGAGTCTGATAAATAGATTCAATCATTTGTGAGCCCCTTTCTCTCTAAAAATAGAGATTGGTACCCGTATCGGAGAATTGAGCGGGTTTGATAGGAAATACACGCGGTTTATTGAGAAACACATCATGATTAACCTATCACCAAGCAGGGTGTCAATTGGATTTTTCATCTTCCAGTTTCTACCGCCCTCGTCGTCGTCCTCGTCCTCGTCCCCTATAAAATTCTGATTCACGAGGACGAAAAGAACCAGATTAGATCGCATGCATCCGCCCTGCGCCTTCTACCTTATACCCTATACCATGTAGCTCGTCGCAGACTGGATACCGAGATGCATAATACTCTAAACTGAACCTCTGAACGCTGAACCTTGAACCTTGGAACCCGGTAACTGACACCTGACACCTGGCTGTAGTCATATGCCACTCTTGGGGACTGTTGCCGCAAAAATAGATACCAATGACTTGACCGATACCACAAAGTGGTGTAATTTAAACGTTAAGAATTTTTGGCACTACAACCCAAACAGCCCAATATTATAGGAGGCCTAAAATGAAAGAAAAGGTTCAAAGCGCTTTGAATGAAATTCGACCGTCACTTCAGGCGGATGGTGGAGATGTGGAACTGGTGGATGTGGAAGACGGCATTGTCAAGGTTAGATTGACCGGCGCCTGTGGCGGATGTCCCATGTCCCAGATGACCCTGAAACAGGGTATAGAAGCCCATGTGAAAAAGAAAATCCCTGAAATTGTCAGCGTGGAATCCGTATAACATCCGTACCATAGCGAGCAAATCCAATTGTCCCTATCACCCCGAATAAAAAGGCAACCATAAAATTTGTGGTCGGGCTGATCAGCCATAAGAACGCACCGCCAAAGGCTGCAACGGAGACGCATATATCGCGGATAAGATAATAAAGTCCGTACATTCCGGCTTTGCAGTTTTCCGGTGCCAGATCCAGTATGAGGGCTTTGCGGGTCGGCTCACCAAACTCTTTTAAACCTCTGAGTACAAATGCCGGAATCAACCACAGAAACGACTGACAGAAGATAAGTACCAGGGGAAAAAAGGTGAAAAAGATAAAGGTGATCACCACAAATGGTTTTTTTGTGCTTTTATCCGCCAGGTGGGCAACTGGAATATAAACCAGCACCGCTGTGGCCATTTCGATGCTCGTCAAAATGCCGAACTGAAACGCCGAAACCGGGTGGGTAATCGCTTTCATGCACCACACTACCACAAAAGCATAGGGGATCTGTTCACAAAAACGGATGAGTATATCGGATACCAGCAAGCGCTTCAGGGAGGCATCCATGGATTGAAACAGCTTGAAGGGATTTTTTTCAGGTTGAATGGCATATTCATCATCCGGTTTGTTGCTTGAATCATCTTCAATTAATTTTTGCTGCAGCAAAACGGCAATAAAAGCAAAAATTAAAGCCACTCCAAAAGCAACGCGAACACCGTCTTTAACCCCCCAGGCACCGATGCATAGACCCCCCAAAATGGGTCCCAGGGCCATCGGGAATCTACGCACCAGGGAATGCATGGTAACGCCCATGGTGCGTTTGTTTGTCGGCAGTACCCTCGCAATCAGACCCATGGTGGCCGGCAAGGAAATCGCCGACCAGGCCAGAAAAAAAATCGCGCCGATCAGGACCGCCTGCCACGCCGGAATCAGTATTACCACTAAAAATCCGATCATGGCCATGCAATTAAATACCAGCAGGGCGCGTTTCGTGCCAATGCGCTCGGAAAGATACCCTCCCGCAAAAGCATAAATGGCCGACAGGAAGTTATCCAATCCGTTTAAAAGCCCGATAGAAATGACTCCGCCGCCAAGAGCCAGTAAATAAACTGGTAGAAAGCGCTCTGCCATGCGTTCGCCCATACCCACCAGAACCACCATAAACAGCAAGCCCGCTGTACTTTTCGTCAATCCGAGGAAATCCGATATAAGTTTGGCACGTGACATTGCAGTGGACCTCAAAGTGAAATTAAGGATTGGAAATATCTTAAGTAATTAATTTATTTATATATACTAAACTTAATTAAATGATTGTGGAATACAATTTAGTGCTTATTATTATTTTTGATCGCTAAGTAAGTCAATTAATTCGTTCATACATTAATTTTTTTTGCCAATAAAATAATGACGAGAGAGGGAGGTGGAACTATGATTCATAAATTACCCGCACTTCCATATGCATATAATGCGTTGGAACCTTATATTGATGAACAAACCATGCAAATTCACCATACCAAACACCACCAGACCTACGTTGACAAACTCAATGCCGCTCTGGAGGGTTATGATGATTTACAAAAGAAAAGCGC
>JAUVTR010000256.1 GCA_030601425.1 Desulfobacterales bacterium
TTTTTCCGAAGGGCTGACCATTCTCAGCGGTGAAACCGGCGCCGGTAAATCCATCATCCTCAATGCGGTGAACCTGTTGCTGGGCAGTCGCGCATCAGCAGATCTGGTGCGCACCGGAGCACAAAACGCCGAACTGGAGGCACTGTTTCAAATAACAGGTTCAAGCCGGGTGGCGAACATTATGGCCGAACACGGCTACGAGCCGTCTGACAGCCTGCTTGTCAGACGAATAATTTCCCGCAGCGATATGAATCGGGTGTACATTAACGGCCGCATGGCCACCATTCAGTTGCTTAATGCCATCACCGAAAATTTGGCCAGCATATCCGGCCAGCATGTTCATCAGCTGTTGTTAAAGGAAGAACAGCATCTTTTAATCCTCGATCAATTTGGCGGTCTCATGCCGTTGCGCGAGGAAGTCAGCGCCTATTTTCATCAAATGCTTCCCTTTTTGGAAAAACTGAAAGAGTTAAACACGATCAAAGAGCGGCAGGTCGAACAGATTGAACTGTTGGAGTTTCAGCTGAAAGAAATTACAGCCGCCAATCCGGCCAGGGGGGAGGGCAAAGCGCTTGAACAGGAAAGGGTGCGCCTCAAAAACGCCGAAGAATTGTATCAGGTCGTATACAACAGCATCGAATCGCTTTACAGCGCACCGGGCTCGGTTATCGAAAAACTGGTGGATGTAAAAAAGAATCTGGACAAGATCAGCCAGATCGACCCACAATTGAAATCAAAGACGGCCAAACTGTCTGACACCACCTATCAAATTGAGGATCTCATTGAAGGACTGCGGAGCTACCTTAATTCGATTCAGATGGACGAAAAACAAATAGACGCCGTTGAAGAAAGACTCGATACGCTCAATAAACTTAAACGCAAATACGGCGGTTCGATAGAGGCTGTATTTGACAAACTCAAGTCAATTGAGCAGGATCTAGCCAACGTTGAGAATATTGCCGATTCAATTAGAGACACCGAAACTCAAATCAGCGAGTTGCACAGCAAATTGAAAGATCGGGCTTTAAACCTATCCCGTAAAAGAAAAAAAACGGCCGACAGGTTTGCCAAAAAGGTCATTGACCAACTGGCCACGCTAATGATGTCGAAGACGGAATTTAAGGCATCTTTGCAGGTCATGGCGGCTGATGGAAAAACAAATCAGTATCTAACTGCAAATAATCACATCATAACCGAAACAGGCATCGATCGGGCGACATTTTTAATTGCACCCAATATCGGTGAAGCATTAAAACCCCTGGCCAGTATTGCCTCGGGCGGAGAACTGTCACGAGTGGTCCTGGCATTAAAAGCCCTGCTAGTCAAAACCGATTCGGTTGAAACCGTCGTTTTCGATGAGGTCGATGCAGGAATCGGCGGTGGCGTGGCCGAAGTTGTTGGAAAAAAATTAGCCGATCTTGCAGCACATCACCAGGTCATCTGCATTACCCACCTGCCCCAAATCGCCAAATTCGGCGACCAGCATTACAGTATTTCGAAACATGTTACCAAAGGCAGGACCCGCACATCGATTAGCCTGCTAAGTGACAAGGATCGCTATAAAGAGATTGCTCGAATGTTAGGCGGTGAGAAAATTACGCAAGCGACTCTGGAGCATGCACGGGAGATGCTTGAACGTTAGCTAACGAGAACGAGGACGACGACGAGTACGAAGCGAAGGAACGTTGCATAACCTCGTATTCGTCCTCGTGCTCCTCCTCGTCCTCGATATTGGCTTTTTTGAGATGGGTTCTAGTCAAGCAGTCATGGCCCTGAACAGAAGGCAGAGGAGAAATGCAATGCCCAAAATCTTAATGGTAGTGGCCGTAATCGCATGTGTTCTGGTATCGCCTGCGGCAAGCGATAATATCGCCCCCGCAAAACGGGCCGATATCGAAAAATTAATGCAAATTACCGGGCCACCGAAGGTCACAAAGCAAATATCGAACTTTTTTATTCGCCAGATGAGCCAGGCGATTAAAGCATCGCGCCCTGATTTGCCGGCTAAAACCTATCGGATCCTGGGTGAGGAAATAAACAGAGTTATAGAAGAACAAATGACGGCTAAAGGCGGCTTTCTCGATAGGGTGATACCCATTTATGCCAAGCACTTTAATCATAAAGATATAAAGGGATTACTTAAATTTTACCAGACAGATTTAGGGGAAAAAACAATAAAAATCTGGCCGCTTATTCTTCAGGAAAGTATGATCCTGGCACAGGATTGGTCGAAATCGCTTGGGCCCGTAATTAAAAAAAATATAAATAAGCGTTTCAAAAAGGAGGGAGTTGATCTCTCCGTTTAGGTTTTATTTATAAGAAGGAATCGAATAAACTGATGCGCGCTCTCATCAGTGCAAGGAGTTGAGTTGTGCGAAAACTGTATCAAAAACCTTTCTTTTGGATTTGTTTGCTGGTTCTGTGCATCGCCTGGCATTCGCCGGTATCTGGTAAACGCGATACCTCTTTTGATTCCAAATCAAAAGCAACGATAAAAAAGGCCGTGTTGGAAAATAACCTGTTGATTATGCCCCAGCTGAACAAATTAAATTTTGGATTCGGAAGACATAACGGCATCGAATATTTCTATGAAAAGACCGTCAGTAAAATATTTTTCCAGGACAGAAAATTAGAAGCCCGTGTAATCGATGTCATAATCAAAGGCCCCAATATCACCCTCGAGCTTTCCCATTCCATCCTGGGCACGGGAACCATTAAATTTTTCTTTAGCGATGAACTCCTCGAGCAAACGACTGCTGAAGGCATACCGATGATCCTGCTGGAGACTCTCGGTGACGAAAATCATCAATATGTTGTCCTTGACCCCCAAAGTAAACTTTACCATTTATGGTCCTGCAATCATTCATCGGATCCGAACCTGTCGGCTCGCATGAGACGCGAGGATGCAGAAACGCAAGGTTATCGTGCCAGCGGATTCTGCTTTAAAAAAATGCTGTACCTCCCTCGGTTCACAGTGGAACAGGCCCTTGAAAGAGAGTGGGCCATGCGACTGCGCGATTATGAACCTATCGAGAATGGTTCAAAAAAGCAGGCGCTTCTGACAGATGTGGGCAAAAAGGTGTTACAGAACTGGCCCCTGAAGCGGGTAGGCTACGATTACGCTTTTTATTTATCAGACAGCCGCCGCATTGACGCATTTGCCATGCCGACCGGGAAAATCATTATCACCACCGCTCTTTTTGACTCCCTGGCCAATGAGGACGAGCTTGAAGCGCTGCTGGTCTATGCAATTGCCCATATCGAGCAACGACACAGCTTAAAAGAGTATTATTCATGTCTGCAAGATGAAGAGTATGCGAATGCGATGAAAAAATTGGCAGCGGTTGCAGGCTCTCTGGCCGGACCCGCCAGCGGTGTAATTTCAGGAGCATTAAATGCGGCCCTTCCGGAGACATCCTGCAATCCGCAGACGCTCGGCGGCTATCAAAATGTTTATGTGCAGGAAGCCGACTCGATGGCATCCCTTTATTTTGAAGCCCATGGAAAGGATAAACGAGCAATCGTATCATTAATTAAAAAATTGCAGTTTAGCGATCTGTCCGAAAAGCTGCACCCGGATCAGCGCTTAACAGGTGTGAATGAAGATTATTATTATGAACGTCTCAAGCGTGTGAAAAATACACGGTTTATGTATTTCGGAAATGATAAGAATTTTGTATTAAAACGAAAAGGAAAACCACCGGTTCAGCTGGATTTGATCGCTCAGCGATTCTATAAAAAAGAGAATACGTTGCTTGCCTATATCGATGAAAAAAACTTGTTGCAGTTGAATCAAGATGCCAGTGGTAAACTGATCACCAAGCTTTTGGTCAAAGATAAGGATGGAAACCATCGTTTCAAACTCAATGACCAATTTTTAACCGAAGATGTATGGGGCGCATATTTAACCTTCGAGGCTTCATCCCCGCAGAAACAAAATGTTTTGCAAGAAATTGAAAAGGTTGTTCTCTCGCTTGTTCCGGCCAAAGGGCCGGCCGATAGAGAATCCAGTGAGCCCGGCGATAAATTGATCAAAGTAGCAAGCGACGTATTAAATGATCAGACCGGAACGAAATACGTCTTTGTGCCCGGAACGATTGAATGGTAAAAGCGGTAAAGTTTTTGGCATAAAGGCCGATAAAAAAAAACGATAGTGTGTTAATACATACTGTCACCCAATGCTCAGAGGGTGATTCGTAATGAATCACCCTCATCTATTGGGTCTCTTACCCGCTGTTAACTTTCTTTGTCCATCTACTTTGTACTGCCTCTTCTCTAAATCGCTCATTTAGATTCTAGTAATTGTTAAACCACTACATCTTGTGGCATATGGGAAAACCGTTACCCAATGATTATGGAAAATTTTCCATAAATTGGACCGGTCTATCCGCTTATTTTTAAAGGAGCTTCTGCACAACTAATTGTATTTATAACATAAATTTTATAGCCGCCAATTCGGCACGCTTTGTGCTAACTAATGAGGACGATTAATTCGCAAAAACAGATCACCCAATATGGAATCGAATCCTGAAAATAGAGATACACCCCGGTTTGAGCACGAAGCAACGGTCATGATTGAGAATTATCCGTCAGGTAAGTACTATGAAGGTCGAATGTGCAATTACAGCCGAACCGGAATGTATTTTGAATCAGACTTCGCGCCGGTAGTGAGATCCGATATTTTTATTGGTATCGAAAACTCCCCTTATTCCTCCGGCCACGACGTTCGCCGGGCAAAAGTCATGTGGTGCAAAAAATTGCCCGACCACGCCTCATATTTTTATTATGGTGTTGGGGTAAAATATTACTAGAAGCTATCTGATTTAAATTTTAGACAGGATTATTTGGATTTCTTTTCTTCGCCACTTTCCAGAAGAAAGTGGCGAAACTCAATCCGCCTGCGGCGGAAAAAATCTCAGCATAATTAACTGCCGGAAAGTCATATTACCCAACAAACTTTAATTTAATGGCAACTATTTTTTCATTCGCCGAAGGCGATTGAAATTTTTGGCTTTCATCCCCGCCCGCCTCGCCTGAGC
>JAUVTR010000137.1 GCA_030601425.1 Desulfobacterales bacterium
ACAGCCAGCGAGCAAAAGATGGGTTTTTAAATGCATTTCTTGACAATTGATAGGAGAGATGCTTTCCTTCGGTCCTTAAAGTCGAAGAGGCCTGCATCGGGGGTGTGGGGTTAATGAAAGGAGCATAAGCACGAATGGCAGAAAAAGCCTTTGAGCCGACCGGCATGATGGGGCCCCAGATTTTCGGGCTGCCGGTTGATCGGGAAACGCTGTTTTCCAATCATAAAAAAATCTATAAAAAGCGCACTGAAAAACGACAGCGCAAACTCATCGTCAAATTACCTTTTCTCAAACCTATTTTAAAAAAGGGTGAGAAAATTTTACTGGTTTCGACCGGATATTCGCCGATAGCATCCCTTGCCCAATATGCAACCGGGTTTTTATTTGTTTATCTGAAACGATCCCTTTTTGTATTTACCAACCACCGCATTTTCCATGTGCCCACGACTCCAAACTACAAATATAAAAATTCCATCGCTCAAATACACTATGCCGGTTGTCAATCCATTTCCCTGAAAGGGGGGACACTGGTTGTTCAGTATGCCAAATTCGGCAAGCTGGAAAAATTTAAGGCCATTGCGTTTTCGGAAAGAAAAAAAATCAGGGCCCTGCTTAAGGGCAAGCCGCTTTCGGGGACCAAAACCCAGTTAGGCGAACGCTTCCACCTCTGTCCGCAATGCATCCGTCCGCTGTCGACCGGAAAGTACTTCTGCGAATCCTGTCAATTGAAGTTTAAAAATAAAATTGTCGCTTATATTATTGCCATTCTCTTTCCGGGAGGGGGCTATTTCTATACGCGCCATTATTTAATCGGGCTGCTCAATGCCCTTGTGGAAATTTTTCTGCTGGCCTACATCGCGGTGACGCTGCAGGACGTGTTGAATAAGATTGAAGGCAGTATGCGCTACCTGGCGGTGCTGGGCGCCGTTTATCTGGCCGTAAAAATTGTTTCCGTTATTCATTCCACCCATTTTATCAACGAATTTATTCCCAGAAAAAAACAGATTCAAGCCAATCCTGCCGCCGCGAAACCTCGACCGGAAAATCAAAATCAGATGGCAGAAGACTCAGAAAAGAAGTGACTAAAGTGAACTAAAGTATGAAGTGACTAAAGCCCGCCCTCGCGCTATAAAATACGATCATGTAATTACTTCAGTTAACGGTGCAGGATTTCGAGTAACCCATTAAATCTGTAATCAAGGTCTGGGCCAGGGTTAAGGAGTCGCGGGGCTCCATCTCTTACAATAAAATTGATCGTTCGACCCAGAGGCTCTCGACGGGCAGAATTCCTCAACTTTAGTCACTTTAGATCACTTTTAACTTTAGCGCACTCGTCTTTATGCATTTTTGAGACCGCTTCTACTTATTCCACGAGAACAAAGAAGCCCCCAGGGTTAAAAAACCCAGCGTCATCAACGAAAGAATCATAATTTCCTGGCCGACGTCGATCAAACCGGCGCCGTCATGCATGACCCTGCGGGCGGCGGTTAACATGTGGGTCAGCGGAAAAATCTTTGCGAAAATTTTAACCCACCCCGGTGCCCCTTCCAGCGAAAACCAGACTTCGGATAGAAACATCATGGGCCAGGAGATAAAGTTTAAAATTCCCGTGGTAAATTCTTCGCTGGTTCCCCTGGAGGCCAGGACCAAGCCCAGGGATGTCAGGCTCAGGCTGCCGAGAAAGAAAATGACAAACAAATCGATATAGGAGCCCTGCACATTGAATGAAAAAATTAGATCGCAGCCGGTCCAGACGATCACCAGAGTAAACATGAGCAGAAAGATTCGCGAAATGGCCTGGGCCGTTAAATATTCAAATGCTGTCAAGGGAGTGACTTTTAGGCGTTTTAACACGCCGTTTTTACGATAGCGTACGACAACGTATCCAACGCCCCAGAGCGCGCTGAACATCATGTTCATCGCCAGAATGCCCGGAAACAACCAGTCAATATAGCGGATTGCGCTTCCCTGAATTTCTTTTTTTTCAGCATTGAGTGTGTTTTCTGCCGGAAAAAGGCTGGCTTTAAACATTTGCTCGACAACGTATCCTTTGGGCGAAGCATCGCTGACCCAGTATTGGTGAGGTCCATTGCCGGTTTTTAACAAAAAATCAATGCGGTGATGCTTTAGCTTTTCCAATCCTTCGGCAGCATTTGGAAACCCGATAAATTTGAGATATTGCATATCTTTAAAGCGCTGCGGGATGTTGAGCTCCGCAATGGAAACCTGCTTTGATTCGGATGGAAATACGCCGATTTTATATTCGGTATAGGTTTTGCCGCCGAAGATAATGCCGAACCCGGCCACCAGCAGAAACGGAAATAAGAAGTTCCAACCGAATGCCGAATGATCGCGAAAGAACTCATAATTTCTGGCCTTTAAGATGGCCCACAGTCGTTTAAAGCTCATGGTTATTCTCGCAGCTTGCGTCCGGTTAGATTTAAAAACACGGTTTCCAGATTGGGTGACCGTACCGAGATATCCGATAAATCGACATCATGGGAGATTAATTGCTCCAAACATTGATTGATATCATCGGTCTTAATTTCGATGGTATCTTTGACTTCACGAACGGGCAGCGGAAAGCTGTTTGCCTTGAGAGCATAACGCTCCCGGGGGAGGACCACGGTAATCCCGCGGCTGTATTGTCGAATCAGCTCATCGGGGGATCCCTGCGCAATGATCTTGCCGTAATCCATAATGGCCACTTCATCACAGAGATACTGCGCTTCTTCCATGTAATGGGTGGTTAAAATAATGGTTTTACCTTCGGCTTTGATTCCCAGGATCAAGTCCCATAAATTACGCCGGGCCTGGGGATCAAGCCCGGTCGAAGGTTCATCTAAAAAAAGCAGTTCGGGACGGTTAATCAGGGCCAGGGCCATCAGAAAGCGCTGGCGTTGCCCGCCGGATATTTTGTCATTGTATTGATCGAGAAATTCGCCGAGTCGGCACAACTCCACGAGTTCCTCAATCGTGATGGTCTTTGTGAAAAAGCTTTGAAAGGTTTGCAGGGTTTCGCGAACCGTCAGAAGATTTAACAGGGCCGTACTCTGAAACTGAATGCCGACTTCTTCTTTAAATGATGGCGAGCGGGATTTTCCCTGGTAAAGGATCTCACCGGTTGTCGGCGGTATCACATCTTCAATGACTTCAATTGTGGTGGTTTTGCCGGCGCCGTTAGGACCCAGCAGGCCGAAACAGACCCCCTTACGGAGGGCAAAGCTGATCCCGTCAACCGCAACCAGTTGATTGTATTTTTTTACAAGATTTCTTACTTCCAATATGGGCTGCATAATAATGTTTCAGGTGTCAGTGTTCAGGTTTCGGGTGTCAGAAGACCGAGGTCAGAGGACAGACGACAGATGGCTAAAACTGGAGGATGAAGCACCTTATCTGACTTCTGTTTTCTGTCTTCCGTCATCTGTTTACTGACACCCGACACCCGAAACCCCCATTTTTTTGCTATGATAAACCTTCAACCTAAGATATCAATACTTTTTTGCACCTGATTTTGATTCGGCTGCCTCAGTTGCATGGTGTCCGGTTAGAACTGAAAAATCGCTGCGGCCTAAATGGCTTGACATTCTTTTTTAAGCACCTTAGTTTTCCTCTGCGATACAGGTGCTGCTAACCGGCAGCCTATCCTCATCGGTTGAGGAGGATGTAATTTCAGGTTAATTGATGTTTTGCTGTTCACCACAAAGGACGAGAAAGAACACGAAGATTAGAGAAAAATTTTATAATTTGTTACTTCGTGCCCTTCGTGAACTTCGTGGTATAACCAAAATATGCGCAAAATCTTAATTTAAAAGGTTAGACTTATGCCTCCGGTTGTTTCTATCGTCGGCCGCTCGCAATCCGGCAAAACCACACTTATCGAAAAGCTGATTCCCGAATTCAAAAAACGCGGATACACAGTCGGCACCATCAAGCATTCGCACCATAATCCGGACATTGACCGATCGGGTAAAGACAGTTCCCGGCATAAGGCCGCGGGTGCCGATACCGTTATTTTCCATTCACCCGGAAAAATTGCCATGGTCAGAAATGATCACAATGGAGACCTGGATAGTCTTTTGGGCTATTTTAATGATGTTGATCTGGTGATCACCGAAGGTTACAAGACAGGGAACAAACCCAAGATTGAAGTCGTGCGGTCAGCGCGGCATCCCGAGCCGCTTTTGAAAGATGATCAGCTTCTGATCGCGGTGGTGACCGATGTTGATCTTCAATTAAAGGTCCCCAAATTCGCATTTGAGGATGTTGTGCCCCTGGCCGATATGATCGAAGAAAAATTTCTATGAACCCATCTTTACCTGCAACTGCCTCAAGAGGCCTGGTCTGGCCCGAACTCATCTCCGGAATCCTATTAAGACGCTATAAGCGGTTTTATTTTATCGAGAGAATGGATGCACAGGTGTTTCAACCGGCCGACCACATCGATCCTGAGTATGGTCGCGGGCTAAGGCGCGCTGCCCAAAACGGCGTCGAGATCCTGGCCTATGATGTTCGAATAGATATGCAAGGGATCGAATTAAATCAAAATATTCACTGCGAGCTTTAAAAGGAAGTGTGCGCCGGTGTTTGACATGAGCGCCTGGATCATATAGCTTCTATCTTTCTTATTGGAACATTGGAATTGTGGAATGATGTCGGATTTCTCATTAGAAAATTTAATATGCCACCGGGATAACCTGGAAAATGTCCTGGACAATCTTAAAGAGGGGATTATTGCCCACGACATGGACCGGCGCATCTTTTTTTTCAATACCGAAGCCGAGCGCATCACCGGTTATCATCGAGAAGAAGTGCTGAACCGCGATTGCCATGAAGCCTTTGGTAGTCCATTTTGCGGAGAACGCTGTGTCTTCTGTGAAGATCCACCCAAACTGGCCGAAAAATCCGAATACACCCTGAACATCAGCACCAAAACCGGCGAGAAGCGACGCGTCGAGATGACGGTTACCAGTATGCGGGACGCTGACGGCCAGAATGCCGGTGTGCTGACCTCATTTACGGATGTTACTGATATTTTCAGTCTTAAAGAGCGCGCCGGAGAGCTGACGAGCTTTGGCAACATCATCGGTCATGACAGCAAAATGATATCTGTCTTTAAACAGATCAAAGATGTTGCCGATTATGATTACGCGGTTCATATCTACGGTGAAACCGGTACCGGAAAGGAATTGGTGGCTGAGGCAATCCATAGTGAAAGCTGGCGTGGCGGCGCACCGTTTGTGCCGATCAATTGCGGAGCCCTGCCGGAGGGACTGATTGAAAGTGAGCTTTTCGGACATGTAAAAGGTGCATTTACCGGTGCCTTCCGGGATAAAAAGGGCCGTTTTGAGCTGGCGGACGCCGGCACGGCGTTTCTGGATGAGGTAACCGAACTTTCAAATACCATGCAGGCCAAACTCTTGCGCTTTTTACAGGAAGGCAAATTTGAAAGAGTGGGCGGAGAACAAACGATTCGTGTTGATGTTCGGGTGATCAGCGCGACCAACAAAAACCTCAAAGAAGCGGTTAAACACGGCAGGTTCCGGGAAGATTTATATTATCGGCTTAATGTGATACCGATTGAGCTGCCGCCGCTGCGCGATCGCAAAATCGACCTTCCTTTGCTGAGTGAACATTTTTTGCAGGAAGCCCGGGAGCGTTACGGCAAGAAACGCCTTAAGATTTCCAACAAGGCGATGTCGTTGATGCTGGATTACCGATGGCCGGGAAATGTGCGCGAATTACAGAACGCCATCCAGTTTGCCATTGTTAAATCCAGCAGTCGGGTGATTTCTCCGGATGATCTTCCGCTGGAGCTGCGCGATCTTGAAAATATCTGCGTACGACGTGGCCCGTCCCGCAAGCTGGATGTGGATTCGGTTCGATCGGCGCTTGAGCGAAGCGGCGGCAACAAGGTTAAGGCCGCCAAACTGC
The DNA here is from genome assembly GCA_030601425.1 of Desulfobacterales bacterium. Taxonomy (GTDB): domain Bacteria; phylum Desulfobacterota; class Desulfobacteria; order Desulfobacterales; family JAHEIW01; genus JAHEIW01. Next base: position 5,935 of record JAUVTR010000137.1, read on the forward strand.
TCGGTGTGGGTCGCGCCACTTTATATCGGTTTTTGGGCGATCACCCGGATTTGCTTGAAACTGTAAATTTACCGTTTTAGGTTATCCCGTTGAGCCGGCCGAAGGTCCTCGTGAAACGGGATTGAGCCAGTTAACAAAGGAAAAATGTCTGATTTTATTTTTTTACCGGTCAACGGGCTAACGGGCCAACGGGCTCAACCGATGAACATTTATCCGCCTCGACGTGGATTAGATGTGTGTAGAAGGGTCGGCTACTGTGCCGACCTAAAGTAAGCGGGCGCGGTGGCCCGCACTATAGCTTCTGGAAAGGGACCCATTTTGCTTGCTCTGGAAGAACTAAAAAAAGATATAGATTTAATTAATGAGGTCGAATGGGATATGACGCCCGAAGAAGCCGTCAAGCAATATCTGGAGTGGGGCAATACCGATTGGGGCAGCGGAAAATACGTCATCCGATCCAAAAGCGATTATACTACCTATTTTGTCGTAAATTGCTGGCGCAAGCCCTATTATATCTATTTGATCCGCCGAAATTCGGAAGAAGCTCTTGAACTGGCAAAGTTCGAGCTCCCCGGTCAGTTTGAAAAAGATATTTGCGAACTTAAAGGAGTGTATGCACTGGACGAGAATGTAAAGGCCTGGTTAAAACAGGAACTGGGGGTTTAAGGAGATATTTATGGAAACTGACAGGATCGAAAGCAGGGAACAGCTGGATCAGCTGGCCAAAGAATTCCGTTACATTATTACGGATATTATGTGCCGGGCGGGCGGAGGCCATATCGGCGGATCCCTCAGTCTGGTGGAAATTATCATCACCCTTTATTTTAGAATTTTGAATCTCAAACCGGACAATCCCCGCTGGGAAGATCGAGACCGCTTCATATTATCCAAAGGGCATGCCGGCCCGACCCTTTACACGGCCCTGGCCTACAAGGGTTTTTTTAAAAAAGACGTGCTGTTGACCCTGAATGCCAACGGCACAAAACTGCCGAGTCATGTGGACCAGGTCATCACACCCGGCGTTGATCAGACCGCGGGTTCGCTGGGTCAGGGGTTGTCCTGTGCGAATGGAATCGCCCTGGCCAATAAGCTTCAGAAAAGAACCAATAATGTCTTCTGCATTGTGGGTGACGGAGAATCCCAGGAAGGGCAGATATGGGAAGCGGCGATGTTTGCGGCCCAGCATAAATTGGACAACCTGGTGGTCATCACCGACTATAACAAAATGCAAATCGACGCGGAGGTTGAGAAAATCGTATCACTGGAACCGCTGGTGGATAAATGGCGGGCCTTTGGCTGGGAAGTGTTTGAGATGAATGGCCATGATTGGGACGAGATTTATGACACCCTCAACAAGGCCATCGCGGTCAAAGACAGGCCCTCCATGATCGTGGCCCATACGGTAAAGGCCAGGGGTAACGAATGTTACGAGAATCGGATCGAATGCCATTTCATCAACATCCCCGATGAGGACGAGCGCAAAAGGGTCATCGGAGGCGTTTGTACCGACGATAATGGGGAACCGTTCCATTTTAACTGGACTGAAGGAAAAGACGCATGAATCTACACGAGAAAGAATTAAGGGCCGTCTATACGGATACAATTATTGAGTTGATGACGGAAAACAGCAATGTTGTTTGCCTGGAAGCCGACCTGGGGAAATCATCCGGAACGGTTCCCAGGGTCTGGGAAGCGTTTCCGGATCGGTTTTTTGATGTCGGGGTTGCCGAAGCCAACATGATGAGTATTTCGGCCGGTCTGGCAAACGAGGGCATGGTGCCGTTTTGCGCAACCTTTACCCCTTTTGCCACCCGCCGGGCTTATGACCAGATTACCATTTCGATTGCTTATGCCGAAAACCCGGTAAAAATCGTGGGCACCGCCCCGGGTGTCACCACCGCTAAAAATGGCGCCACGCACATGTGCTTTCAGGATCTGGCGATCATGCGCGCCATGCCGAATATGCGCGTATACTGCCCGGCGGATGTCTATGAACTGCGTTCCATGGTCAGATATATGGCGGCCAGTAAGAAACCGGAATACATGCAGCTGATTCGGGAAGTCAAGCCGCCGATATTTGACGACAGCTATGAATTTGATCCGCATCAGGCCAGAGTATTGGATCAAGGATCAGATGTTACCGTGGTGACCACCGGCTTAACAACCATATTTGCGCGTGAAGCCGTTGCAATCCTGAAACAGGAGAACATCCATGCCGAGCATATCCATTATCCATCCGTCAAACCGTTTGATGTCGATACCCTTTTAGAATCCGTCAAGAAAACCAAGGCAGTGGTGACTGCCGAAAACCAGAGTGTGATCGGCGGGCTGGGCGGAGCGGTCTGTGAGGTTCTGGCCGAACATTATCCCGTAAAAGTCAAAAGACTGGGTGTCCAGGATCGATTCGGTGAGGTGGGAGATGTGGCCTATCTGGCGGAAACCCTGGGTTTCAACGCTCAGGATATTGCCAGAGCCTGCCGTGAGATGCAGGCCGCCAAATAAGGATTTGATTAGATAGTGGAAGCGCCGACGCAAAAATACTGGGAACTGCGACTGCAAAGCTGCAAAGCTGCGCTCGAAAAAAATAACTTTGAAGCCTTCATTGCCCAAACCCCGGCGGAAGCCGGGCAAATCGTCATCGATCAAATCCTGCCCGAAATGAATGTCAAAAGCGTATCCTGGGGGGATTCTTTAACGCTCTATGAAACCAATGTATTGGAATTTTTTAAAAAAGATTCCGAAATCAATTTAATCGAAACCTTTGATGAGAAAGCATCCCGCGAAGAAATCATCGAGCGTCGCAGAAATGCACTTTTAAGCGATCTCTTTTTCAGCGGAACCAATGCCGTCGTAGAATCCGGTGCCCTCGTCAATCTGGATATGACGGGCAACCGCGTGGGCGGGATGGTTTTTGGTCCGAAGTGGGTCGTTATTATGGTGGGCCGCAACAAGATCGTCTCCGATCTGGAACAAGCCATGGATCGCATAAAGAATCTGGCGGCCCCGGCCAATGCCATCAGGCACGAACAAAAAACACCGTGTGTCAAAACGTCTTACTGCATGGACTGCAACAGCCCCGCTCGAATTTGCAATATCTGGACGATTCATGAAAAATCGTATCCCAAAGGCAGAATCAAGGTCATTCTGATAAATCAAGATCTGGGATTATGAAG
>JAUVTR010000113.1 GCA_030601425.1 Desulfobacterales bacterium
TCAGATAGGGTGCATCATCTTCCAGTTTTTGCCATCTGTCTTCTGTCGTCTGACTTCTGTCCTCTGACACCTGACACCTGACACCTACAAAGGAATATCCAACCAGATTAACAATTGAACCACCATGCCCACCCTTAGACAGAAGATAATATCACTATTGAGTGAAGCGGAGATGAGTGCCCGGGAGATTTCCGGGGAAGTGGGGATATCTGAAAAAGAAGTTTCTGAACATCTAGCACACATCGCCCGTTCGGTTGCTTCTCAAGATCAAAAAGTAGTGATTACCCCTGCAAACTGCCTGGCGTGTGGATATGTGTTTGAAGATCGCAAGCGCTTTACCCGTCCCGGTCGCTGTCCGCATTGCAAAAAATCCCATATCCAGAGTCCGAGATTCCGCATCAGTTAGGGTCATTACAGACTCACCTTTTTTAACCACCCTGCAAGATAGTCCCAATAAATATAGGCTTACGGTTTAAATAACAAGGTTTCAGGTGTCAGTGTTCAGGTGTCAGAGATCAGAGGTCAGGAGTCGAGAATAAAGTAAAGAGAAAAGCGACAGATATTTAAGTCTGTTTTCTGTTCTCTGACTTCTGTCATCCGTCTATTGAAATCTGACACCCGAAACCTGACACCTGAAACCTATTTCTTTTGGAGCCATTTGCCGCTGGCATCCTGCACCCATTTGCCCTTATTGGCTTTTTTGGCAATTTGCACTGCGCGACGCTTTCCGACCAGTTCGGCTGTAGTTCCCTGCTGTTTGGCAATAGCCGCGTATACGGTTTTGCGGTCTTTATTTTCAGCCGCCACGACATCTGCTTTTGCTTTATTCCCGCCGACGAACTGTAAATAGCCCTTGTTGTCTTCACCCACAATACCCTTGGCTTTAAGCTCTTTGATAACCGGCAACCGATTTTTCATTCTGGTTTTAATGTCATCTGCGAATGCCGACACTCCGGTCACAAAAGTTCCGATGAGTAGAAATGTAAGTATTTTTGTTAATGTTCGCTGTTTCATATAAGGCTCTCCTTGTCTTCACCTTAGACCGTTAAGATTTTACTCGCTAGTTGTAGAGCTGCCTTTAATCTGATCTTCGGCCGCGTCGATGTCGCCGAAGAAATTATCCAGGGCGCGATCAACTTTAACGTTTACATCGATGGTGATATGAATCGGCTTAATTTCAACCGGCGCTATTTCGACTTTGTGTTGCGTACAGCCTGTTGCGATTAAGACAAATAATGCACTGAGTAATATCAAGATATGCTTTATCATTATTTTACTCCCCGCTTTGTTGAATCATTCGAATGAGCTCTTTGTACTGCATAAGTTTATTAAGGGGCAGCCTGAAATTTACGTCCAGGCGGATTCCTTGAAATGTCGAGCCCTCGATGCCGGCTTCAACTTTTACAAATCCACCCAGATCCTTTCGATAAACAAACGGCAAGGATTTGGCCGGTTTTCCGTCAAGCTGCAAATTTAAGAGTAAATCATCGCCTTCGGTTGTCAGATTGAGCTTTGCCCAAGAGTAATCATAATCTTCTAAAGCTTTTCTGGCAAGCTCCATCTGAACATACTGCGGGGTATCCTGAGGGATACCGGCGGTTAAAATTTCAGTGTCTGTCATGCGAATCTTACCGGGTTCACCCGGTGTCGTAAACAAGAAACCGTCTTGGAAACTTAACTGCCCGTTTTTATATCGTAAAGGAATCCTGCCGTTAAGTTCTCCTTCGGCTTCCACACTGGCCGCACCGAACTGTTCAAGCACTTTCGCCAGGTTTAAGCGGTCGCAATATAGAATTAGACTGTAGTCTTCCGTGCCCGACTTAAAACGAATAGCCGGCGCGTCAACTTTACCATCACACCAGTTAAAATGACTCTTTTCGATCAGAACCGATCGGGCCGATTCGATTTGAAAATCGATATCTCCGTTTTCGATATTCATATCCCCGATTGACGCTCGCGCAAATTTCAATTTCTGGCCTGGAGCACTGCGCATTTTAATCAGATCCGGAATCCAAAGGTTCATCTGAATTCCTTCCACTGTAATTTTGTTCTTTCGGTGACGCAATTTGCCATTACTTAAACTCGATTTAGCGGTGGCATGCAATCCATTTTTTCCGATAACCAAATTACCCTGTTCCAGAAATTTTCCTTCAAAAGTAAATCCCTCGGCCGCCGGTAGAAATTTTCCTAAATCGATCTCAGGTCCGGTTTGAGGATAAAAAAACTCAAATCGAGCGCTGGTTTCATAATCATTAGAGCCCCAAAAATTGGATTCGCCTGTAAATTTTACCGCCAACTCAGGTATCAATTGGTTTTTAAGTTTTCCGCTGAAAGAAATTCCGGATGCCGTTTGGCGTAAGTCTACTTTAATGGTTCCCAGATTTAAGTTTTGATACCGCGCAGCCGAAATAGATACGCTTCCTTTTTGTTTTGAATTCTCAGCCGGAAATTTCAGCGGTAGGGTGCCTTGTATCAGTTTGAGTCGGATGTCTCCCTGGGCGGCCTCAATATCGGTATTTGCAAACTGCACCCTGGACGTAATCTCCTGAACGCCCTTTTTGTCCCGCTGCAATTTCCCACCAACTGAAAGATTGTTGAGGTTAATTTTAAAGGAGTTCAGTATCATTTCGGTGCCGGATAAATCTAAATCCATGATTGAGATTAGAGTTTTCGGTTCGCTCTGGATTAAATCCGTTTTGCCTTTTAAGACGATTTGCGGGCATAAAATGTTTACATCTCCAGATTTGATATGAACGTCCGCAACGCGCAGGTTGTATGCGGCACTTATATCGCCGCCGATTCCATTGGCGGTTAGATGAACAGCGGGAAATTTAGTGGTGATATGCAGGTTTTTGTATTCAAAAGCTGCGCCCCTGAGGCCGGTTTGTTTTCGATTCCCGCTGGCGAAGTCAAAGCGCCATTTGCCATTTTTGCCGTAATTGGCCGAAAATTTTAACGGTAAGTCGAAAGGTCTTGTAAACCTCAGCGGAACAGATACCGTTGTCAGGTCGGTTGCAGAATCAAAAGAGAGTTTAAAATTACCTGAGATCCTGTAATCATCTTCGGACCGTTCAAGCGTTGCGGCCATGTCAGAAACGCTTGCGACGATGGGTGCGACCGTCGCAAAATCCGATAGCTTGATCTTCCAAATCTGATGATCGGCTCCTTCGAAGTCGATGATTAATGTTTTTTCATTTCCCGGTTTGTCTGAACGGTTTTGGAATTGAAAATTTTTGTAGCTGACGTCAATTGCGGAACCTTTTAATCGGCCGGTGATCGATGAAACCTTAAACGGCGCAAGCTGCATATCGGCGTTGGCCTCTAAACTGGCAAATCCCGCTATGCTCAGCCCATCTATGTGCTTAAATAAATCGGCAAATCTCAGCAGATCCAACTCCTTGGCAGCTATTTGGGATGCGATCCGCTTTTGTTCAAGATCAATATCGGCTGAGATTTTAAGCGTCTGTCCCCGTGGGTATATGCTCATGGTTGCTTTTAAAATGCGCGCCGAGGCTTCCTCTGCGAAAATATCAATTTCAAACGGAATTCTAAACGTTTTTCCGTCTACCATACAGATGAGGGTGCCGTTATGTATTTCGATGCGCTCGGGAAATGACAGCGGTGCTTCATCATCGGATATTTGACCCTTCGTCTTGTCAGAACCCAGCCGGTTTAATAATTTTTCTAAATCCAAACCACGCAAGCCCAGTTGCCGGTTTTTATATTCACAATAAAGTTCAACTCCGCTGGCCGCGACCCTTTTAATTTTCTTCTGATAAAGTCCCCCGGGAGAATAATCCACTTGAATGGAGCGAATTATCAGGGCAGGATTCTGGGCCGAGCCCAGGTACAAGGGGCCGATATCGGCCCCTTCCAAATCCAACTCACGAAAATCAAGTGCGAAATCAGCAATTGCAGCATCTTTTTTTATAATGGAAATGATTTTGGATTCCAGAAAACCTGGGAGAAGATATGAGGTCAGAAAAAATAGACCAATACCCATTAAGATAAGCAGCAAAAAGAAAATAATCGGGTAAGCTATTTGACGTTTTAGATGCATTCCAGGTCACTATATAGTGGTTGTCAAAAAAACGTTCCGGTATTCAAACGTTTTTTTCTACAACCACTTATACCCCAATTCCGTAATTCGGAACATTATTATGGAAAGCGGTATAAATGCGATTAAAGCATATTCAACCAATTGAGACATGTTTCTTTTAAACAATATAATAAGACGTTTCTAACGCCGATTGGGTCGACTTATCCGTATTTTTTTCTTAGCAGAAAAGAACTTCGTGTCATCCCCGCCCCGATTGAATCGTATAAAATCGTCTTGGCGTCTCTTAAATTTTCGAGGTTTTGATTTATAGGATATCCCTGAATTTTATCCGGAAGCAGTTCCCCACGCTCGAGGTCATAGGGCAGTCTTTGCATACAAACCACCGAACAGTTTCCGCGCACATGAATATTGGTCACCATTTTTTGGGCAATAAAATCTGCGGCGGCATTTTTTAAATCCGTTTGTCCGCTATCAAGAACATGTTCAAGGGTCAAGGGAATCATTGCAAAATTCGCCTGATGTTCGATTAAAAGATCAATATCATCCATGGTTAGGTTGTTGCCGGATAGTAATTGATCCAGATGCCTTTTGGCACCGCGGGTGGCGAGTAGAAATACCCCTTTTCCATTCATCTTGCCGAAGATATCGCCGTTGTAAGGCACCGCCGCTATATAGTCAGCAAAACAGCCATGGGTCCGCGTCAGGCAATCAATAATACCCCACTTGGGTCTCAAATTGGAGCGTTCTTTGCCTTCGTGCAAAGTGAGCACAACATGATGATCGGATGCAAGGTAAACCGATGCCATCCGCTGGTATAGACCTGAATTTGCATAGGCTGTCGCGATTTTTGCGACCTGGGCCGGATGCGGGTCGAGGGTCATAATATCAAAAGCAAAGCAATTGACATGCTGATCATAAAACTTGAGGGCCTTGCGAAATTGTTTGAATGTATCTTTAGCTGTTTCTTTGGGGTAGAGCTGCTCAACGAGGTGATGCTGCACTCTGACTGCCGTTGCCGGAATCCTGGATACGAGCTTGCCCAGCTGGTTGTCAACAATGATACCATCGATTTTATTCGGGCCTATTATGTTGGCCAGTTTTTTTGCGATACCGCGCGCAAAGTCCTCACCGGCATTGAATTTTGCCCTTGCTGTTAGACAGTCGGATTCAGAGCGGGATGCACCGCCTCGGGTAACCAGTGCGGTGGCCAGGGCATCATCGCCAAAGATGATATTGGACGTGTCATCTGTTGGAAAGGCTTTTGCGCGATGCACATTCTCTGCGCCAACAATAATCGATAGGTCATCCTGTTTGAGAATACCGGCCAGCGACAGGATAAACACCAGCTCTACCGAGGCATTAAAACCCGGACAGCCCGCGTATAAGTCGAGCACCAGTGCGTCCGGACAATCGCGTTGCACGTTTTCAAAAGGATGCCGGATAAGGGGGCCTGGATCCCATTTATCTTCACCGATATTGGTGGCCCCGATGATCAGCTTGATGCGGCAGGGATCGATATCCGACGTTTGCAGCAGGTCCTGAAAAGCCAGCACACCGATACGTTCATCCTCAGGCGCCACTACCCGCGTGCGCACACCGATTCGCTCTTCGATGGTCTGGTTGTTGACCGGTATCCGGCCTTTAAACGTCATTCCTTTATTTTCATAAATGGAATTGTCGACCAAGGCACCTCCGTTCCAGGCGCCCTGGGCAAGAATTTCCAAAACAGTATCCGTCACCAACGCACTCTCCTAACTTATTTAATCGAAGGTGGAATCAAATCCTTTAATCATGCTCCTAAAAGAGAGTGCCTAAAATGACTAAAATGAGCTAAAATGCCTAAAGTGGCGGTGTCGCTGCGCTCCGTCTTTCTTAAAATGATAGAATTCATCAACTTTAGTCACTTTAGATCACTTCTAACTTTAGTCACTTTTTTTAGGCACTCTCTTTTCGGGGCACATTGGACTGGAATTGAACATAGCCCTTGGGCGTTAGATGCATTTTTAGATAGCTTCTAAACGTTGAAGCGGAACTGTATGATATCCCCCTCCTGCACTTCGTAAGTTTTACCTTCCAATCTCACGGTTCCCCGTTTTTTGGCTTCGGCATAACTGCCGGCGTCCATCAAGTCTTGAAAGGAAACCACCTCGGCGCGGATAAATCCTTTTTTCATGTCGGAATGAATGACGTCCGCAGCGTCCAGGGCCGGAGTTTTCTTTTTTAGGGTCCATGCTCTGACTTCGTTACTGATCACGGTAAAAAAAGATATCAGCTCTAAAAGCGCATAAGATTGTTGGATGACCCGATCCATGGCGGATGCCGGGATATTAAATTCAGCCAGAAATTCAGCGGCTTCTTCGGGAGGCATTTGTGCAAGTTCCTGTTCCAACTTGCCTCTGACAACCAGGCAGGCTTCTTTGGAGGTGAGTTCTTTGACATCCGGTGGGCGATCATTATCATCTTCGTTGTTAAACACGACCACAACGGGCTTGGCGCTTAAAAATGTAAACCCTCTGAGTTTGCGGGCCAGTGCAAGGTCCGACCTTTTTCTGATAGGGATTTCGTTTTCGAGGGTTGCACGGCACTCATCCAACAGAGCCTGTTCTTCGTTGTCAATCGTGTTACCCCGTTGGCGATCCAGTTCAATACGCTCCAGCCGTTTCTCGGCCACAACCAGATCAGATAGAATGAACTCCTGATCCAGTTTGATAAAATCTTCAAGAGGGGATGGTTTTTCAAAGCCGTAAGAAGAATGGTTGCGAACGACATGCAGCAGCGCATCACAATTTCGTACAGAGGTCCAGATACTTTGGTCTTTGGGGCTGTCTTTTTTATAGCCGGGCAGGAAGTATTCCACCTGGGCATAGGTGGTTTTTTTAGGGTTGTACATTTGGCTGAGTGCACCAAGGCGGTCATTCGGGACCCGGATGACCGCAATACGGTCCTCGCCTTTGTGCTCTGTGCCTGCGATATTTTTGGTTAAGGCATCAAAGATGGTCGATTTGCCGGAACGCGGCAGGCCAATGATTCCAAGTCTCATATATCGGCCTCAAAAGGCTTCCAAAATTTCGCTAGAAGCTATCTCAAAAATAGTAGATCACGTCCAAGAGCAAGGCGTGAGCCGACGAAAAAGCGCAGCATACATGTTAGTATGTGAGCATTTTAAGGAGGCTCACAACGAAGCTATTGGGCGTTAGATGCATTTTTGAGATAGGTTCTAGTATAATCGCCAAAGAGATAAACCACCGGAAAGAATCTAACATCCGTAAGGGAAATTAAGCAAATAAAAAAAGAGAGAGGGTAACTTAGAACGGTTTGGAAAATTGGCTGCCCTTTTTTAACTGGGGCAGATCCGGCAAAGATATGTTACCTTCGGAATCAAAGGGGAGCACGGAGGGGAAAGCACCGGCGCCCAGGCGAACTTTGCCCTTGATTTGATACTTCAGTTGCTCCTGGTTCTTCTGCAATCCCTGAACGCTTTTGATAATATCAAAAATCGATGCATAAACATGCAGCGGCAACAGCTGTGTCCCATATGACGGTATTTCAACATCGGCGTCAGAGACTCCGATGGCAAACGGCTGGCCGTTAATTTCAAGTTCGCACTCAATGCCTCTGATTTGAAGGGCAGTGTCATTGGTATTAAACACCCGTAACTGAACCTCAAAGACGGTTTCAAGGACATTGAAGTCTTCCACCCGAATGGTGGCCAACTTGACCCGCGGCGCTTCCAGGCGTTGGCCGACTCCCGCACATCCGGCCATTGTGAGTAAAAACACAACGGTTGGAATGATAATTTTGGTTAATCTAAACGGATGCATTTTATACCCTTGAAGCTAGTGTTGCGTCCCGCAGGTAATTTACAAAACACGGATTGATTTTAGCAATGTTAATTCATCTTATTTTAGGTGTCAGGAATAAGTAGGTTTCGGGTGTCAGGTGTCAGGAAGATACAGAGGACAGAGCACAGAAAACAGATGACAGCCTGCGACGAGCTCAGTCGAGTCGAAGACAAAGAGCGGACTGTTTCTGCTTTCTGTCATCTGACGTCTGTCATCTGTTATCTGACACCTGAACACTGACACCTGACACCATAGACATTGTGTTGTTTAAAGAACTCAACTGGGCTAAAATATATCACACGACTTTTGTAACATTTTTGTGAGACATGACGCTAGTGTGATATCCCGCTTATTACTGGCCCAATAGGCCTTTCAAGACCCCCTTGACGGTCTCCTCGAGCCCTTCCTTATCCCCAAGTTGTTTGCCTTCTCCGGTTCCCAGTATCGTTTGTTCCAGCTGTTTTTTTGCCATGCCGGCCAGGTCCGGAGCGAACTGAGGATCAGAAAATGTGCCTGAAACCAGAACCGGTATCATGAGTCCCGAACGCTGTTCCGCATCCCCCTGGCCTGTGATTGTCGCGACCACTTTCGGTTCTACTCGAAAGTCCAGAGTTTCTTTAACCAGATTGGCATCTCCGGCTGCAATGATCCGAATAAGCGGAGATTTCAGGCTCGTTTGGGGGGTATGAACAACGCCCTGTTTGATGCTGAAGGGCGCATTTAATTCTGCAAAATCGGTTCGCGGTCGTTGAGCAGGCTTTTGTTCCAAACCAAAGGCAGCTTTAACATTGCGGATCATTCCGGCCAGATCAATCCCGATGATGGCACCATCGTTGAATCGAATCTGCCCGTTGCCGTTTAAGGTTTTCTTTATCATGGCGGCGTCATCGCCGGACATGGACAGTTTAAGCTGGGCAGTGGTGACGCCTTCTAATATGTCTTTTTCTAAAACATCTCTAAGCAACGGTCCGACCTGAATATTCTCAACGTTAAGGTTTACGCTGCTTTTGGGCGTATTTGTCTGCACATTTAAATTTCCAATGCCGGAAACATTCCCCTGGTACATATTTAATTTTAAGGGGTCAAGATTGATTATTCCGTTTTTTGCTTTGATTTGAACAAGCAGATTTTCGATTTTGGCTTTATTGGCAATAAGCTGCCCAATCTGAATGCGGCCGTCTAAAATAAGTTTTCGCAGGGGTTCGTAATCGGCGGCTTTCTTTTGGGTCGGTTTTTCGGTCGCCGGCTGCCGCTCCGATTTGGGGGGTAAATAACGGTCTATATCAATGCGGTCCAGATTTAAATCAAATGCAAGATTGGGTCTTGAAAAATCAGAGGCGTTTAGCGAAAAATTGAGCGTCGATTCGTCCAGGTTGAGAATTCCATCCGAAACCACCAATTTTTTTTGATCCCCTTTGAGATGCGCTTTTAGCGCCACACGATCCAAAGCATCAGGATCGGAAGTCGCGACGGGAAACTCCTGGCCTAACGCCGCCATTAATTTTCGTGGGGAAAACTCTTTAATCTCGATTGCCATATCGATGCCCGGTTTTGAACCGGGGTTCTTTACGTTACCATTGAGTTGCAGGATCAGCTGTTTGAATGCTTTGATGTCAAGATCCAATGGAATCGTTGCCTGCTTAAAATCTTTGCCGACCGGTCCCACCGTGCCGTCAATGGACAGCGGCTGATTATCCAGGAGTGCCGAAAATGAAAGTGTAACCGGACGCTCCAGGGAAACATCTTGTAATTTTAAGTTGACCGCTGTGATTTCTTTGCGGGTATTGGCTGTGTGGTCGATCCAAATAATCGATCCATTCTTAATTGAAAACTCGCCAACTGTCAGGTCCTTGATCGGTAGCCCCGCTTCTGCTGCTGGCGATTTAGACTCTTTGGTTGTCTTTTCAGCCGCTGATTTTTCTTTGGTATCACCTGGCTGGGCCCAGTTAACCTGCCCGTTTTTGTTTTTTACCAATGTAATGTTGGGTTCGTTTAAAATAAATCGCTTAATTTGAATATCTTTGGAAATCAGGGGTAGCAGTTTTACTCGGACTTCAAAGGATTTGATCGTGACAAGCTCTTTTTCCGAAAATCCAGGTGTATTCCCTAAACGCAGATCAGAAAAGGAAATACCGGCCCATGGGAAAAGAGATAAGCTCAGGTCATCGCCCACCGAAAAGGGACGACCGGTGGCCTCAGCTACTTTTTTCTCCAATTCAGGCTTGTAGTCGCGGATATCAATGAACGCCGGAGCAATTAACAATACGGCGATGACAAAAACGATCAGGCTGGCACAAATAATTAACCCCCACTTGATGGCCTTGTTCATAGTATGCCTCCTTTATCAAGGGTAGAGGGAATTTTACTTTAGCTAACGTATTCACCCTATTCTCAGCTGTCAAGAATTTCCGCTTTTGAATGTCAGCAC
>JAUVTR010000033.1 GCA_030601425.1 Desulfobacterales bacterium
TTTTTCCATATTTCAAATTATCCGGTAGGGTATTTATGGTAAATGATCACATAGTGCAGCGCAGAAGCGGTGAAGATCGGCGAAAAAAGTCTGATAGGCGCAGCGGCTTTGACCGACGCAATGTGGGCTACTCCAACGGATTTGATGTAAACGGTCAGGAGATCGTTTATACCACCAAAGAAGCCTGTGAGTACCTCAAGATTTCGCGACCCACCTACCTAAAATATATCGCGGAAGGCCGCATCAATGCCATCAAAGTCGGCCGCGGCTGGCGAACCCTGAAAACCGAGCTGGATCGGTTTTTACGGGGAGAGTAATTCATCCTTGCGAGAACCCAGAATAAATTCCAAATAATCTCTTGAATTCCTGATTATATTATCACAACAAATTTCTTGACAACTCAAGGGCCACTGAAGCAGCATAGGTATTAAGGTTGTCCCGTTAGCCCGTTAGTCAGCGAAGGCTAATAAAAACATTGACCAAGCGTATTCGGTATCAAAAATCAAGAATGTTTAGAATATCAGGTCGGGTTTAAGGAGGTTATTTCAATGAAACCCATTAAGCTTGCAAAGATGGATTGCAAACAGGTCTGCGAGGAAATCGGTGATTTTGTCATCGAAGCGGTGCTGGAGACGGGTTCCATCGGATGTGTGATCGGATTATCGGGCGGCGTTGATTCGAGCACAGCAGCGGCCCTGATTAAGACCGGATTTGACCGTCATAATACACAAAAAAATCAAGAGCTTGAGCTGCTGGGCTATATATTGCCATCCGGAATTAACAGGACGCAGGACGAAATGGATGCCGAGTCTGTGGCTAAATATCTGGGTATCCGTTACGAAATCCACAGTATTGAAAAACTGGTTGAATCCTACAAATCAACCAACCCGGAAGCGTTTGACAGCCATTTTCACAAAGGCAATATGATCTCCAGAATCCGGGCCAATGTCCTTTCGACTAAAGCAGCCACCGAAAATAAAATCTTAGCGGGTACGGGCAATAAAGATGAAGATTTCGGCATCGGATATTATACCCTGTTTGGGGACGGTGCCGTGCATATCAGCCCCATTGCCGGTTTGCCCAAACGGCTGGTGCGCGAAATGGCCGCTTACCTGAGTTTGGATAAACAGATCATCCACCGCGAACCCACCGCCGGTTTAGAACCGGGACAAAGTGACTTTAAAGATCTGGGATTTGATTATGATGTCGTGGAACTCGTCACTGAAGGACTTGACCAGGGATTTTCCAGAGAAGAACTTGGCAAACATGAACAAATCGTTGCGCGGGTTGAAAGCCAGATCAAGCAATATAAAGAAACGTATGGCCACGCCCTGTTCACTTCCGTTGAAGAGATCGTAGCAGATGTGCTGGAAAGACACCAACAGGCCAGAGGAAAAATGAAAATCATCCATCCCCCCACACCCCGGATTACCCTGTCCTATGACTAGAAATTCAAAAAACCAATATCGAGGACGAGGAGGAGCACGAGGACGAGGTTAGCAACGTCTCTCTGCTTCGTACTCGTCGTCGTTCTCGTTCTCTAACGCCATATCGTCCGCCTTTGGCGAATTGTAAGCCTCCTTAAAATTCATATCTCCCTTCAGAAAATGACATGGCGGCTCTAATTTTGTAAGTTATTTCTCGGATGGCACACTAGCATTTATCGAGCTGACAAAAAACATCAGGATGGTTTTTCAATAACAATCCGGGGGGCAAGTTTATCGAAAAAGTGATATCCGGAACCTCCGGCAGCCAGGACATCCAGGAGTTCATCCGGTTTTTTGACCCAGACGCCGCCCACCACGCGAGCACCATGCGCAAACAGGGCCTCGGGCAGCATACTGGCCGTGGGCCCGATGACGGCGATTTCGGCATCCGCGCGGGCGGCCTTTAAAATCGGCTCCAGGGTGTGATTGACCAGCGTAACCCCGGTGATAATCAGCACATCAGCTGCGGAGATGGTTTCCTCGGATTGGTCGGCGGGTATAAAGTGGTCCATTTCATCGCCTTTGAGAGTTTGGGGATCCTGCTCGATGACCCACCACCGGCCTCCGCGGGCCTTTAATTTCCTCAAGATGGGGACAAAGGCCCCGATGACCGCCACCGAGCTTTCGACGGGCATCCGCACAACATCGACAGCATCGGTGTTTATCTGAATACGGTAATTATCGGTTAATCCCCGCTCCCAGCAAATCGCACTGAGCGCATTTAGCGTGGCAATCGCAATAGCCGTCTTGATCGGTTCCTTGGAAGGCAGCGCTGTTAGCACCTCTGCGGTCGGCATACCGTTTATTTTTACCGGATCAAAAATTCTTCCGGCAGAACTCGGGCAGCATACCGCCTGAGGGATATCCTTAACCGGTGTGTAACTCACACCGCCGGCGCCATTGGACAATTTAACACCGCTAAAAAACAGGCCGACCGCAAGCCGGTCAATGGTCAGCTTTTCAAACTCGGCGCCCAGCTTTTGTCTTACAAGTTTTGCGGTTGACTGCAGTATCGTCATAATAATTTTTCCAGGAAACAGAAAACCATTCAAAAACTTAGGACATCAGAGGTTCTACAAATATCTGCATCGTTCCCCCGCAAACATCGCCCTCACGGGTTCCGATATCATCGGTAAGATTTATCTCTATAAGTTCCGGTTTCCGGGTTGTCAGAATCGATCGCAGGGCTGAGCTGCGAACCTCACTTTCACCGCAACCGCCACCCACCGATCCGTAAAGGGTACCGTCGGCGCAGATAATCATTTTGGCTCCGGCTTCACGCGGAGTGGAACCGACGGTGTCAACGATGGTGGCAAGACAAACCGCAATTCCCTGATCCTTGAGTTCGGCAAGTTTTTGATAAATTTCTTTGTCGTTCATAAGTCAATTCCTACGGCAGCACGAAGGGTTTTGGCCTGCGCCGGACCTTTGCGGCGAACACACACCAGTTCAGACACGATCGATAGCGCAATTTCTTCGGGTGACTCGGCTCCGATGGGCAGACCGATGGGCGTGAAGACCTTTTTTAAATGTTTTCGGGAAAACCCTTGCTTTTCAAGGATTTCAAGGACAATGCGAACACGCCTGCGGCTGCCAATCAGGCCGACATAAGCCATCTTTTTTCCCAGGATCTCCGTCAGGCAGTCCACGTCATGCACGTGACCGCGGGTGATCACAACCACATAGGTGGATGGTCCGAAGGCCATCTCCCGCAACGCCAGGGTAAAATCTTCGGCAATCACTTCACAGTCCGGAAAACGCAAAGGATTCGCAAAGTCGGCACGGTCGTCCAGCACGATCACCCGGAAGCCTATGCTGCGTGCAAAGCGGACTAAAGGTACGGCGATATGACCGGCACCGCAAACAACGAGCCGGGCGTCGGAGGTAAGTATATCAAAAAAGGCCTGAACCCCGTCATCAATTTCAACCAGCTGCCGCTTCTTGTTTTTGAAGGCCTTCAGCGCCAGCCCGCTTAGTTTTATATCCAGCGATTCGGTTCCCAGACTGCCTTCCAGGGACCCATCTTCCAGCACGATGGCTTTCCGGCCGGGTTGGATCTCGGGAAGGGCTGAAACCACAACCGTCGCCAGGCAAAAAGGGATTTCTTTTTCCATCAAATCAGCTGCTCGGGCCATAATGTCCATACATACCTCTGCGGGTCAGAGTTTTATTGCTTAAAGTAAGTACAGGATAAATATAAAGCAATTGTGTGTCCGTCCTCTTAAATAGATACCGGCGGCATGCGCTTGGCGGACAACAATTTCAGGTCCTAAAATTGTACCTGTGAATCGAAAAAAGTCACTCCAGATGTTGCAAGCCATAACACATCCATTGTTATTTTACTTCAAAAAAAAGCTAAAGTTTATTTAAAAATGACGGATATAACTATCGGGGATACCCGGTTTTGATCACCGGTAGATTTTATACCGCTAAACACCTTTTGTTCTGTTACAGGGAAACCCACTGCATTCGGTCTGAATTTCCGCCAATTTTATTGAGCCTGGGGGGCTTGTGATGTGTAAAGATCTTTACCGATTCATTATGCTGTTGATGCTTGCGGCTTTCATCTTCCTGCTTGGCGGCTGTAACTCGATCCCGATTCCGGAGGAAAAAAGCAATTACGTTGGTACATGGGAAGGTGTTGGTTTTCATTTAACGATAAGCGACGATGGGAGCGTCGACTACAGACGGGTTAACGGGAATTATACAAAAACCGTAACCGGTCCCGTAAAAAATTTCGAAGGAGATGACTTTGTCGTCGGTGTGTTCTTTATCACCACAACCTTTGAGGTCCAGCAGCCACCTTATAAAGAGGGGGATGAATGGCTTATGGTGGTTGACGGGGTTGAACTCATAAAGGTTGCCGGTCCGATTATCTAACCATGACTTTTGATCGGATCTTTGGTTGGACGAAAGCAAATACAAAACTGTATTTGCTTTTATATTTTGAAATTGGAAACGATCCGTTTGGGTTGCATCGCTCGAGTCACCGACCACCCGGTTTGATAACACCCAATCATTTCACCGTAAGCACCGGGCATGGGGCTTTTAAAATAACATACTGGGCTGTTGAGCCGAAAATCAATTTCCCGACTTTTGATTTGTGCTTAATCCCCACAAACATTTCATCTATGTTTTGCTCTTTGGCAAATTGTACCAGATCTTCTCCCGGTTCCAGTCCCCTGACCGACACCTGCGTCTTACATTCAATTCCTTGAGTTTCAATTTGCGCTTTGGCCTGTTCGAGGCCTTTTTCAGCACGGGCAAAATCCACGCGCGGGACCTCAGCCCCGCCCTTTATTGATCTAACAACATAGACTTTGGCGTTAAAGGCCCTGGCACGCAGGGCGGCTACTTTTAGTGCGGCCGTGGCGCCATCGGAATCATCATAACAAACCATGAGTTTCATGTTTAACCTCCATATCTAAAAGGATAGTCAAGCTTTTCAGTTGCCGAATATTCTAATTTAACAAAAAGAATGGATCGTCAAAAACGCGCCTTTTGATATCTTATTTCAATACGAATATCAACCATAAAATCAATTGTAACTTCAACGGTTATTTTGTCTCTTTAATTTCGGATGAGGTTATGTTCTCATCCAACTTCCTCCTTAACGTGGTGATTCATTGTTTTAAAGGACAATGAAAATTAGGAAGACAGGATGTGCGAAAATGGTAACATCCGGTCTCCTTTTAAAGGCAGTTCGAATCCGAACTGCCTTTTCGTTTTCTGTAATTGCTTTTCTTATTTTCTTGTTGCAAGTCCTAAAATCTGCTAGACGTGAGAATGCGATACGTTGATAACGATCTTGCCTGAACGCGTATCGAAAGAGGAGACCCAGGTTATGGACATCACCTGCCGCATCGGTTGAATTAGATTCTCATGAGCGCATTCCCCATAAAGGCGGATGTTTTTTAATGAAAAGCCGTATCGATGATTAACTTAAAACCAACAAAGGTAGGATCGAATGAACACGCCCCGCATTGACCTTTCACCGCTAAGATCCCAGTTTCCGGCCCTGCAGGAAACCGATGCAAACGGACGTCCTTATGTGTATTTCGATGGCCCGGGCGGCACCCAGGTGCCGCAACGGGTTATGGATGCCATGGCCGATTATTTCGTGCGCGCCAACGCCAATCACGGCGGTCATTTCATTACCAGTCGCCGCAATGATGATACCATCGACCAGACCCGGACAGCCATGGCAGATTTTTTTAAGGCACCTTCTGCAGCGGAAATTGTCTTCGGCGCCAACATGACATCGCTTACCTTCAGTTTCAGCCGCGCGATCGGCCGCATGTTGCAGCCCGGTGATGAGATTATTGTCACCCACCTGGATCATGACGGCAATATCGCCCCCTGGGTGGCTTTGAAAGAAAAAGGCATCATTATCAAATGGGCTGATTTCAGACGCGAGGACTGTCGCTTGGATCTGGATCATCTGGCTTCGCTGCTGAATGCCAAAACCAAATTGGTGGCTGTGGGCTATGCATCCAATGCGGTCGGTACCATCAATCCGATTGCCGAAATAGCGGAAATGGTTCATGCCGCCGGGGCCTGGTTATGGGTGGACGCGGTTCATTACGCGCCCCACGGTCCCATTGATGTCCAGCACACCGGGTGTGACTTTATGGTTTGTTCGGCATACAAATTCTTTGGACCCCACGTGGGGGCGTTGTGGGGACGGCTGGATTTACTCGAGCAATTGTCAGCTTACAAGGTAAGGCCGTCTAAAACGACTCCACCCCAAAAGTTTGAAACCGGCACCTTAAACCACGAAGGTTTGGCCGGTGTAAGCGGCGCCATAGATTATCTGGCTGAAGTGGGTCGTCATTACGGCAACCCGCTGCCCTCAATTGATGTGGATGCGCGCAACGAATATAGCGGTCGCCGCCGGGAATTAAAGCAGGCGATGGATGCCATCATGGCGTATGAAAGGCCGCTGTTTGTAAACCTGCTGACTGCGATCCAAAAAATACCGGGAACGCGCATCTACGGTATTACGGATCCGATGGAATTTGATCACCGCTGTCCCACGCTGGCCTTTACCCGGGAAGGCTTTGCGCCTTCGCAAATCGCAGAACACCTCGGCAATCAGGGGATTTTTGTCTGGCACGGCAACTACTATGCCCTGGCGGTCACGGAAAGACTGGGGGTGGAAGATTCAGGGGGAATGGTGCGGGTCGGCCTTGCCCATTACAATACCGAAGAAGAAATCGATCGCCTGATTGCGGCGTTGAATAATATGTAAAAAAGATCATTCCGGCGCGGTGGCGCTGATTTCTGCCAATAAATCCTCCGGTACCGGAAGGCCGTTGTCTGATTTGATCTCGGAAAATACCAAAAAGGTCTCCGATTTCCCGAATCCCGGCAATGCGGCAATGCGGTTTTTAACCAGCTTTCCGAGCTGATCCAGATCAGCGACAAATACATGCAGCAGGTAGTCGAAACGTCCGGTGAGATGATAACAGGCACGGATGTGAGGTGTTTTGCGAATGCCTTCTTCAAATTGGCGAATGACTTCGGTTTCATGACGGGATAAGGTCACCGAAATAAACGCCTGGATATTGAGGCCCATTTTTTTGGGATCGATGCTGGCGCGATAACCCTGCAAAACCCCGGATTCTTCCAGGCGACGAATACGCTCCATCATCGTGGAAGGCGCCACCCCGAGTTCCCGCGCCAGCTCCGCCTTTTTCTTGCGCCCGCTGGTTTGCAGCGCTTTTAAAATTTTCAAATCAAGCAAATCCATTCGTTATTTCCTAAAAAAGTGCGCTAAAGTGAGAAGTGATCTAAATTGACTAAAGTTGAGGAATTCTACCCGTCGAGAGCCTCTGGGTCGAACGATCAATTTTATAAAAACGATGGAGCGCAGCGACACCATAACTTTAGGCACTTTAGCTCATTTTAGTTCACTTTAGGCATTTTTTATTATAACCCTTTTTTTTATCAGTTTACCCAGTTCGGCCACAGCCGCTTCGATCACCGCTTCACTGGATTGAGAGTAAGACAGCCGAAATGTATTCTTTCCGCTTTGGTCTATAAAAAACGGTGCGCCGGCCACAAATGCCACATTGTGTTTCACGGCATCGGTTAAAAGCTCGGAAGCATCCATCGCATCGGGCAATTTGACAAAAATAAAAAATCCGCCGGCGGGTCTATTCCACTGCACTTCTGCCGGAAAATGGGTCTCAAGTTGTTCAAGCATAAAGTCGCGTTTGCGCTTATAGTATTGGTTGTTCAGTTCAATTCTTTTTTCGAGCAGGCCGCTGCTAATAAATTCCAGCAAAATATACTGGGCCAGGGTATTGGTGGCGACATCTACAAACTGTTTGGCAACGACCATTTTGCGCACCACATCGGCTTGGCCGATGATCCAGGCCACCCGCAAACCGGGTGCAAAGGTCTTGGACATTGAGCGCATGTGGATCACACGGCCGGCGGTATCCAGGGCCATCAGCGAAGGCAGGTGATCGCCTTCGAAACGCAGATCACCGTATGGATCGTCTTCAAAAATTACCAGATCATAGGTGGCAGCCAGTTCGATGAGATGCTTGCGACGCTTTCGTGAAAGCGTCGCCCCGGTGGGGTTTTGGAAGTTGGGAATCACATATATTCCTTTGGCCCGCTTTCCACTGTTTTTTAACACCCGCAAATGATCCGCCACCTGGTGCGTGTTTATCCCATCATCATCGATCTCCACACCGAGCAATTCCCCGCAGCACGCCATTATCGAACCGGTTCCGCCGAAATAGGTCGGCAGCCCCACTAACACCACATCGTCCGGATCGATCATCACCCGACAGGCCAGATCCATTCCCTGGGCCGCGCCGTGGGTGAGTAGAATGTGATCCGCTGTACATTTAATACCGTAACGCCTACCGGCCAGCTTAGCGAGTTCCCGGCGTAAGTCGACCAGGCCTTCGGTTGTGCCGTATTGCAAGACCTGATCCGCATTTTTACTGAGCTGCTCGGTGGCTATGCGCCTGATGTCTTCGGCGGGAAAAACAGCCGGATCGGGCCAGCCGCCCGCCAGGGATTTCATCTCCGGAAGGTCTACCAGTTTGCTAATTTCGCGAATTGCCGATGGCACCGCACAACAGGCGCTTTTTGAATAAAGATGCGCCAAGCTTGATGTTGTCATGATGAACCTTAAATAATGAAACTGTTTGCAGAACGTATGAAACCATTTCTGCGTGTTAAAGGTTTCACCGTAATATTTTCGATATAATTTAAATATAATCGAATATTATTTGATAATCAACCTATTTTACCATTTTAAATTCGGTAATTTTAAAATTTAGCTGTATTTTTCATTAAAAGAATAAGAGCTTATAGTGGTTGTCAAAAAAACGTTCCGGTATTCAAACGTTTTTTTCTACAACCCCTTATGCCGCAATTCCGTCGTCCGGAACATTATTATGGAAAGCGGTATAATCTATGAAGAACGGAATTATTGATGAGAGCGGGTTCGAGATACGGGTGTGGCTATTCACGTGATGAAGTACTTTTTGGGGGGTAAGATTATAAGTTAAAAAACAAGAGTTTGCTTTCAGCTTCTATTGGTCAGGTTCGTAAACACCGCAGCTTCGCCAGATCTTCTGCATAACCATAAAGGTGCAATCCTTTGCTTTCGACAATCATTTGACCGTCTTTGACTCCGATTTCGCCGGCCATATATTCTTTTAAATTTTGAATGGCAGCCAGATTGGCCGGAAATCCGTTCCAGAGATCCCAGGATCGAAAATAAACAAAAAAATTAAGGGTATCATCCTGAATGCGGGTGTCGATGGACCGCAGGCAGGGCGGATCCAGCAAGGTCAGATCCGAAGGGTGCGCGATTTGAAGGACCAGTTGGTTATTGCGCTCGCCGAACTTTTTGTAGGTGTCAATAACCCATTCGATCTGGTTTAAATAAAGCTGGCTGTCTTCTTCAAAAACAATATTACCGTCTACTTCGCGCTTATCGACAATTTCGGTATTGGCCTGTTCCCACCAGCTCAGTTTATCGCCGGATAATGGAACTCTCGTCAGCCGTTCGCCGTAAGTATAAGATTCACCGGGTTCCTTGCGCGCCGACATTAAGTATTCGATATAGGCACGGTCATAGCCGGGGCCGCCGTAAATATAATCGTGTTCCACCGGATTGGGTATGCCGCAGGCCGGCGGAATGTCGGGAATCAGCGGCTGGGCGCCGGGATGTTTCACGTGGCCCATGAAGTAATCGTACTCCAGACGGGTTTGCCCTTCATAAGATCCGCGATCAATAACAAAGCGCTTGCCGCGATCGAGAATGTCATGAACCGCCTGAAACCACAGATCCGGCAAATCTCTTGCGTGAATGTTGTGAATGTCCATTTTTTTTCTTTCTTAAACTGAATTAGGTGTCAGGTGTCGGGTGTCGGGTGTCAGGTGTCAGGGTTTGGTTCGGAGGTGTTTCAGATCTATCAATCCTGACACCTGAACACTGACACCTGACACCTTGTGGTATGAAATGTGAGCCTATTTTTTACGGAGTTTTGCAATTTATTTAAGTGGCTGGTTTATTCTAAATATCCAGCGTGATGACTTCCAGAGCATTGGTCTGGATAAACTCGCGGCGGGGTTCCACGGCCTCTCCCATGAGGATCGTAAAAATCTCATCCGTACCGACAACATCTTCAATTTTTACCTGGAATATGTTGCGTTTTTCAGGATTCATGGTGGTTTCCCACAGTTGGTCCGGGTTCATTTCACCCAACCCTTTATAGCGCTGGATGGTCAACCCCTTCTTACCGTCCCGCATGAAAATGTCCAGCAATTCGGTTTTATCCTTGGCCTCCAGGGGTTCACCTTCCTTTTCGTCATCTTTATACGAAACCGTAAAGGGTGGAAAATCGTACTTGAAAATATTTTTGGCAAGATTTAAGCATTTTTGAAAATTATTGGAATAGATCAGACCGCGGCCAATTTTTACAGAACTCGATGATTTGCCGCTTGGATCGTAAAGCATTTGCGCATCTTCATCAGCAGTCATTCCATTAACTATCATTTCAAAGACATCGCGCTCCTCATTAAAGTTCAAGCTGTCCATGGAGTAACCTTTTTTGATCAGCTTTTCCCTCAACCCGGCCATGCGCTTTTCATCCTGCAAAAAGGCTTTATTGGCGACATCTTCTTTAAGCAAGAGTTCGGCTAGATCTGCCGGAATGCCGCGGTTTTCCATGTGGGCCAGGACTGAAAAGTACTCCGACATATTGGCAATAAACATAAACAGGTTATGGCCGGATAATTCTTTCTGACCCTTTTTGAATTTCAGCTTTCTGGCGCTACAAATCTTTTTCAGCACAAAATCATTTAATTCGGACTCATCATTGAGGTAGTGACCACCCTTTTTTCCTTTGCCGACCTTAAACAACGGCGGTTGCGCAATATATAAATAGCCTTTATCGATCATCTCGGGCATCTGCCGGTAAAAGAATGTTAGTAGAAGCGTTCGGATGTGGGAGCCGTCTACATCCGCATCGGTCATGATAATCACTTTATGATATTTTATTTTTTCAATATCGTATTCTTCTTCTCCCACACCGCTTCCAAGAGCGGTGATGATGTTTCTGATCTCCTCGCTTTTTAAAATTTTATCAAAGCGCGCTTTTTCGACATTTAAGATTTTGCCCTTTAACGGCAACACCGCCTGAAATTTTCGGTCGCGGGCCTGTTTGGCGGATCCGCCGGCCGAGTCCCCCTCTACAATAAAAAGCTCTCGCTCCGCGGGTTCTGAAGATTGACACTCTGCCAGTTTGCCGGGAAGGGTGGCATCCACAAGGCCACCTTTGCTTCTGGCTATATCGCGTGCCCGTTTGGCCGCATCCCGCGCCCGGGCAGCATCGACTCCTTTGGCGATGATCTTCTTGGCAATCGCAGGATTTTCTTCAAAAAAAGTGCCTAATTTCTCGTTAACCAGGGACTCAACGATTCCTTTCACTTCGCTGTTTCCAAGTTTGGTCTTGGTCTGGCCTTCAAACTGCGGGTTTTTGAGCCGCACACTGATAATCGCGGTCATTCCTTCACGAACATCGTCACCGGTAATCTTCACCTGTAAATTTTTGGGTAAATTGCCGTTGCTGGCATATTGATTGATCGCGCGGGTCAGACCGGCCTTAAATCCAATCAGGTGAAAACCGCCTTCGGTGGTGTTGATGTTGTTGGCAAATGAAAAAATCTTTTCAGTATAGGTATCATTGTACTGGATGGCAACTTCTACCTGGAGATCGTTTCGGGTGCCCTCCATGAAAATCGGCTTATTATGAAGAGGGGTATGACGGCGATTGATATACTTCACATAATCAATAATGCCGCCTTTATGAAAAAACTCTTCTTTGGTATCAGCGCGTTCATCTTCAATAATAATTTTGAGCCCTTTGTTTAAAAAGGCCAGTTCTCTCAGCCGCCGCACCAAAATGTCATAATTAAATTCGGTGGTTTCAAAAATATCCGAGTCCGGAATAAAATGAACCTGGGTCCCCTGTTTCCGGGTTTTGCCCTTTTGCTTTAACTCGCTGGTTATTTTTCCTTTTTCATAAGATTGATAGTAAATCTTTCCTTCCGTATAAATTTCGACCTCAAGAAAGCTGGAAAGGGCATTGACAACCGAAACACCAACGCCGTGGAGTCCGCCGGAAACCTTATAGGAATGATCGTCGAACTTGCCACCGGCGTGCAGTTTGGTCATGACGACTTCAAGCGCCGGGATTTTTTCTTTCTTATGAATACCGATCGGTATCCCCCGGCCGTTATCAATCACACTGACACTGTTGTCATCGTGAATGGTCACTTTTATCAGGTCGCAATAGCCTGCCATGGCTTCATCAATACTGTTATCGACAACCTCATAGACCAGGTGATGCAAGCCGGCAACGTCGACATTTCCAATATACATGGCAGGTCTTTTACGAACCGCCTCCAGGCCTTCCAGGACCTTAATGTTGTCTTCCGTATAATTGTTTGATTTTGCTTTTTCGTTCATATCCTCATCGGCATAATTACGCTTAAATAGGTTTTATCTTTTTCGCCTTCGATTAAACAGGGCTTTTCCTCATCGGTAATAATGAGAATGACGTTATCGTCATCAATCACATTTAATGTCTCTATAAAAAATTTAGGATTGAACATAACGGTGATGGGATCACCGCTGAATTCAACGTCCATATCTTCTTTAGATTCCCCGATATCGGGATTGGTGGATGTGATCATCAGTTGATTTTTTTCAAAATTAAAAATAACCCCTTTGTAATCTTCCGAACTTAATATAGACATGCGTTTGAGCATCATTGAAAATGAGTGTCGGTCCAGCGGAATCGAATTCCCTCCTTTTTTAACGATGATATCGCCGTATTCCGGAAAATCACCTTCCAATAGCCGAATAATCAATGTTTCGCTTTCTTTCTGGACGATAAAATTATTATCCTTAAAACCGATTTTTACCGGCCCCTCCGACTCAAGGAATTTACTGACTTCAATAAGCCCCTTTTTGGGAATCATAACATTATCTCCAGACGGCAGATTGCTGTCCTTGTCAAAGAGATGATCCACCTTTGAAAGCCGGCTGCCGTCGGTAGAGACAAAACGAAAGATCTTATTCTTTTGTTCCTCAATGCGTTCTGCAAAAACACCGACAATGTGAGCGCGTTTGTCATCTGTCGCACCGCTGACAATAACTGATTTTTCAATCATTTTTACCAGCACCGGAGCTTCAATTTCAAAAAATTCAATGTCCTCTATCTTGGGGATTTCCGGAAAATCATCCGGATTGAGGCCGACAATATGATACTCAACATTTTGATTGCCAATTTCGATCCAATGGTTTTCAATCTCATTTAAAAAAATGTCATCACTCGGAAAATCCCGCACGATTTCATAAAATTTTCTGGCATTTATAGCGATGATTCCTTCAGCTTCCATTTTAGCCTCATAAAATCCCTCGAAGCCGGTTTCAAGATCTGTTGCCGAAATAGAAATGCCCTTTTTTGTTGTTTTAACCAAAACATTGGTGGTTATCGCTAAATTCGTCCGACGTCCGGTAAGACCCTGTACTTTGGATAAAACAGGCAGCAAATCGCTTTTCTTTATGGTCACCTTCATAACGTATTCCTTATTATTATAATATTATATTTAATAATAATAAATATAGAATGTTGATAAGTCTAACAACTTTTTAAAGTATCTAAATTATTAAAAAATAATTAATTAATGGATTATGAAAACCCTCTTTGTTTAATGTTGATAAGAAGGTGGATATCGACAACCAAAATAAAATTGTTAATAAGTCTTAAACTATCAACACGTTTTAAATAATTAACTGTTCAAAAAAGCGATTTGCTGAATTTTAAAAAAAGAACAGTTATTTCCAATAAATATACAAGAATCTAACATGCGGTTAAGCTGAATGCATCCAAGTTTTAATCAACGGCACAACCCGGTTTTGCCAGGTATTGGATGTTCTTAAGTGAATAAAGTGTTTATATAATTTTTCTAAAAATTGCAAGATCTTATCGTATAAAAAGACCTTTTCTAAAATTGCGCCTTCCAGGTCATCCGGGCTTTGCGGTGGTGTTATTTTGGGGGGAGTAAAACTACTGAGATTCAGACTTTCGCCCTTTAGAGTGAACTGCCATTTTTGTTCTGTGGCCCGGTAAACCAGATTAAGTTCAGCAACCAGTGCGCCTTTTTTTAAGGCCAGCATCCCTTCTTCAAAATGGGCGTCTTCACCTTTTATGGTTATGCGTTCGACGGATTTGCTTTTTCGTTTTTCCAGGACGATACGGTTACCGATTTCAAGCGATGTCAAATCCGGATCCATATCTTTAAAGATGGACGGGTCCTGTTCGATGACAAACCACAACCAGGTCAGGAACTCATCACCGAGAAATTTATATCGGTTATAGGCAACCGCAACATCTAACATGTTATCCTTGATTAATTTTTAAAATTTGTAGGCACCAGTTTAAGCAGAATATCTTTTTCAGTATCCGCGAGATCGGTGTTTAAATGAGCGGCCGTGTAAGGAAACATGCGAATCAATGTCAAATCAAACGACCTTAAAAAAAGAGTTTCCAATTCTTCATTGGCTGCTTTTAAATTGGAAAAAAACCATAAAACCGATTCTTCATAATTCCAGATGAGATCGTAAACATTCGGGGTGGCCGGAACTTTTAAATTTAACACATTGATGACATGATCTTTAATCGTTCGCTTTTCGTTGCGGGATAAATATTGTCGGCCGCTTTCGGCCAACCGCCTGGCAGACTCGATCATAAAATGTTTTTGGACCACTTTTGCAGGAATGGTTTTTTTATCAATCCTTAGCGCAAAAACCAGATAGGCACCAAAAACAAAAGAAGATCCGCTAAAATCGGGTTGATACGGTTTTTCAAATGAAGTCCAACCGCTTATTTTTTCCGATGCTTGATCATCGATTTCAGATATGGCATTCTTTTTAAGTGCAGCGGCGACAGTTTCCAGAACCGGCGTGCCAAGCTTACCCTCAACCTTATATCGCGTTATCGAAACCGAGGCGGACAACAGACTCATTTTTAGTACTTTTACCCGTATTCAGTGTAAATGCAATTCTTATTAATACTACCAGATATAGTATATAAAATAAATTAATATAAATATATAGCGTGTTTATTAAAAACAGACAAGCTAATTTTCTGATTAAAAAGCCCCGTTAAAAAACAGATAGGGACGTCCTTAAAAAAATAAGTTTACAGGATGTTTTTTATTTGGTAATAAGCTGTTCATGCCAAGAACAGCACGTTTAGACGCCCCCGGGATATTACACCACATCATCATCCGCGGGATTGAACGGCGCAAAATATTCAGAGACAATCAAGACCGCGAAAATTTATTAGCAAGACTCGCCAAGCTTTTACCTGAAACGAAAACCGCCTGCTATGCCTGGGCCTTTCTGCCAAACCACGCCCATTTTTTATTACGAAGCGGAGATGTTGGTTTATCCACTCTGATGAGAAGAATGCTCACCGGTTATGCGGTTAGCTTTAATCGCAAGTATAAGCGACACGGCCCTTTGTTTCAGGGCCGGTACAAATCCATTATTTGCCAGGAGGACAGATATCTAAAAGAATTGGTTCGCTATATTCATTTAAACCCGCTGAGAGCAAAGCTGGTTTTCGATATTTCCAAGCTCAATCAATATGCCTACTGTGGACACAGTGTGCTGATGGATAAGAAAATACGTGACTGGCAGGATACAGACTATGTGCTTTCTTTTTTTGGGACAAAGAAGGCTGCGTCCCAAAAACGTTATCTTGCGCATGTGAAAGCAGCAATTAATCAAGGGCGGCGGGATGACTTAGTCGGTGGAGGATTGATTCGCAGCCTGGGTGGCTGGTCGGAGTTAAAGAAACATCAATTAAAGGGAAATACACGGATAAAAGGCGATGAACGGATATTGGGCGATAGTAACTTTGTTCAGGAAGTTCTAAATTTGGCCGAGGAAAAATTCAACCGCAAGTATGAATTGAAATTAAAAGGATATGATCTTAAAGCAGTTGAAAAAAAAGTTGCCACCCTGTATCAGATTAAACCAGCGCAAATTTATGCGAAGGGGAAACAAAAGCGGCGTGTGGAAGCTAGGAGCCTTTTTTGTTATTGGGCCGCTCGGGAACTGGGCATGGCAATAACCAAACTTGCCAAACGGCTGGAATTGACGCCTCCCGCAGTTGGCTATGCCGTCAACAGGGGTGAAATCATCGCCAAGGAAAAGCATTATCGCTTAATCGATTAACAAATTTACTTATTTAAGGACGTCCCCATCTAGATGAAATTTATTGCCGATCTGCATGTTCATTCCAAATTTTCCAGGGCTACGGCCAAAAACCTGGATCTTGAAAATCTATATATTGCCGCCCAACTCAAAGGTATTACTGTTGTGGGAACGGGCGATTTTACCTATCCGGCATGGTTTGACGAAATTTCAGAAAAACTGGTTGAAGCCGAACCCGGCTTGTTTAAACTGAAAGACGAACTGGCCCGCCAATGTGATACGCAGGTTCCGCCATCCTGCCGCAGCACGGTGCGTTTTATATTGACCACTGAAATCAGCAACATCTACAAGAAAAATGGCAAAACGCGGAAAAATCATAATCTTGTTTTCGCGCCGGATCTGGATATCGCGCGAAAATTCAACGCCAAACTGGACAAGATCGGCAATATAAAATCCGATGGTCGGCCCATCCTGGGTCTGGATGCCCGGAATCTGCTTGAAACCCTGCTGGAAACCTCTGAGCGGGCCTTCCTGGTTCCGGCTCATATATGGACGCCCTGGTTTTCGGTACTGGGCTCAAAATCCGGCTTTGATTCCATTGAAGAATGCTTTGATGATCTGACACCTCACATTTTTGCGGCTGAAACCGGGCTATCTTCTGACCCGGCCATGAACTGGCGGGTATCCTCATTGGATGATTTAACCCTGGTATCCAATTCAGATGCGCATTCGCCGTTAAATCTGGGCCGCGAAGCCAATGTGTTCGATACCGAGCTTTCTTATTCTGCCATCAAAACCGCCCTGAAAACCGGTGATCCCAAACAATTTCTGGGGACCTTTGAGTTTTATCCTGAAGAGGGCAAGTACCATATCGACGGTCACAGGAGATGCAAAATTTCATTTTGGCCCGCGACCACCATAAAGCATGACGGTCGATGTCCGGCATGCGGCAAACCGTTGACACTCGGGGTCTTATATCGGGTCGAAGAATTAGCAGACCGCAAAGAGGGCCAAAAACCCGCCAGAAGCCATCCGTACACCAGCAGCATTCAACTGGTGGATATTTTATCGGAAGCATTACGGGTGGGTCCGGCCTCCAAGAAGGTCAAACAGACCTATCAGACGGTCCTCAATAAATTGGGTTCGGAATTCGATATTTTACATAGCCTTGATATCGATGCCATCGAGCAGGCCGCAATTCCGCTGTTGGGTGAAGCGGTTGCACGCATGCGCCGCAAGGAAATCAACATCATTCCGGGTTATGACGGAGAATACGGTCGCATCCGGATATTTAATGAACAAGAGCGTGAAACACTGCTTGGACAGCAATCGCTTTTTGCAGTTTCCACACCGGAGCCGCCGGTTTCGGATCCAAAGTCCAAAAGCAAATCCGACAAAGCTTCAAGAAAAAGCAAAACAAAACAAAATGAATCTGAACCCACACCGGCTGATGTTTTCAGTCAGCTAAATGACCGCCAGCGCCAGGCGGTGGAACATGCCGACGGATGCCTGCTGATCGTTGCCGGACCCGGCACCGGCAAAACCCGCACCCTGACCATGCGAATCGCCCATTTAATAATGAGAAAAGGCGTTTCTCCTCACAATATTTTGGCCGTGACCTTTACCCGAAAGGCTGCCCAGGAAATGCAGAAAAGGCTTAACTCAATTCTGGGCGATGCCCACCGGTTGCCATTGGTCGCCACCTTTCATGCGCTGTGTTTTAAGATATTAAACGAACTCAACCCGGACGGCACCGAAGCCATCATTGATGAAGATGACCGCAAAGTTTTGATACGCGAAGCGATTAAACGGGTTAAAGATCAGGGCATGCCGATCTCTCAAAAGCCGCAAAAATTACTGGATCAGATCATTGCAGCCAAGCAGCAGATTCTAAACTCTGATGATTTAACACCGGCCGACAATGTCACGGTTGATGCCCGAGCGCTGGCCGAAGTGTATCATAGCTACCAGAATCTGTTGGCCATCCAGGGATTAAACGATTATGAGGATCTGATTTTTAAAGTCGTCCAATTGCTGGAAACCGATTCCACAGTCTGTAAAAAATACCGCCATCAATTTCAGCATATTTTTATAGATGAATATCAGGACTTAAATCACGGACAGTACCGTATTGTGCAGGCGCTGGCTCCTGTGAAATCTTCGAATCGAAATCTATGTGTCATCGGTGACCCGGATCAGTCGATTTACGGATTCCGTGGATCCGACGTGGGCTACTTTACCCGCTTTGTTGATGATTATCCTGAAACCGATGTCATTCAACTCACCCGCAATTATCGATCGACCGCAACCATTCTAAAAGCATCATTTCAGATCATACAGGATCACCGCCTGTATGCCACCAAAACCAGGACCCATTCTAAAATAGATGGCGTTAAAACCATCAGTATCCTTGAGCTTGGCAGTGGCAAGGGCGAAGCCCTGGCCATTGCCCGGGTCATTGCCCAGCTGGTGGGCGGCACCGGTTTTCATTCCATCGATACCGGTCAGGTCGACGATGCCAATCTGGTTTCGGCCCGCAGTTATGCCGATTTTGCCGTGCTGGCTCGTACCAACCACCAGCTGAAAATTATTGGAGACGTTTTTGAACAGGACGGTATTCCTTTTCAGATTGCCAGCCGCCAAAATTCCCTTAAAAGCTTGGGCCTACTTGAACTGATCTCGCTATTAAGGGTCGTGGAAGGATACGGCAGTGAGGTGGATTTAAATAACTGCCTGTCGCTGTTCTGCGCCGGCCTGAATAAAAAGGCTGCCGATCATTTTAAATCCTGGTGTTATTCAAAAAAAATTTCGCTGCAACAGGGGTTCATCAACGCCAAACGCTTTCCGGTACCCGGCTTAAGCCATACCCGGCAGCAAAAACTGATCGATTTTGCCGAAAAGATAACCGGCATCAAAAATGAGACCAGCGGCATGACGGTTGTCGAAAAGTTGCAGTATCTGTCGCGGATCCCCCAATTCACCCCTCTTGTGAACACGGAGCCCGAGTCTCAGGAGGCCTTTAAAAATTTGCTTAGCCTGTCAGAGGATTTCAGCGACAACATGGCTGAATTTTTAGCGAACGCAGCGCTTCACACCGATACCGATGCCTATTTGCCTCTGGCCGAAAAGGTCGCGTTGATGAGCATGCATGCGGCCAAGGGTCTGGAATTTCCGGTGGTGTTTATTGCCGGATGTGAAGACGATTTGATCCCTCTAAAGCGTGAAGGTTCAAAACAAGAC
>JAUVTR010000041.1 GCA_030601425.1 Desulfobacterales bacterium
GCAAGCGAACCAATCATTCGTGGATACGCTTAAAAAGAAGCTCAAATCGGATGTGCCCGTCGTTGAAGTGGATCTCCATCTAAACACGCCGGAATTCGGCAATGAGGCAGTTGAACTATTTCATCAGATTTTTGCAAGCCAGAGAAAGTAAAAAGGTAACCAATAGAGCATCAATGGATAGGACGGAATTCACGATTGAAACAGATACCGGCGCATACGATCTGACAGCAAGTGTCAGAATGATCGGCCCGGATCTGTTGATCGCCATCTGGGGCGGCGAAAGACCGCATATCGGGGCCGTAGCGGTCGCGCAACCCCGCCCCAGCCTGAAAGACCCCGATGTCACCAGTGCCACTGCCTCCGTTATCTGTTTTGTGGGACATAAGGAAGACGAATTGGCCAAAGCCTCGGCCGAGATACTGGCGGCAGCATTGAATACACCGGTCGTTGTGGCGGCGGGAATTCACTGGGACAACCTTGATGAAGAGGCTATTCTGCGCATTATCAAAAACAGTGAAATTCTGGTCGAGATGATTTTGGAAAAATGCGTATAAGCAGGACAAGCGGACGGTAAAAAACGTAAAGAGGAGTATATATGGCTAAACGAATCGTAATCGGTATATCCGGTGCCAGCGGCGTAACCTATGGCGTTCGCATGCTGGAAGTGCTGAGGGAAACAGAATTTGAAACACATCTGATTATATCAAAGGCCGGAAAACTAAATTTCGAAATCGAAACCAGCTACAAGCCCGCTGAAGTTGAAGCCATGGCGGATTTTGTCTATGATAATAAAGATATGGCCGCCTCGCTGGCCAGCGGCTCTTTTTTAACCGAAGCCATGGTGGTTATCCCCTGCACCATGAAATCGTTGTCCGGTATTGCCAACTCTTATAACGAAAATCTATTGGTTCGGGCGGCGGATGTGACTTTAAAAGAAAAGCGTAAATTGGTTCTGGTGGTCAGAGAAACTCCGCTGCACGTAGGGCATCTACGGCTGATGACCATGGCTGCGGAGATGGGCGCCCATTTATTACCGCCGGTCCCTTCCTTTTATCACCAGCCAAAAACGCTTGAGGATATTATCGATCAAACGATCGGTAAGGTATTTGACTACATTGGCATTGAGCATGATCTTTTCAAGCGCTGGGGTGAGCAGAGAAAAGCGTTAAAGGGGCCGCATTTAAAGAGTGAGACTCCAGGCCTTTTATTTTAATTGTGTTGATTAATTTCCTCAATCAGCGCTTTGCATGGCAATCCGTGCACTGTCTGTAAGGGGCCTCCGTGCCCCCTTCCCTGGCAAGCTCTCTGTGGCAGCCCTTGCAGTTTTTGTGGTAGGCAATATTCAGCTTCCTGACGTTGCCGTCTCTTTTTAACGGATCGTGACAGGCGGAACACTTTTGGACAGGTTGTCCTTCTTCCCAGACGTTTTGTCCGTCCTTATATTCATGGTGACACGCATCGCAGGCATCAACATAACCCTCGACATGTTCTGAATGTGAAAACTGTACAGACCCCTTCCGGTCGGTCTTGTAAACCTCGTTATTGATGACAATTTCCTCGGGCACCTCCTGTGCTTCATTGGCATTTAGCGAGAGCGCTGTCATAAAAAGAAAGGAAACCGCAATGCAAAAATAGGCGACCCAGGCTCCGGCAAAAAAACGCTTCTTCCACATCCTTCCACTGACCCCCTGATCCATCACTACCCCCGTCTTGGTTTGCTGGTGATACCTGTTTCAGGTTGTTACGCTATTATCCATAGCAATTCTAACGGCCAAAATCAATGTTTTATAAGCTCAACCGTCTGGTGAATCCAGGTTCATGAAAGGGGCTCAGCCACAGGAGGCTTCTGCTGGTTGAAAAGCGTATCGATGATGATCAATGATTTAAAAAAACAGTGTTTGCTCTCAACCCTTTT
Organism: Desulfobacterales bacterium; assembly: GCA_030601425.1. Lineage (GTDB taxonomy): Bacteria > Desulfobacterota > Desulfobacteria > Desulfobacterales > JAHEIW01 > JAHEIW01. The sequence continues at coordinate 1,916 of JAUVTR010000041.1, forward strand.
TCTCTTTTAGAGGCGATTCGGCACCTCCCACCAGCCGATAATCGAGTCATATCTCTTAAACCAAAGTTCCTCTCTGTGTTCAATCTCTCTGATCCAATCCCCCAAGCCTGATGCGTGATGGATAATAAGAGGAGTACTGTGAGGAGGTAAAATATCGTTTTGCAAGCCATAGAGATAAATAGTTTTTTGAATTCTGGCGGAAATTTCTTTTGTATCCCATGCAGTGGGGTGTATTAACCCATGGATGGCTCCCTCCTTGCTTGAATATCCCATTTGATAGGGAAATTCCTCCTTTAGCTGCCTTATTAGACGAATCGCATGCAAATTTTGTTCGACGCTCAAACCCTTGTTGAGGTTTCGCAGTATGGCGTCATCAAATGACTCAAACCCGATTGAACTCAAAAGTACATAAATTCCCAGTTCACCTGCCACACGCAATGCCTCCCTCAAATATTGAAAGCCTGAGATAAACCAATCCGCCCTTAAAGTGAGATTGACCTGTGAAAGTCCGATACCCTGAATATTGACTTCGCTCATTAAATCAGGAAGATTTGGCAGAGGGTTTTCATTTATGAGTTCAAAGGGTATCTTTCGGCCACTCGGGGCTTCTGGTAGACAACGCATTTGGCTGATCACCGTTTCTGTATCCAATCTTCCGTGAAATCCTTTGTCCGCTGCCACATCGCAGAAGCTGCAACCCCTTAATTGGAGTTTGATTCTTTCTGCCTGCCTACCGCTTATAGAAACAGGATAGTCTATCTCGGTCTCCCTTGTCCGGGCTGCGTACGGGCAGCCGATATGCTGAAGCACTTGACCCGTGCTGATATTTATAGGGGCGATCCCGTCCTTTTTTAGTATGTAGATATTATCCCATCGCACCTTCCTCAGATATTTCTCGTCCCAGTCTTTTGGGGAATTTTGTATGACAGTACCATCCTGATCGACATACAAAAGACCGGGAATTTCCGACCGATCATTTCCATCAAGGTTATTTAACAGCGGGATCACCTGCTCTGCCGGCCCGTGCAGGCCGAAGTTGAAGTTTTCCGAAAGCCCCTTAAACCGATGCGGGTGATTTTGCCAGCCCTGCTCACCTATAAAATCGACATTTGCCTGTGGGCCCGCAAGTATGGTGATGGCTCCTTCCTTCCTCAGTTCCTGGGCCAGAGAGAAAAGATCTTCGCGACCGCTCAGAGCGGAAAACCCGATGATCGGCCTTTCTTTTCCAAAATAATCTGCAAGCGCCTTTTTAATAGACGCTTTGTCATCTTCCCTGGTGACGGCTATTACGATACAATCATAAGGCGTGTTGTCCTGGATTACGGTGGCAGCCATTTGCGGTCCGAGCAGCCCATATGTCTCATCCTTGAAAAAGCTGGCGATGATCGCCATTTTTTTCCCAGAGCGGGATTCTAAATTGGATAGTCGCATTTCCTTTTGCTTTGTAAAACAAATGGAGGTTCCCGATTCGAACAGGAACCTCCATAAACTAACGAAATAAAACCACAAGGCTATAAAAGGTTACTATAGCTGAGCCTCCAAAGCAGAAGCCTCTTTACCCGCAGCCGATACGCGTTCTGCCGCATTTCTACTCTTTAGAATACACACCTCATCGGCCTCAACAAAATCGACGGCCTTTACTTCACAGAATCTGACACACTGAGGATCGCCATCACAGAGGTCGCACTTGAGGACCTTTTTATCTATGGTATTAAAACTCATTGCGCCGAAGGGGCATACGCCAACACATGCACGGCAGCCTATGCAAACATCGTAGTCAACGTAAACCCTGCCCATCTCCTCATCTCGAGAGATAGCCTTTACCGGGCAGACATTCATACAGGGCGCTTCCTGACATTGCTGGCATGACATGGGAATATAAAGACCTTCAGCCTCCCATTTGATCACCCTGATCCGGCTTCTAGCAGGATTGGAAATTCCATCATGTGAAACTGCGCACACAAGCTCACACAACCTGCATCCTGTGCACTTCTGGTAATCTATATATAAAGCTTTCGCCATTTATTTCCTCCTCTCAGATTGAATTATAGCAAATGGGACGGCTCATTTTCTAGGCTGAGGCTTTGTAAAGTCTCCGGTTTTGGAATACCGTCTTCATCAAGACCTTTGTGCTCGTATAATTCATCAATCATCTTGATAAATTTTTCTTTATCGATTTTTCTACCGACGACATCTATAGCACCCCTTCTGCAGGGCTCATCGAAATAGCGATGATTCAACATATCGCCTTTATTAAGATCGTCTCTAGTCAGCCCTTCCCTTAAGTTGAAGAGCCTTTCAATCATGTTACACCGTCTTGCTACCTCCCAGATTTCCTCAGGCGTCATTTCTATGCCGGTATTATAATAAAGTACTTTTGACCAATCCTCGAAATTCGGAAGTGTCGCCCCCAAGAAAGTCGTATGATATTTACAGATCCCGAGACAATCCACTCCCATATAACAGTTTTCGTGCCAGAAGACCTGCCAGGGTTTGCCGACATATTCGGTATGTTCAGAGCTTAACGGCCCGTCATAGGGGACTGGGTTACCGTAAATCTTCTTTAAGACCTCTTGCGGCAGATGGTATAGATCAATGGCCGGTCTGCTCCTCAAATGATCCGAACCTCTTGATGCCGTGGCGATATTGAGGGCCAGCCCGGGCGTCGCCCGCTCATCTGAATGCAGATTGCTCATCCCTTTGACCTGGATAAGATAATCAAAGGAATTTTTGCCGATCTTTTCTGCGGCTGGAATACCGCCGTCTGCCAGTGCGTCTCCCAGCCAGCCTTTGCGGTAACAGATGCGTTCGATCATTTCCACGACCGCCTCATCGTTTCCGAATCTCAGATCCACCCCATCGGTCTGTTTGCTGGTGATAATTCCCAGTTCATAAAGCTCCATGGCCCAGGAAATGAGGCTGCCGGTTTCCAGATTATCCATACCGAACTGATTAACCAGATGATTGCCGACCAGAACCGTCAGCGCCCTGGGTGTGTCGGTCTCCCCGCCAAATGCACCCTGTGAGGTGTATTCCGGTCCTTCATCATATTTTCCCGCATAGGGACCCTCCGGGATTTTATACTGAGCCCTGCAATGGACCTGGCAGCCGTAACAGCCTGTCATATGGTGGGGTCCCATCGTCTCTTCACAAATTTCATCAATACGCTCCGGTTCAATATCATCAGCATACTCGCACTGGTTATATTGAAAATTCCGGGTCCTGACGCCTCCCCAGGAATTCGTGGCTCCCCAGATAAAAGGTGTCCCCAGGACTCCCTGGGTTTGATTCACTTTGGCGCTGACGATTTGATCAATGAAACGTTTATTGTATTCCAGGGCTTCAGCCGGTCGGGCGATCTTTATATCCATGGTTCCGCGGGTTGCAACAGCCTTAAGGTTCTTGGAACCCATGACGCATCCCATTCCCGACCGACCGCCGGAATTTTTAATTCCCGTCATGACATTGGCAAACCGGACCAGATTTTCACCGGCAGGCCCACACACGCAACTTTTGACTTCCTGATCTCCCAGGTCTTCCCTGATGGCCCACTGGGAGTCAGGTACGGTTTTGCCCCAAATGTCCCGGGCATCTCGAATCTCGATTTCACCGTTGTGGATATAGATATAAACGGGATTTTTGGCCTTGCCCTTGATAACGAGGTGATGAAAGCCGGCCCAGGCCATCTCAGGTGCGAAAAAACCTCCCATATTCGCACTGCCGAGCAATCCGGTCAGGGGTGATTTTGCCATGATATGGGTTCTTGCGGTGGCCGAAGCACATGTGGCTGTCAAGATACCCCCACTGATCAAAAGCGTGTTTTCAGGACCCAAGGGGTCACAGCCCTTTTTGGTGTGGTTATAAAGTAGGTATGCATCTAACCCTCTGCCGCCCAGAAACTTCTTTCTGACCTCAAGCGGGATGGGTTTTGTCTGGATATCACCTGTGGTGAGATCAATATATGCAATCTTTCTATTTAACGGCATATTACTTTACCCCTTTCTCCTTTAATTTTGCCTCTGCCAATTTTCTGTTTACATCCCAAACCGGTCCTCGAATACGAGGCAGGCTGGGATTAACCCAATGGACCCGGTATTCCATTCCACATGTCGCGCATTTGGCGGTTTTTTTTCCTTTCTCCGGCTGAATTCTTTCCATACAAGTAGGATTGTGGCATCTAAACTTACCATAGGTCCTGGTCTTTCTTAGACTCTCGGCCGTTGATACGCCTTCGCTTTCAGTTGCCATAATACTCTCCTTTGTTTTTTATAATGGAAACCAAATTGAGTTCATCATCGTGAACTATTTAGTTAATGAAAATTCATACCATAGTGGTCTTTTTTGTCAAGTGGAAATATAGTCTTCTATCTAATTTTTAAATAGTATTTCTGCATGAACGGTGATCATTATTGACCCAAAGGGCGATGCATAGCGCGGCCTAGAAGATCAAAATCGTTTTCTAATCGTTCAACATAATGAACTTTATTGCTCAATCGGCCACCTTTGAATATCGCCGTCAGCCTATCGACAAGGGCTATCTGTTTTGAGTGTTTCATCAGATTCTTTTGGACTTCTATGCCACGGAGACATTTGATGCAACCGTTCCCCCATTTTGGTCTTTCGACAGTTCGGACAACATTTTATACAGTCGCTGGCAAAGATCAAACCGATTTGACCCATCTGGGGTTCGGGTGCAAAATAGGCGCCGCATCGCTCGCAAGCTTCTAGTTCGACGGACCGAATCTCGCGTTTGGAAAATACTTGTAAAAATCGTTTTGCATTGATTTCATGCCGCAATTCCGCGGCGCCTTCCGGACAGACACTCACACATGACCCGCAGCATATACATTGAAAGTGAGCGTAGCTAAAAATCCGTAAACTTCCCTTATCATTGGCCTCGAGCGTTTCTGTGGGACAATTCTGGACACATGAAGCACAGCCCGTACATGCTTGAATATTAAGCCGGGGTTTGTAAAAAAGGAAAAGGGCCATCAGTATCATTAACTGTCCACTGAGCATATGAATGATCACCATGTTGTCACCCAAAAAGGCCATGGAATCCAGCGTCCCGTGAGCTAAAAAATATCCGGTCAAAAACGGTAACGCTGTAATAAGGATCAGTAGAATATCTAGGATGGAAGAGCTGCGCCGAAGATTTGTTAAAATTAAACGCCTGACTAGAAAATATGCAGCGAAGCCCAAAAGAATCAGGGTCATCCAGTCGGCCCATGTATCCGGTAAAGCCGTCCAGTCCCATTCAAATCTGGATTCAGTCCACAAGACGATATGCCCGCTTAACCCGATCGGAACAACAAAGAGACAACCATGGAATATATAGCGAAGGGCGGTATAGAAAGGTTTCTTCGTAGATGCCTTATGCAAAGGCAAAAAAAAGCGGCCCAGCGTACTTATGGTGTAAATCTGTCCTTTTTCTTCGTTCCTGTTGTTGCTTATTATTATTGAGCATAAAAAGAATGAAAGCCTTATTAAAAGGCCTGCTAAAAATACAAGAGAGACAATCCACAGTAAAGGGCCTTCCACAATTGAATAAAAGTCCATCTTGCATTATCCCCTTCTATTTGATGAGCATCTATAGAAAGTGCATAATCAGCAGGATATGAAGTTCATTATTATGAACTGCTTGCCGTGAGGAGCATACCATATTTCAGGGTCTTGTCAAGCGGCAGGTTTTTCGTCTCAATGCACTGTTTTCTTATTAAGTGGCCAATCTGTGTATCATTTAAAATGTGGGTTGACAAACAAGGCCGCCGGATTATACCCTACAAAAAAGTTTATTATGGCGAACAACCATGAAAAGGTATGGTGCACCCTCAGTAAAGAAGGCTTTTGCGATCCTGAGTGCCATTTCTTCATCCAAAGAAGGCTTAGGGGTGAGTGAATTGGCAAGGGGTCTCAATATGGCCAAGAGCACGGTCCATGGTATGACCTTGGCCTTGGAAGAAGTGGGGGCTGTTATGAGAGACCCTCAGACGAAAAGATACAAACTGGGCTTTACGCTTCTCGAGATCGGTAGATCGGCCTATTCCCAGATCGATCTTGAAACCTCGGCAAGACCGATCATGGAAGACCTGATGGAAAAGACCCAAACATCGGTTTTTCTGGGTATTCTAAATTGGGACCATGTGACCGTGTTGGATATCATTGAATCAAGACAGGATCTCAAAATTACGGCCCCCGTCGGCACAACAATGCCCCTGTTTGCCGGGGCCGTAGGTAAGGTCTTTTTGGCATCGATGGATGAGGAACAAGCCGCAAAGATCGTCAAATCAAAGGGGCTGCCTCAGTTTACGGAGAATTCCATTGTAGATTCGGAGTTGTATTATCAGGAGTTAAAGCGGGTAAAACAGAAGGGATACGCCGTTGATGATGAGGAATATATCTTGGGTGTCAGGGCTGTGGCATCTCCGATAAAGGGATTGGGGCAATTAAAATCCGCCATTTGGGTCGTGGGGTTTAAGGCAAGTTTGGATGAAAAAAAGATGCAAACCCTTATTAAGGAAACACAAAAAGCGGCGGAGGCCATTAGTCGCCGGATTCAAGAACAGCTCCTCAACAAGCGAAAAGCACCATAACCCGTAAGCATTATGGTTTCAGGTGTCAGTGTTCAGGTGTCAGATAGCAGAAGGCAGGAAACAGTCTGCCCCTGGTCTTCTGTCATCTGTTTTCTGTGCTCGACTCGGCTGAGCCCTTCGGCCGTGAGCTCAGGGTCGAACGACTCGTCGCAGGCTGTCCGCTGTATCCTCCTGACACCTGACACCTATTTGTAAATTACTTGCGGGACACAATACCAGAATCCATCTCAAAAATAGTAGATCACGGTTTTAGGTTGGTCCCGCCGATGATAATGCCATATGGCACAAATATAGGCGGGATTGAGCCCGTTGAAATCGGAAAAATGTCTGATTCCTTATTTTACGGGCAAACGGGCCAACGGGCTCAACCCAAATCATGTGAGCATTTTAAGGCGGTTGGTAACGCAGCTATTGAGTGTTAGATGCATTTTTAAGATGGATTCTAGTTGCTATGGAAAACAAGAGACTTCACCGTAACCGGAAATACTTGACCGGCCACTAAGGGTTCGCCAATATCGATCCACTCGCCCTCTTTCAGATTTAGCTCATCGAGTGACAGTAAATTCGTTTTCAAATCAGTTTCACGACGAATTACGCTTCCGACACTGCATGCAATATCCGTATCGAAGATCAAAATAATCGGAATTTTATTCTGAATTGAATTGGTAAGAGCGCCTTCAATAGATCTGGCAAACAATTCCAACTGGGGATAAGAAGCCATAACCGGGTCCTTGAAGTATAACGCGATAATATCTTCACCTTCTTCGAGGTCAAATCTTTGGAAGGACACATTTATTTGCGATATAATATATTCAACACTTAATTTTGATCTGTCGACATCCACCCGAATGACGGGTACATTTCTTATCGGAAACACAATCTTATCATCCATAAAACCCGAAGAACCGGAAATTGATAATGAATAGGCGCCGGCGCCAATGACGGTTGCTCTGATTTTATTGGCCGGCTCTATGACCGCAGAGGTTAATTTGGGTGCCAACGAATTAATTTGATCGGCCAGAATTTGCCCGATATCGTCATAATTGTCCAACCCCCCATACATCAACTCTGCGACACCCCCCGAAAATGAATATTCATCGATGCGGCTTGGAAAAGTCAGATCATCGGTCAACATGAGCTGCCGGGCTAAAGTGGAATTTGCCGGACCCCTAATGACCTCAAATAATGTTTCAGCCAACGTGCTTGCGATGCTTTCGATATCCTCTTTGGAGATTTGATCCCCGATTTTATAATTCAGCCCTAGATGTTGCATAACCTTTACGGCGGGTTCGTCAATCCGCCAAATTTTTCCTTCAGAACTGACCCCCAGTACCCGCCCTCCTACTGATATGCAACTTGTAGATAAGATCTCTCCATTTTTTGATACGGCAATGTTTGACGTTCCGCCGCCAATATCACAAGATAATATCGTTTTGTTATCTTCCTTTGATCGTGCGGTTGCTCCGGAACCCATGGCTGCGATTAAGCTTTCGAAATTGGGTCCTGCTGTGGCCGCCACAAATTTTCCGGCATCATTAGATAGCGCTTCTGCTATTTGCTTTGCGTTTTGTTTTCGAGCGGACTCGCCGGTGATAATAACCGCGCCGGTTTGTATATCATCAGGATCAATTCCAGCCCGTTGATATTCTTTTTTAAAAAAATCAGTTAAACTATCGATATCAATTGTATTATCATCCAATAACGGCGTATTAATGATTCTGCCCTCATAGATGATGTTTCTTTCCTCAATGTTAAAACGACGTGTAACCGAGCGCTCATCTTTTATCAGTATCAGTTTTGAAAAAACGAGATGACTGGTTGAGCTTCCTACATCGACACCAACGGAAAGTATTTCAATTCTGTTTATTTCCATAGCATACTTCGTATATAAGGTGTCAGGTGTCAGTGTTCAGGTGTCAGTACTTTCAATCCTGACACCTGAAACCCATAACTTTGATGATCATATTTTGTAAATTACATAAGGGCAGAACAACAGCAGTCCTTGCCTTAATTAGATTTAGACCCGTCCCCCAGACCGGTTCGCACCCGTTTTCGCAGCCCTGCTGCTCCGCCCGACTGCCAATTTTTGGGGGCGCGAATTTCTTCATAATGGTGCAGTTTGTCCGTTTTCTTGAGCCGGGCAACAATCTGGGCCCAGGCGCAGGGAATACCCTGGCCGACTTCACAATAGCCCCCCTTGGAGCCCCCGCACGGACCGTTAAAAAGACTCTTAGCGCAACGCGCAATCGGACAGATACCACCGGTATGGATGAGTATACAGTCCCCGCAGCCTTTGCATTTTTCGGTCCAGGTTCCAGCCTTGTCCGACGCTCCCAGAAAAGTCGTATTAAGGGCGGGAATCACCGGCAACGGTTCAAATGCATCCGCCAAGGTTTGAACACCGGCACCGCAGGCAAGCGATAGCACGGCCTCCGTTCCGGCGGGTATATTTTGATATTCGAGTACCAGGTCCCGTTCACACTGCCTAAGAATACAGCCTACCTCAAATTTTGGCGGCGTGCCCTGATAATGCTGCAATTGAGAGAGTTCGCGGCTAAGCTGTTCAACCTCCCTTTCGCCACCCGAAAGACAAACGGTAACGCAGCTGCCGCAGCCAAGAACAAGTACCTGCTTGTACTCTTTAATTGCAGAAACGATTTCTTCCAGCGGCTTTAAATCTCCGACAATCATTGGTCCCCCGACCTTAACCTATGTTTTGCTTAGCCTTGCCCGCTCCAGAATGTGGCCACATCGACGCGGCATAAATTTGCCGATGCTTCGGACAAAGGGCTTCCTGGTTTGAATTCAGCGTGCTTTCCACCTTTTGACGGTACGCCGGCGAATAAAGCGGTTCACCGCATACCCGACAATGAATAAGATCAAGAGTGATCACTTTGTCCCACTGCCCGACTAAAAGATGCTGAAACTCGATGGCCTTCTGCGGACAAACTCGCCAGCATTGACCGCATCGGGCGCATTTGGTCATATTGTGGTTGAGTGCCCGTCTGTCGTCGTGATCATCAAAACTCAATGCAGATGCAGGACAATTTTCCACACAGGCCAGACACCCGTCACAGCTTTGATTTACTCTAAAATAAGACATAAAGCTTCACCGTGGTATGAAAATAACTCAAGGAGACATAGTGGCGTGAAAAATTCGAATATCGAAATCCGAAACAATATCAAAATACGAATGTTTAAAATTCAAAACAAAAGCGTACCGAAGTTTTGATCATTGATACTTTGGTCATTCGAATTTGTTTCGACCAATTTTATAAAATCAGGCGAGTTTAGGGTTTCGAATTCCCCCGTCTCGGCCATGATGGTTATAGGGATTAATTCATGCATCCGCCACCTTTTCATTATGGCAACAAATCTTACAGGAAAAGGAGACGGGGCTTAGCCGCCGCCGACCAATAACATAAACTTAACCTGGTCGCCTTCTTTCAGTGACCGCCGGGAATACTGCTCTCGCGGGACAAACCCCTCATCATTGACCATCACCTGGATCGTCATATCCAGTTCACCTTTTTCGTCCAGCAGTATTTTACGTGCCTGCTGGCCAAGTCGGTTCACAATGTGCGTGATAAGATCTGCCACCGTCCCGTCGGCCATTTCCAATTCTGTCTTTCTGCCAATTAACTTGGATAGCGTCGGCAACCCCAGTGATTCTACCTGGATTTTCAAGGTACACCTCCAACACTGAAAAAAAGTGACTAAAGTGAACTAAAGTTCGAAGTGACTAAAATTTAGGCGTTACTTTAAGCCGTCTTAGCCATAGACTATTATGGCGAAGTCTGCGCGCTCGATCTTTTAAAAAAAATGATCGTCCGATCCAGTCGTTCGACCCAGAGGCTCTCGACGGGCAGAATTCCTTAACTTTAGTCACTTTAGCTCACTTCTAACTCTAGCGCACTTGCTTTGATATTTATTGAGACTGCTTCCTGCCATATGCCATCCATAACCCATTTTCAGAATCAAATAGAACTAACGCGGATAGCGACGCGTCAGTTCGGCATAATTTTCAGCAGCCTCCCGCATGCGATCAGGTCCCACTTTGCTGGTTTCTACATAGTCAACGGCCTTCATGTCACAGAAGCGCACGCACTGAGGATCTCCGTGACACAGGTCACATTTGAAAACACGGCCGCGCTTCGGATTCCATCCCATAGCACCGAAGGGACATGCCGCGACACACATCTTGCAACCAATGCAAAGGTCATGATCGATTCTGACGCTGTCCATCTCTTCGTCGCGATAAATTGCATCTTTAGGGCAGACGGCCATGCAGGGAGCATCTTTGCAGTGCTGGCAGTGCATCGGCATATAGAATCGCTCGTCATCCCATTTGACGATATGAATACGGGCTAAAGAAGGATTGCTCACACCATTATGCTTAACCGAACAAACCAGTTCACAGTTCCGGCAGCCCGTGCATTTTTGTGGATCAACAATCATTATTTTCTTGCCCATGGTCTATCTCCTAATTCTTCCCGGATGGCCACAAATCGCTGATATCGAGTCGTTCGAGAAGTTCCGGTGTCGGAATTCCCGCCTCATCCCATTCATGCAAGCGGTAGTATTCATCCAGCATGGCTTCAAATCTATCGCGGTCGATGCGCTTGCCTCGCGCCACCGGCAAGCCCAGCTTGGTCGGCTCATCAAAATAGCGATCCGACAGCCAATCATCGGCACGGGTCATGCCTTCGCGCAGATTAAAAAGCCGCTCAATTGTGTAACTTCGATTGGCACAGTCCCAGAGATCCATCTCGCTGAATTCCAGGCCGGTATTCAATTTAATCAACCTGGAAAACTCCGTAAACGCCGGGTGGTTGGGACTCAGAAACACCGTATGGTATTTGCAGACGCCCAGGCTCTCCACCGCCATATAACACAGTTCCTGCCACATGACCATGCGCGGCTTGCCCTCGTATTCGGTGAAGCTGTTGGTAAGGGGGCCTTCATAGCCGTCCGGGCCCCGATAAATCCTTTCCAGCAGTTCCATCGGCAAATTATATAGATCGATGGCCGGTATTCCCCGCAAATGATCCGAACCCCGGGAAGACACCGCAATGCTCAGCGCCAGCGCCGGGGTCGCACGCTCGTCGGTGTTCAGATTGCTCATTCCCTTGACCTGAATCAGGTATTTCATGCTGTCCGGACCCAACCTGCGGGCGGCCCGCAGAGGGCCTTCAGCCAGAATATCTCCGAGTCCCTTGCGGAAAGCGACCTGTTTGATCATTTCGATAACCGCCGCGTCGTTGCCCCATTCCAATTTTAGGCCAAGGGTCTCCTTGTCCGTGATAATACCTTTCTCATATAGCTCCATCGCCCAGGCGATCATACTGCCGATCTCCAGGGTATCAATTCCGTAATCATTTACGAGGTGGTTGCCGACAAGAACCGTATTCATGCTGCGGCATCCCACCTCGGCGCCGAATGCTCCCTGGCTGGTATAATCCGGTCCCACGGCATAGGTGCCAGCGTAATCGCCATCTTTAATCAGATAGCGGTGCCGGCAATGGACCTGACAACCAAAACAGGCATCCATTCCGATCGAGTATTGATCAAGGTTTTCGGCTTCGAGATCTTCACTTTTCGGAAGCTGATTGTACTGAAAATTGCGGGTTCGGACCAGGCCGGTGGTATTGGTGATGCCAAACATGAAGTTTGTGCCCCAGCGCTGCATACTCTGGGAAGCCTTGGAGGAAATAACCTGATCGATGGCTTCCTTATTGTATTCCAGGGCTTCCTCCGGGTTGTTGATCTCGATTTCCATGGTTCCGCGGCAAGCAATGGCTTTTAAATTTTTAGAACCCAGTACTGCGCCCATGCCGGTGCGCGCGCCCGCATCTTTGCGGCCGGTTCTCACGCTGGCATAGCGAACCAAATTTTCACCGGCCGGGCCGATGCACAGAATTTGAGTTTCTTCGTCGCCCAGTTCCTTGCAAATAATCGCCTGGGTATCATAAACCCCGGCACCCCAAACGATATCCGCATCTCTGATTTCAATCTCGCCATCATGGGCATAGATATAAACCGGACGGTTCGCTTTGCCCCGAATGACAAAATGATCGATGCCGGCCCAGCGCATCTCGGGGGCAAAAAATCCGCCCATGTTTGCCGAACCAAATAGATTTGTCAGCGGTGATTTAGCCGCAATATGGGTCCTTGACGCTGATGAGGCCAAAGTGCCGCCCAAAAGACCGGCACTGATGACGACGACATTATCAGGACCCAGCGGGTCACACCCTCCGGGGGTGTTGGTATAAAGCAGATAGGCATCCAGCCCCCGCCCGCCGACGAATTTACGCCGCCATTCCATTGGAATCGGTTCTAATTTTATTGTTTCCGCATCAAGATCGATGTAGGCTATTTTGCGGTTTAATGCCATAATTATTCCTACGCAAACTTTGATTTATGAGGGTTTACGGATAAAACCGATGACACGGATACTCAAAAAATCTACGCCAAGATAAATTGAGTATGGCCGCACCGTGCTCAGAATTCTGGCTGGATTGTAGAAAGGACAACAACCAATTATTCACTACTATATTCGGGTACTTAGTTATTCCAGATACCCAGAAATGTTTTTTCATCAGATGGTACCGGATACGACTCCCAGACGGGCCCTCTGACTTTGGCAGTTTTAGGATATGGCCAAGACAGGCGCCATTCAACGCCGCATTCCGGACATTTTGCGCGTCCGGCACCCAACTTCGGTCTGAATCGGGTAAAACACGCCTGGCATCGAATTTCACCGTCTCGGGGACCTTCCATCACTTTATTAATTTTCATTTCTCATATTCCTTCGATATTCCAGAATGAAAAGGAATACCTTAAAAAATTTATTCTCTTGATCTGAGTGTTCATACAGATGAACATTTTTTGTATCTATATTGTAACATCAAAAACTGTTTGTCAAGAAATTTTTTAAAAAAGTTTGTTTTAGTTGAAATTACCGATAATATGATATAAAATTTAATACGAATATTCGTTCATTATAATGAACGAATATATTATCTAAAATATCAGAAACGATAACCAACAAAGATTAAACGCCTTGAATAAAATTGCATATCTTTCAGAAAAACGGCCCGTAATTGATCACAGCCGGTAACACAAATTCCTTGACATCCCGCCGTGGTTCATATAGCTACCACACCGTATAGTAGCTATGTCATAGCCACACCGCCTGTTCTCAACCCGCTGGATCCTTTTCGGCACCCGAAGTTGTCTTTGAAATTGCAGATCACGTTCATGGACAGCGGTCGAAAGCAGGATATGGCGTCTGGTTTTTTTAATTCAGGAGACCGCCAGCAGAACCCACAGCATCGTTATCAGGATAAACTTACTAACCCGACTTCTCCCGGATTTTTAAGCGAGGAGTTGATAGAAAAGGAGGAAACCCATGAATCGGAAAATAGGCGTATTCACTTTCGTGTTGTTCGTTGTATTCATCTGGGCGATACCCGCACCAACCGTATTTGCAGCTGAACCGATCGTTATCGGAGTTCCCACTTCATTAGGTTTTCTGGAAGGCAAAGAATCTCATAAAGCGGTTCAATTGGCAGTCAGTGAGATTAACGCCAACGGCGGTGTCAATGTTGGGGGCACCAAGCGGCCATTCAAGGTCGTCGCTGCCGACCTGCGCGATGCAGCTGCCGGTGTACCGGTACCGGAAGCCCTCTTAGGCCTTGAAAAGCTTATCTTAGAGAAAAAGCCGACAGCCATTGTGGTCGGACCTTTCCGCTCTGAGGCCTTGCTGGCAGGCATGGATATTTTATCCAAGTACAAGATGCCCATGCTGGGCACCATAGCAATGAGTCCCGGCACGGAGGCTAAAATTAAAAAAGATCCTGAAAAATACAAATATGTCTTCAGGGTATCCTTAAATGTGATTTACTGGGCCAAACTTCTGGGCGGCACCATGGCGACGCTTAAAAAAGATTTTGGTTTTGATAAGGTTTACATCATGAACCAGGATGTAGCCTGGGCCCGTGGAACGGCCAATGCCATGAAAAATAGATTCTTCCTTAAAACCGGTTGGGAAGTCGTCGGCCACGATCAATATCCTACCGGATTTTCTGACTTTTCTTCGGCATTGATGAAAGCCAAAGTAAAGAAAGCCGGGGTAATTTTTGCCTGTTTTGATATGCCTGAAAGCGGTGTCCTTGTCAAACAGTGGAAAAGCATCAGGGTACCGGGGCTGATCGCCGGATTTATCTCACCGATGGCCGGTGAAGTCGCATGGAAGACCTTTAAAGGCAAAATAGGTGGATTGATGAATGCCACTTTTGAGCTGGGTAACATACCCTCAGCGAAATACGCTCCGGCCAAAAACTTTTACAATAAGTACAAAAAAGCTTACGGAAAAGGAATTCAGTCTGGACACGGTCCGGCACCTTCCTACGAATCGGTTTACATTTTGAAAGAAGCCATCGAACGGGCAAATTCACTCGATCCGGACGCCATCGTGGCCGAGATCGAAAAGACCGATAGACAGGGGGTTATGGGGCGCATCAAATTTGATGCCGGCCACCAGGTGATTTACGGAACAGATCCGGCTCAAACCGCGGTTGCGGCCTTTTTTCAATGGACGAATGACGGCAAAAGAAAAATCGTCTATCCGCCAAGTTTGGCAGAAGGCAAAATTGTTCTGCCACCCTGGGT
>JAUVTR010000174.1 GCA_030601425.1 Desulfobacterales bacterium
TATGATTACATATCCAAGCCCTTTAAGACGGATGAAGTATACTTGACGTTGAAAAAGGCCGAAGAACGGGAAAGTTTAAAAAGAGAAAACCGGTTATTAAAGAAGCGGATTCAAAAAATTGAGGGGGATTATAAATTCCACAATATGGTGACCAGAAGCAAGGCCATGCAGTCCTTGTTCCAAATGGCAGATAAAACGGCTCAGTACAAAACCACCGTGCTGATTCTGGGCGACAGCGGCACCGGCAAGGAGTTGATTGCCAGGGGCATCCACTACAGTAGTGATAGAGCGGAAAAGCCCCTTATACCCGTAAACTGTGGTAGCATACCTGAGAACCTGATTGAGAGTGAGCTTTTCGGTCATAAAAGGGGCGCGTTTACCGGTGCGGATCGCAATAAAAAGGGTTTATTTCAAGAAGCTGAGGGGGGCACAATTTTTTTGGACGAAATAGGTGAATTACCACTTTCTTTGCAGGTGAAACTTCTAAGAGTCTTGCAGGAAAATGAGGTTCGGCCGATCGGTGATTCAAAATCAATGAAAATAGATGTCCGCGTTGTGGCGGCAACAGCGAAAAACCTGGAAGAAGAAGTGGGGAAGGGGACGTTTCGCCAGGATCTGTATTATCGCTTGAATGTCATGGCCCTTAAGCTACCTCCGCTGAACGAACGTACCGAAGACATCCCCCTATTATGCAAACGGTTTATAGATCAATTTAATCAGACCTTTGATAAGAATATTTCTGGTCTGGTACCTGAAGCGATGTTACGGCTGCTGGAATATTCCTGGCCCGGTAATGTTCGGGAATTGGAAAACAGTATCGAAAGAGCCATGGTGATTGCTGATGATTCGCTGCTTTTGCCGGAACATTTTCCCGCTGAGATAATTGATAACAACGGGTCGCAACCATCCGGCAATTTTAACGGATTTTCACTAAAAGATGCCCAGAAAGCTATGGAAAAAAAGTTCATCACCCGAGCCCTTGAGGAAACTGAGGGCAACCGCACCCGGGCCTCCAAACTGCTTGAAATCAGCCATCCTTCGTTGTTGACTAAGATAAAAGCCTACAATATTGATTTATAATAGAAGTGATTTCAAAACCCCATCTTAGGCACAATGGCTGCGTTGTCACGCAGAGCCTGATTCAGCATCGATTTTATTATATTAAGGTGCATCTCCCGCTAATTGAAATGCTCACGTACTAACGTGTACGCTCCGCTTTCAATTCGCGGGACGCCTTGATGCATACATTAATCTGTTTAAATTAGACATGTAATCCCGCCTCTGCGGGGCCCTTGAACCTAACCTGGGGTTTTGAAACCACTTCTAACCAATAAAAAATCCTGGAATAAACCATTCCAGGATTGATACACACGTACCCATTTTTAATGACCGGACTGCCGGTAGCGGTTGGGTTGTATTCCGCTACCGGTATTTGTTAGTAAAGGGGTTGGAAATTGTTTGCTACAGGTCCTGGTCAGAGTAGCCTACACCATTGATTTTACTTCTTAATTTCCCGGAACACTTAAACGTGATAACTTTGCGCTCTCTAAGTATCAAGTCCTCACCGGTGGCAGGGTTGCGCCCTCTGCGTTTGCGTTTATTTTTGATGCAGAATTTGCCGAATCCCGAAACCAGGACATCTTCACTTTTTTCCAGTGTACTTTTAATGATTTCGAGCAATGATTCTATGATGCCGACTGATTTTTTCTTGGTGAAACCGAGCTCATGAACCACGGCAACGATATCATTTTTAGTCAAAGCCATAGCGCCTCCTCAAATTGGAAAATGATCCCCTATTACGTACAATGAGTTGTTATTAACTCAAACCGGATAACCCGGATAAACCGGAAAAAACAAATCACAAAAAGGCAGAAATATAATTTCTAACATACTAAACTGTTGATAATAAAAAAATATTCCAGCTTTATGAGCATGTGCTCCCGTCGCCTGGTGGTTGCGCTTCTTCCTGCTTGGCAGGCATAACAGTTTCTACCTTTGTCATTATACTATCGACACTTTTCATAATTTCATCAATCTCAGCTTTCAACTTCAAATCATCTGGATCCATCATTCAATCATCTCCATTCAGAGAAATATATTGGCTGTCAATCTTTTCGAACACCCTGTAACTATTAAGAATATATTGATTTCGAATTTATGTCAAGCTACTTGTCAAAAATATTATAGGGATTTATAACTTAACCCGGAAAAACCGGAACCAAACAGGCAATCATTGCATTATTCATAAAGCGGCTGCATGCAACACGCTGGAATGTTGGAATATTGGGTAATAAATAGGGATCAGATCCATTTTTAATTTTATACGAAGCAATTTTGCCATCAAAAGCACAATCCGAGGCGGACTAAGATACTAAGGTAAATCCTAAGGTTGCAGAAATTGTAAAATTCAGGTAAATGCTCTCTGGTTGTAAGCGGGCCCGGCGGGAACCCCTGAACGGTTACAAAAAAATAGGGGCCCCGATGATTTTCTGGGAACCCCTCAAAACTTATCTAACTGGAGCCGACGTGCGGAGTCGAACCGCAGACCTGCTGATTACGAATCAGCTGCTCTACCAACTGAGCTACGTCGGCCGGTAAATGATATAACCGTTTTAACGCTCTTCTGATACTGGAGTTGGGGTGCAAAATCAAGAATTAATTTTATCTGAAGAATTATTCGATCGGCTTTTAGACAGCGATCGCGGGATCGACTGTATCGGGCTTTCGGGCTCTGAAAAAGCCTGCTTGCTATCAAGGCTTTATCAGCAACACAAACGACCCTGTCTGGTGGTTGTGTCATCTGTCAAGGAGGGAGAACGTCTAATAGGAGACCTGCGGTTTTTTGCTGCTCAACCGGATCTCCCCATCTTGTTTTTTCCACCTTACAATATATTACCATTTAAATTTCTTTCCTATCATAATGAAACGGCCGGCCATCGAATTCGGGTCCTGCATCAGCTGATGGAGGCCAAAATACCTCCAATTGTGGTGACAACGGTCGATGCCTTGCTGCAAAAAATCATTCCCCGACAGGAGATTGGCCGCTATGCCGAGCTTTTAATTGCGGAGGAGGAGATTGATCGTGACGGTTTGATCACCAAATTGATATCCGGTGGGTATTCGAGAACTGCCATTGTTGAAGAATTCGGTGATTTTAGTGTTCGAGGAGGTATTCTCGATGTTTTTTCCCCGCTGTACGATGACCCCCTAAGAATTGAGTTTTATGGGGATCTGGTCGAATCCTTGCGATTTTTTTCAGCTTCCAATCAACGCAAAATTAAAGATATTCAAGAAGCCATCATACTGCCTGCCAGGGAATTAATACTGAACAAAAAGTTTATCCCAAATATTATCAGCCGCATACGTGCTCTGGCCAATGAATTAGATGTCCCGGTATCCCATGCTCGAAAAATTATTGACACCATCAGACAGGATGAGGACGTGCCCGGACTCGAAAGCCTGTTTTCGTTATTTTATCCCCAACCCGATACCTTATTCGACTATATTCCGAAAAATTCTTTGATCATTACCGTCAATTCCGATGAATTGGAAAAAGTTGCCCTGGAAACCGAAGAACGCTTGATAAACAATTATAACTCGTCCCGTGATGAAAAAAGACTTTGCGTAGAACCACAGGAATTATACTTGAATTGGTCTCAGGCTGCGGCGGCCATATTAGAAAGAAAGCCGCTGAATTTTAAGATACTCGATGTTTTAAAAAGCAATGATGACCACCAGATCCCTCCCTATCAGTTCAACGCGAAGGTTGAAAATAATTACGACCTCAGTATGGCCTTGAAGAATTATCGTGAAAAAGAGCAGCTTTTCGGACCGCTGGTTGAATGGTTGAGGGACAAACAACAATCCGGGTACGCGACCATCCTTATTTGTCGGAATCGGTCCCAGGTCGCCCGACTGAGTTCTCTGCTGGTTCCCTATGGTATTCAGTTGACTCCCGTCAATGGGTATTCAGAAATAAAGAAGGATTCAGGTCAGCTTTACATTTGCGTCGGACAGGTTTCCAGCGGGTTTGTGTGGCCGGCGGAATTTCTGGCCCTGGTTACTGATGATGAGATTTTTGGTGTTCGACATCAGCGCCGGAAACGGACCGAACCAAGACCGCGCACTCAGATGCTGGACCTTCAGGAATTGAAAAAAGATGATCTCATTGTTCACAACGATCACGGAATCGGACAGTATGGCGGTCTGGCAAAAATGACCATTGACGGCGTCACCAATGATTTTTTGATCATCACCTACAAAGGAGGCGATAAGCTCTATCTGCCGGTTGATCGCATGAGTGTGGTGCAGAAGTACATGGGAGTTGAAGACATTGTACCGGTCCTGGACACCCTCGGTGGCAAATCCTGGGAGAGAGTGAAATCACGAATAAAGAAATCGGCGGAAAAAATTGCCGGAGAACTCCTTAAACTCTATGCCCGGCGAAAGGTGGAAAAAGGCTATGCCTTTTCACCGGCAGGTAGTTATGTCAGAGATTTCGAAGCCGGATTCGCCTATGAGGAGACGGCCGATCAGCTTAAAGCCATTGAGGATGTAATTGCGGATATGCAGAAAGCAACGCCGATGGACCGCCTGGTCTGCGGTGATGTCGGCTATGGCAAGACAGAGGTTGCCCTGCGGGCATCATTTCAGGCTGTAAATGACGGCAAGCAGGTGGCCATTCTGGTTCCGACCACCATTCTGGCAGAGCAGCACTATGAAACCTTTCGCCAACGCTTTAAGCGCAATCCGGTCAATGTCGCCTGTTTAAGTCGGTTCCGTTCCCCTCGCGTGCAGCGCGCTATCATTGATGACCTCAAAGCAGGCCGGGTCGATATTGTTATCGGTACTCACCGGTTGGTGCAAAAGGATGTCCAATTCAATGATCTCGGACTTTTAATATTGGATGAAGAGCAACGCTTTGGTGTTAAACATAAAGAAAAGCTTAAAAAGTTCAGAAGCACGGTGGATGTGCTGGCCTTAACAGCAACGCCGATACCCCGGACCCTGCATCTGTCGTTGGTGGGTGTTCGCGACATCAGCATCATTTCAACGCCGCCTGAATTTCGTAAATCAATAATGACCTACATATCAGAATTTGATGATGCGGTTATCGCCGATGCCATTAACAAAGAGTTGCGGCGTCAGGGACAAATTTTCTTTGTCCATAACAATATTCACAGCATTGATAAAATCGCCGGGAAATTACAGCGGCTGGTGCCCCAGGTTCGTCTGGCAGTCGCCCACGGCCGGATGGATGAAGATGAACTTGAGCAAGTTATGTTTTTGTTCATGAACCGGGAAATAGACATGTTGGTATGTACCACCATTATTGAATCCGGTCTTGATGTCGCCACTGCCAACACGATCATCGTCAACCATGCAGATCGATTCGGGCTGGCTCAGATGTATCAGCTGCGGGGTCGAGTGGGACGTGCAGATGAACAGGCCTATGCTTACCTGCTAATCCCCCATGAAAGTTTGCTGGGCAAGAATGCTCAAAAAAGGCTGAAAGTTTTGATGGAGCACAGTGATCTGGGTGCCGGCTTTCAAATCGCTATGAGCGATTTGAAAATACGGGGAGGTGGAACTATCCTGGGTGCTTCGCAGTCCGGACATATCGCCGCTGTCGGCTACGATATGTTTTTAAAACTGATGGAAAATGCGGTTGCCGGCTTGAAAGGGGAGGAAACCGTCGAACCCCTGGAGCCGGAGATAAACGTGAATTTTTCCGCCTTTATAGCCGAATCTTATATACCGGACATCGATCAGCGTATGTCCGCTTACCGTCGTCTCGCGAAAATGACCGAACTTCAGCAGTTAGCCGATTTTAAATCAGAGTCCCTCGACCGTTTCGGGTCGCTGCCGGAAGAAGCGGAGGATCTGCTATTAAAAATCATGCTGAAGGTGCTGGCAAAAAAGGCCGGTGTTTCACGGCTTGATTTGGTAGGCCGCAATTTAAGTCTGAATTTTTCTGAATCTCACCAACGCAATCCCGCCGCCCTGGTGGATATGATAATGGCTGCGCCGAAGAATTTCAAACTATCGCCGGAACACGTTCTTAAGACTAAATTGGATTCACCCGACTTGAATAGCCAGTTGGCTCAGACCAAAAATCTCTTGATAGAAATTGCACAACGTGTTAACAGCTAACAGTTTAGGGGTATGTATGGATGGATGGAGATACTGTATTCATATCAGAGTGTCAGGTTTCCCCCTGTGTTAGGAAAGTTGTCACCTCTTGCCGGCCTGTCCGCCGCTGGGGAATCCCCCCGGGGGGATTCCCCAGCGGTGGCGGCCAAATATTCCTCCTCAAAATTAAATTAGGGGGCGCAGGAGGTTGACATGCAGTATACCGATATGTTCAAAAATGCAATGATACAAAAAATGACTGGTCCAGAAGCGATATCGGCTTCGGCATTGTCCGAACGGGTCGACGTTCCCCAACCAACACTTTCCAAATGGTTGCGCATGGCCGGTGTCGTTTCATCGAATGATTTTCCTAACATTGCACACGAGTATACAAAAATGACTAAAGTAAAAGGCCCCAAGCGCCCCAACGACTGGAGCGCTGAAGACAAGCTCAAGGTCGTCATGGAAGCGGCCTCCCTTGATGACGAGCAACTCGGTGAATTTTTACGCAAAAAAGGTTTGCATCAGACTCACCTTGAGCAGTGGCGTTTGCAGATGCTCGATGGTCTTCAAAACGGCTTTTCAAAAAAGAAAACCAGACAAAACAAAGCCGATTTCAAACACATCCGATCCCTGGAAAAGGAACTCAGACGAAAGGACAAAGCCTTGGCAGAAACAGCAGCCCTATTGGTTTTGAAAAAAAAAGTCCAAGAGATCTGGGGGGACGAGGACGACCCCACAGCCGGGAGCAACGGGAAATGATCATCAATCTTATTGATAAGGCCGTTGAATCCGGTGCTCGCCTCAAAAAATCCGCAGCCATAATGGGGCTCAGTGCCCGTACGATCATCAGGTGGCGTCAACAAGGCGGCGGCCAAGACCGGCGCAAAGGTCCTTTGGCAGCACCTGCCAACAAGCTCAGCGAGCAGGAACGGCAACAGATACTCGACATCTCCAACAGTGTGCCGTTCCGGGATCTGTCACCCAATCAGATCATACCCAAACTTGCGGACCAGGGTGTTTATCTGGCCTCTGAATCGACTTTCTACCGAATTCTCAAAGAGCATAAAATGCTGATCCATCGTCAGGCTTCAAAACCGGCTGTGGCTCGTCGCCCAAAAGAACATGTGGCCAACAGACCATGCCAGGTATGGAGCTGGGACATCACATATCTGCAGACTTCCGTTAAAGGTCTCTTTTTCTACCTATACATGATTGTTGATGTCTGGAGTCGCAAGGTTATTGCTGCCCAGGTTTTTGCCGAAGAATCCATGGACCACAGCTCGATGTTATTGGCCCATGCGTGTATGACCCATGGTGTGCAACCTGATCAACTCGTGCTTCACTCCGATAACGGTGGCCCGATGAAAGGTGCCACCATGCTGGCGACTTTACACAAACTGGGCGTCATTCCATCCTTCTCACGACCCAGCGTCAGCAATGACAATCCTTATTCTGAATCGCTTTTTCGAACTATGAAATACCGACCCGAATATCCGTCAAAACCATTTGAAAACATTGATCAAGCGCAGTCCTGGGTCGATGGATTTGTCTTCTGGTACAACACACAGCATCTGCACAGTTCAATCCGTTACGTTACACCTGATGATCGGCAT
>JAUVTR010000084.1 GCA_030601425.1 Desulfobacterales bacterium
AGGGTGTATGCAGAAAGTTTTGAATTCGGCTGTTCGAGTCTTTTTAACAGCTGATTTTGTTGGTCGCTATGCAGCTTCAGCGTAAGCAGATATTTTAAAAATGGAATGGCACCGCTAAGGTTTTCGGATGTGTTTGGCACCGATTTGACCTTATTTTCAAATTCAGCGCGCAGCTGGTTGATTTTTTCGGGAGAGGCTTTGAGCAGCAGATCCTGGCTTTGAGGGCTTTCAAAAAAATTCTGGCTATTGATGTTGATGCACTGTTTTATTTTTTCAACGGTAAGCTGTATATCCTTAACCAAAACTTTTTTGAACATCTGCTTTGCATTTTCGGGAATAACTAAAAAAAAGGATTTGAGCGCATTTTCTTTTCGATTCATTTTGGCCTGAAATTCCAGCAAAGCGCTTCGCCAGAATGCACGACTGACATCGGCGACAATCTCGGTATCCAGCATGCCTTCCGTCTTTCCGAAATTTATTTTATTGCGGATATCTGCAAACAACCTGGCGGTATGGTCAAACATGAGCTCGCCCGTCACCGTTTTAAAGATCATTACGAGAGTGGCGTACCAATCCTGTAAGTGCAAAATTTTATTTAAGTTGTGAAATGCCTCTGATAAAACCGCGTTGCTGAAAAAATGCGATGGGGTTGCATAAAACGGCGTTCCGCCGAGCAACGGCTGCTTGACCTTTCGATACTTTGATTTTTCAAAGTCCACAGCGGTCTCGACATCGATGATTCCGAGCTCGTATTCATCGGCGTTCATTAAGAACAGGGGATACTTTGCAGGATCTCCCGCTACCAGTAAATTATCCGGTTTGAGATCCCGCATGGCAATACATTTGGTACACAGCCATGCCAGAAGATCGAGTAGATTGGTTATGATGCCGGCGATCTGGGGCTTATTTTGCTCAAACAGTGTCTTAAGGACATATTCCGTTATGGTGTTTCGATAGGCTTCTACGGCGTCCATCTGCTTTGTGAAATTGAGCTCGATCAGAAGATTTAATTCCGCTACCAGATTTTCAGAAAACCCGGCTTCTTTGCTTGCTATCGTCTTGCCGGCTAGATGCGTCAGGAACCAGGTTTGAATGCGAAACATTGAGATATTCACCGAAACGCCGGAGTCCGTAATAAACTGGCGAATGGCAGCCTGGCAATTATTATAAACCTGTCGAATCTCAATACCGATCGATTCTTTGGCCTTTCCATATCTTCCGCGGAATTTTTGGTTATCAAAAATGGTCTCTGCGTTCGCAATCATTTCCTCTGCAATGGCATCTTTCACATCGTGCATATCATCAACAATGTGGCTCAAAAAATAGTATTTTGAAAAATCCATAAAAAATACAAACGTATTTTTTATTTTTAAGTATTTCTGGTAATCGGTGTTGCGACGCAACCAGTGGACGTATTTTTCTTCAAGTTTATCGGCCGTCAAATAGGTACTTCCGGGTAATTTGTTAATAAGATTCAGGACGACCGAAACCCGCGGGATAATGCATTCTTTTGGGGCCAGTTTATCAACGATCTGACCTTCCTTTTTAATACTCTCGATATAGTCATCAAATTCAGTTATGGGTTTTACCGGTATTTTAACCACCAGATGCACGTCATAGATAACATAGTAACACTTACTTTTACTGCCGGCCTCCTCGCCTATGGGGCCAATCGTCATACGGCGCCTGACCCAGTCTCCGCGATGTTTTATGCGCAATTCATAAACGAAATTGGGCCCGGAAGACTTTCCGGATAGGAATTTGGTGTTCATAGGAGCCTGCGGATCCGCTTCTATCTGATGTCTGAATAGCGTTAAAAAATAGTTAATAATATCCGATCGGGTGATGCCGTCTTCTGTGTCCTCATAAGAGACGGGGTCAAGCACCTCGACCTCTTGAAGCCGGGTAGCGTTTTCTCTGGTCAGGTGACGACCCATCATCAGGCGAACAACCAGTAACAGAATGATACAAAATGTTGTGACGGCAAGGATTCCCATAACCCAAACGGTATTTTGGCTTATTGAATCAGAGGTTTCTGAGGCAAAGTTTTTAAACTCCGCGTTGGTTTTGGCAAAAATGCGGGATAATTTAAATTTTACATGCCGCAGACTGGATTCTAAGTCTGGTTTGCCGTAACTTTCGACTTTAAATTTACGGAAAAAATTTACTTCATTCTCAATTTGATAATAAACGAGACCGTCGGATTCCCAGCTCTCATCAGCAGTAATCACCGAACCGCTCTTTAAAACGACGATGCTCTTATCCATATAGCCTTTTATAAGAAAGGCACTGACCCCGGCAATCAATATAAGTAATAGAAGAACCGCCTGCCGCATTTTCATATTGAGCTATCCTTAACCTTTATCCATATTATCATATTATGCACCAAAGGCGAAATTCTTTGTGGTTTGACTATATCTTATATTTCTGAAATTATTACAAATTATAATAAATATGCCGGTGCTGCCAAATCACCGGCGTAACACAGCACCCTTAATCTTTTATCGGGAATCTGAATATTTACTTGAATGATTTTTCTGCCGAAGCCGCTAAGGGTATCATGGTGCGGATAAGTTATAAAATTATTAAATTTCAGATAGTTGTTTAGCGGTCGATGCGTCTATTTTGAATCTGCTTTTCGTTGACCGCTGCCGTGCGATCAATTATACTAAGCTGGATTGCCAGTTCTCTATCCCGGTATTATTTTATTATAGAAGCGAGTAAATCCTTTTAATCGGGAATATTTCTTTCATTAGTGGATATTTTTAGGTCCCAATCTTAAAATGTGGAAACTAATCCTTCTCATACTGGCCGGGCTTTATACCCTTAATCCTTATGATATCTTACCGGATTTTATCATCGGCTGGGGCTGGATTGATGATCTGATCATCTGGGGACTGTTATGGAGATACCTGGCATCGCAGAAAAAAAAGTACGCCAATTATCAGCGCTATTATCAACACGCCGACCGTGGCTTTGAAAACGAAAGCCGGAGCAGCACCACCGGGCAGCACGGATCGCGTTCAGGCGATGCAGATTTCAACACTAGGGCTCCCTGGGATCCTTATCAGATTTTAGGCATTGATCGCAGCGCATCCGCGGTGGAGATCAAGCAGGCTTATCGGGAGTCCGCTCGCAAATACCATCCGGACAAATTGGAGCATCTGGGAGACGAATTTAAAGAGCTCGCAGAAAGGCGATTTAAGGAAATTCAAAAAGCGTACCAGGAGCTCAGCGGCAAAGGCTAGAACCCATCTCAAAAATGCGTCTAAGTGTCCATGGCTGTGTTGCAAAGCGATTCAAAATGCTCACATACTTACGTGTATGCTCCGCTTTCAAATCGATTTGCGCCTTGCCCTGAACCCTAATCCACCTTTTTGAGATGGGTTCTAACAAGAAGTTAATTCGTTCCCTTTAAGCAATAGCGCAGGGACTGCTTCCATGATTCCGTTTTTTGCAGCAGAAAAAACGCTTGGCAAGCTGGCCAAATGGTTGCGCTTACTTGGTTTTGATACGCTGTATGAGCCTGGAATAGCCACCGAAGAATTTATTGAAAACCTGGAAAATGATAGGATTCTGTTGACTCGCACCCAGCGAATTCGGAAACAGTCTCCGGGCTGTAAGTTGATATTTGTTCAATCTGACCATTGGGATGCTCAATTAAAGCAAATTATCCTGGAACTTGGCTTAACTGCTGCTCAAATTCGGGCATTTTCAAGGTGTCTGCATTGCAACGAGCCGATCGTTGCAGCTGAAAAAAAATCTCTGTGGGGCAGGGTGCCGGATTATATTTTCGAAACCCACGAACATTTTCAAAGGTGCCCTAAATGTAACAGCATCTATTGGCCCGGCACCCATACGAAAAGAAGTCTGGAAAAAATTCGGGAGTTTTTTAATTAGGAGATGAAAGTCTATACAAATGATAAAAGAAGCCATCGCGCTTGAAGCCCGTTTGAGAAATTGTAAAAACGTACTCACGCTTGGGGTTCGGACAAATTTTTCCGATTACAGTCCCCAGGAGGCTGAACTGATCCGCAATGTCGACAAAATTTATTACCCCACCACGTTTTATGCGGATCTTTTCGACGCCATGGGCAAAGCCACGTTTCCAAGCTATCACACCTATAAATGTGTTCAGGATAAAATTAAACAAACTGCCCTGTTTGAATTGCTCAAGATTCCTCATCCACGGACGCGGGTGTTTTACGGAGAACGTCAGAAAAATTCAATCCTGCAGTATTTTGAGTTTCCGTTTATCGGTAAAATTCCTCGCGGCTCTGCCATGGGAAGAGGGGTTTATTTAATCCGCAACGAAAAAGAACTCAGATGCTATCTCGACCGGGTGAGTCCGGCTTACATTCAGGAATATCTGCCCATCGATCGGGATATCCGAGTTGTCGTAATCGGCAACCGTATTGTCCATGCTTACTGGCGTATTGCTGCGGAAAATGAATACCGAAGCAATGTGGCGCTTGGCGGTACCATTCAGCTGGATGCGGTCCCCGAAAAGGCTAAGGATCTGGCTCTACAAGCTGCCCGCGCATGTCGCTGGGATGATGTCGGGATTGATATCTGCGAACACAACGCTAAGTTTTACATTTTAGAGGCCAACATGAAGTATGGTAGAGAGGGTTTTCGAATGGCCGGTCTTGATTACGACAGATTGATGGAATCCATGATTGAAAATGAAGAAATATGATGAAGAAATACTGGATCTTGTCCGGGGTACCCTGGATGAACAGGAAGCAAAGCGACTGTCAGCTTTGGCGACCTTAACTAAAGACGCCACACGCCGGGCAGCCGAGAAGCACGAGGATACAGACTATCGACAGAGCTTTTCGATTGATGTTGATCGAATTTTGCACGCCCATGCTTATGCCCGCTACATCGACAAAACCCAGGTGTTTTATCTCATTAAAAACGACCACATTACCCACCGGGTTCTGCATGTCCAATTGGTTTCTAAAATCGCCCGCACCATCGGCCGTTTCTTGCACATAAATGAAGATCTAATTGAAGCCATTGCCCTGGGACATGACATTGGACACGCCCCCTTCGGTCATGACGGTGAACGCTATCTCGCTGAACTGTGCCAAGCCCATGGTATCGGATCCTTTCAACACAATGTTCAAAGCGTTCAATTTCTGGACAAAGTGGAACGAAAAGGTATCGGCTGGAACCTCTGTCTGCAGACTTTAGACGGCATTTTGTGTCATGACGGCGAGGTTCACAATAAAATGCTTCAGCCACAAGCCGATAAGACCTTCGAAACATTAGATGAAGAGCTGAAAGTTAAAAAAAGAGATCCACAGACAACCCTTGTGCCCATGACGTTGGAGGGCTGTGTCGTTCGAATGGCCGACACCATTGCGTATGTTGGCCGCGATATAGAAGATGCCATCCGGTTGAATCTGATTAACCGATCTGATTTGCCTCAAAAAAGTGTCCAAATCCTTGGAGATACCAACGGCACCATCGTATTCAACCTGGTGACCGATATCATCCAAACCAGCTTTCAAAAAAAATACGTGGCTTTCAGTTCAGAGGTATCCGGCGCTTTAAAACAATTAAAAAAATTTAATCTTGAATGCATCTACTTAAATCCCAAAGTAAAAACGCATTCTCTGAAGCTAAAAAATCTCTTTGGTCTTCTCTTCGAAAAATACATCTCCGATATTGAAAACCAAGAGTACGCATCCATGATTTTTAACAGATTTTTAAACGGAATGTCTCCAGCTTACATCGAAACACACAACAACGCCGAGATCGTTCGGGATTTTATTTCGGGCATGACGGATGAATATTTCTTGAGTCAATGTCCGGACGCCATGCGGCCTGCCATTCAGCGGATGTAAACCGGTTGGCGGGTTCAGGGTTCAAAGGTTCTGGGTTCTGGGTTTAAAAGAAAAGTTAAATGGTTGACTCGTTAAATCGTTAAAAATGGATTGAATCCTCTGACGAATTGACTATTCAACTAATCAACTATTTTACCAATTCTAAAAAACCTCTTGAGTTTTGAAGGTAAACACCGTAAATTAAAGATAAAGATAATAGCTCGATTTAACTGGCAAATTGAGGATTTTACAATGAAAACCATGTGGGCACCGTGGCGGATTGAGTATATTCTTGCAGACAAAGACAATCGCTGCATATTCTGTGACGCAATAGATGCTCAGAATGATCTGACTCTTTTTTTGGGTGAGGTCACCATGGTCATGATGAATAAGTTTCCATACATCAACGGGCATCTTCTGGCTGCACCTGTACGACATGTCTCGACTCTCGATCAGCTTACGAAAGCGGAAATGGGAGAATTGCTGGCGACAGTGGAGCAATCGGTAGGTATTTTAAAAACCGTAATGCAACCGGATGGATTTAACGTTGGTCTCAATCTGGGTAATGTAGCAGGTGCCGGTGTTGAAGAGCATCTGCACTTTCATATTGTGCCGCGCTGGTTTGGTGACACCAATGCTTTAACCGTTTTTGGCGAGGTGCGCGTTATTCCAGAGCACATTAAGACCACATATAATAACTTAAAACCATACTTTAATAAAATAGATTTAACTACTAAAAATTAAATAAAATACTAAATACCCACATTGATGCCAACTCGACTCTGTGATATTAAAAGTAAAAAGTTGTGTTGTACTGATTGATTGATGAGCCCTCCCAAATTAACTCCCATGATAAAACAGTATCTCTCCATTAAGGAGGAGTATCCGGATGCCATGCTCTTCTATCGGATGGGAGATTTCTACGAAATGTTTTTCGAGGATGCCCAGGTTGCATCCCGGGTTTTAGAAATTACGCTCACATCTAGAAATAAGAAAGATGAATCTCCGGTGCCCATGTGCGGTGTGCCCCATCGAGCTGTATCAGGGTATATCGCCCGCCTGATCGATCACGGTTACAAGGTGGCTGTCTGTGATCAGATTGAAGACCCTGCAACGGCCAAAGGACTGGTCAAGCGCGATGTTGTGCGGGTCATTACCCCCGGAATGATTATTGATGATGAATTTCTGGATAAACGTTCCAACAATTTTGTTCTGGCAGTTATCCACCAGGGTGATTTAATCGGATTGGCATATCTGGATATTTCCACCGGTGTCTTTCGGGTGACCGAATTCGATGATTTAGCGGCTATCGTTGATGAATCCTTACGGATAGCTCCCAGTGAGATCCTGCTGCCGGAATCATCCAAGACCGACCCGCAAATGGCAGCCATTCGTGGAGCCCTGGCTGAGCTGTCAATTACCCACCTGGCGGATAGTGAGTTTGAATATAAACGCTGTTATAACAGACTAACTGAGCAGTTTAAGACGATTTCACTGGAAGGATTCGGGTGTGAAGCGCTATCTGCCGGTGTGAGAGCAGCCGGAGCGCTTGTTTTTTATGTCCGTGAAACTCAAAAACAGAAAATTGAGCATTTTACGCATATCGAAACCTACACTTTCGGCAATTACCTTGTGGTGGACGAAATAAGTTGCCGCAATCTGGAGCTCGAAAAAAATATCCGATCCGGCACCCGTCGCGGCACGCTGGTCGGCATTATTGATCATACCCATACAGCCATGGGGGCACGCTTGCTTAAATCATGGCTCCGGTATCCACTAATTGACATCCAGGACATTAAAGCCCGCCACCAGGCAGTCGCAGAAGCCAAAAATAACATCCAGGTTCGTCGTGATATTAACGAATGTCTGAAATCGGTATACGACCTCGAACGCGTCGGCAGTAAGATTGTTATGGGGCACGCCAATGCTCGGGACCTTATTGCCTTGAAGCGGTCGCTTTTTATGTTACCGCAAATACAAAAATTGCTTTCGGAGCTGCATTCCGAACTTTTTCAGTGGAACGAAAATCTTAATCCTCTTTATGAACTGGCGGAAGTGTTCGAAAAAGCCATCCGGGAGGATGCACCACCGGCGATCAATGAAGGCGGGATCATAAAACCGGGTTATCATAAGGAACTGGATGATCTGGTAAAGATCAGTCAGGATGGCAAAGGCTGGCTGGCCAATCTGGAGGTCCAGGAGCGGGAAGCCACTGGAATCAACACCTTAAAGGTAAGGTATAATAAAGTCTTCGGGTATTATATCGAAGTCCCTAAAAGCCGCTCATCGGATGTGCCGGCCAATTATGTGCGCAAACAGACCCTGGTCAATGCCGAACGCTACATTACCGATGCATTGAAATCATTTGAGACCAAGGTGTTAAATGCGGAAGATCAGCGCGCGGTTCTCGAACTTGAAATATTCAATGAAATCAGGCAGGAAGTTGTAAAGAATTATAAAAATATTCAAAATGTTGCGGATTTTTTGGCACGCCTGGACTGCCTGCTTAACCTGGCTGAGGTTGCCGATCAAAATGATTATTGTCGACCGGATATGACCACCGACGGTCATATTCATATGAAAGACGGCCGCCACCCGGTTGTGGAAAAAATGATTACCGGCGAGCGATTTGTGCCCAATACCGTTTCCATGGATAACGACAAAAATCAAATCTTAATTATTACCGGGCCGAACATGGCCGGAAAATCCACCGTATTGCGTCAGATGGCATTGCTGGTTATTATGGCTCAAATAGGGTCGTTTATTCCGGCTAAAAAGGCGTCAATTAGCGTGGTCGATCGGATATTTACGCGGGTCGGCGCTCTGGACAACCTGTCCCATGGGCAAAGCACATTTATGGTCGAGATGCAGGAAACAGCCAATATCCTCAACAATGCCAGCGAACACAGCCTGGTTATTATGGATGAAATCGGCCGGGGCACCAGTACATATGACGGTCTCAGTATTGCCTGGGCGGTGGCCGAATATTTACATGATTTACATAATAAAGGTGTTAAAACCCTCTTTGCCACTCACTATCATGAATTGACCGATCTGGCCCAGCAGAAACAGCGGGTGAAAAATTACAACATCGCAGTCAAGGAGTGGAACGACGAGATCATTTTTTTGCGCAAACTGGTGGAAGGGGGGACCAATCGAAGTTACGGCATCCAGGTTGCCCGTTTGGCCGGGATTCCCGATCGCGTCATCAGCCGTGCCAAAAAAATCCTGTACAGCATTGAAAATGAGGAACAGGATTTAACGGACTCGTTTAGCGGTCAAGAAACCGAAAAGACCGGACCGGTGCAAATGGATTTGTTTAGCAAAAAAGAGCATTTTTTCGTTGAAAAGCTATCCAAACTGGATATATCCAAGATGACACCCCTGGAGGCGCTCAACTACCTGGATGAACTCCGACAAAAAGCCAAAGACATCACCCATTGAGCGATTCCTGGGATATCAACTGTCTGGCGTGAAAGCGAACCGAGTGACAAACTGCGACGAATACCGGTTAATGGTTAGCGATTTATGAGCATGCGGATTGGAAAAACCTGCATAATTGTAGTCATTTCAATTTGCCTGTTGGGTGTCATAATGCCCGCGGCAAACCTGGCGGCTGCGCCGCGCGATACCTATTTTGAAGCTGAAGCCTGTTCCCGCAGTCTGCGTCAAAGCTCACATAAAATAAAATACCGCCATAACTGGATACGCTGCATTAAAAAGTATCAGTCTGTTTACAATCAGGACCCTGATGGCCCCTGGGCGGCTGCGGGCCTTTATATGTCCGGCAAAATGTACCAGGAGCTGGCCAAATTCTCGGGCAAAGAATCCGATCAAAAAGAAGCCCTCGACATTTTTGAACGCGTCGTCAAAAGGTACCCGAAAAGCCGCTACCGGCATAAGGCCGGCCGGGAAATTGGCATTCTCAGTTCAAAAACCACTATAAAAAAGTCTCTCCCAAAAGAAAAACCTGCCCCCCCGGAGGGATTGGCCCCCAAAGAGGCCTATATCAACGCTGAGGCCTGTTACGGTGAGCTCCGCAAAAATACCCGGAAAATGAAATATCGTCATCACTGGTTGCGGTGTATTGACAAATTTAAATCCGTCTATAAAAAAGACCCTGCCGGCCCGTGGGCCCCGGCCGGTCTCTACATGGCAGGAAAACTTTACCAGAAGCTTCACGCCTATTCAAATACCCCGCAAGACCTTAAAAGCGCCCACCGCATCTTCAGTCAAATCATTACCCAATTTCCCCAGAGTCGTTATCAGGTTAAAGCGTCCTTGGAAATTCAAAGCATGCCGGAATTTGAGGAAAGGGAGGCGTTTGCTAAATCGGATCCGATTGCCGAAAAGATTAAAACCAGCGAGATGCGAAAAGAATCCACCAAAGGCATTTCAACACCCTCAAACAAATCAGCCCCCGGTGGAATGATCACGGTTACCAATCTGCGATTTTGGTCCAACCCCAATTATACCCGGGTCGTCATTGACGCCGACCGAGAAGCCACTTACTACCATCATTTGCTGAAAAAAGACCCCTCCATCAACAAACCCCAGCGACTCTATGTTGATTTAAGCAACAGTCGGCTGGGAGAACACATCCGCAAAAGCATTCCCATCCACGACGATTTGCTAAGTGATGCCCGTGCCGGCCAATATACGCAGGATTCCGTCAGGGTGGTGGTCGATATTAAATCCTTTGAAACCTATAAAATATTTTCCCTGAAAGATCCGTTTCGAATTGTGATTGATGTGTGGGGATCCAGTGGAGCAAAAAAACCGCAGATGCGACCGCCCGCCGATACGGTCAAAAAAGGCGGCAAGATTCCGCCTGGGTCGTTGGCCAAGCAGCTGGCTCTCGGTGTCCGGCGGATTGTCATCGATCCGGGGCATGGCGGCAAGGATTACGGGGCTCCGGGTTATCTCAAGGGCATACACGAAAAAAAGATTGTGCTTCAGATCGCCAGACGGCTGGCGAAAAAAATTCGCAAGGAACTGAAACTTGAGGTTATCCTCACTCGCAATGGGGATCGATTTTTAACCCTTGAAGAGCGCACGGCCTTTGCCAACACCAAAAACGCTGATCTGTTTATTTCCATCCACACCAACGCCTCAAGAGATCGCCGCGCGTACGGTATTGAAACCTATTTTCTGAATCTGGCCACCGATGAAGAAGCCATACGGGTTGCGGCCATGGAAAATGCAACTTCGACCAAAAATATCAGCGATCTGCAAAAGATATTATACGACCTGATGCAAAATGCTAAAATCAATGAATCCAGCCGACTGGCCGGTTACGTTCAAAGCGCCATGGTGGGTCACCTGAAAAAGAAACGCTACAGCCGTATTAAAAGCAAGGGTGTCAAGCAGGCGCCGTTCTACGTGCTTCTGGGTGCTCAGATGCCGTCCATATTGATCGAAACCGCATTTATCAGCAACTCGCGTGAATGTAAACGCCTGGTCAATCCAAGATTTCAGGACCGATTGGTCGAAGGCATTGTTCAGGGCATCCGTAATTATATCAAAGCCACTTCTCCGACTGCCCATCTAAATATTCCTCCTCAGGAATCTATAGCTCGCTCAGATGGATAAAATTTCTAAATTTCAAAATCGGATCATTATAATCTGAGATTCCATTTAAGGGGTTTTTAAGTTTTGAACATTTGAAGATTCGGGCTTCGAAATTGTTTCGGATTTCGGATTTTGACATTCGGATTTCCGACTTACCCAACTGGATTTTAAATTTGACAAAGATGACCACATTATCTATGCATCAGATGTTTAAAAAATTTTAAAGTTTATGGAGGTTCTTATGGCGTACGAAAATATTATTTATCAGACAGATGATAAAATCGCGACAATCACATTTAACCGGCCGAAAGCTCTCAATGCTTTAAACGCAGACCTTCTGGACGAATTTTCACAGGCTCTGGATGAAATTGCTGCCGACGAAAATATTGGTGTGCTGGTGCTCACCGGTGCCGGTGACAAATCATTTGTGGCCGGAGCCGATATTAATGAACTGGCCACTTATACTGCGCTAACCGCCAAAAATTTTTCCAGAAATGGCCACAACATTATCGCTAAACTTCAGGAACTGCCTATTGCGGTTATTGCGGCGGTGAACGGCTTTGCCCTGGGAGGTGGCACAGAGATTGCCATTGCCAGTGATTTTATTTACGCATCTGAAAATGCCAAATTCGGTCAGCCTGAGATCAATTTAGGCCTAATTCCGGGTTTCGGCGGCACCCAGAGGTTGCCGCGCTTAATCGGCATGAACATGGCCAAAGAATTGGTCTTTACCGGTAAAATGATTTCCGCGGCTGAAGCCGAAAAAATCGGGCTGGTCAACAAAGTGATCCCTCACGATCAACTGATGGAAGAAGTCATGAAAACCGCCAAAGAGATTGCTTCCAAGGGAAAAACTTCCCTGCGGGCCGCCAAACAGGCGATTAACCACACCATGAATACCGATCTGGCAACGGGTATCCATATTGAAATTGAGGGATTCGGCCTGTGTTATGCCAGTTCCGACTCCAAAGAAGGAACATCTGCTTTTCTAGAAAAACGCAAAGCGGAATTCAAAGGCACATTAAAAGATTAAACTATGGAGGATAAGAAAAACACGCTTCAACTCATCTGCGGCACCCTGCTCGTGTTTGCTCGAATTGGCGTTTTGTTCCGAATCCC
>JAUVTR010000201.1 GCA_030601425.1 Desulfobacterales bacterium
AGGAGGAATACATGGAGCCAACATCCTATAAAGCAGAAGATCTTTTTAAATGGGTGACCCAGGCGGGAGAAGAATTTTTGCTACTGGACGTTCGCGTGAATGAGGAGTTTGACCGATTTAAAGTCGAAGGCCCCTTTCTTCCTGATATGGTCAATGTCCCCTACGTGGAATTTATTGAACATGAGGAAGAGAGTGTGGCCAAGGTGCCTGCGGCTGAAAAAGTCCGGATTGTCTGTGCCAGGGAAGGCTCGGCCAGATATGTCGCGGAAATTCTGGTCAATCACGGCTTTAAAGATGTTCGCTTCCTGGAGGACGGAATCAAAACCTGGGGAAATATGCTGGCGCCAAAGCTGGTGGCATCTGATGATGGTTATAAACTCTTTCAGTTCATCCGTCCGGGAAAAGCCTCTTGCAGTTACGGACTCATATCCAATGATGAAATGGTTTTGTTCGATCCGTCCCGCAATGTAGATTTTTATCAAACCTTTGCTGAAAATAACGGCGCCAGGATCATTAAATCTTTCGAAACCCATCTGCAGGCCGATTATATCTCCGGCAGCAAACAAATCGCTGCCGACAGGGGTGCGCAGATATTGGGGCATGAAAACGATTTTAAAGATGCGACTTTTAAATACCAGAAGATTGTCGATGATCAGGTTTACTCCTTTTCGAAAGGCGGCCCGGAAATTAAAGCCCTGCATATGCCGGGGCACACGCCGGGTAGCACTTCATACCTGATTGATAATAAATACCTGATTACCGGCGATACGGTCTTTATTTTATCTATCGGACGTCCTGATCTCGGCGGTAAGGCCGAGGAATGGTCAAAATTGTTGTATCATACCCTTAAGACTAAAATTGCGGAACTGGAAGATGACCTGGTCATTTTACCCGGTCATTATATGGATTGGAGTGAAGCCAATCCATTCCGGGTATTCTCGGATACACTGGGGAATATAAAAAATAAGAATTCCGATATTTACAGCATATCAACCGAAACGGAGTTTATCGGATTTATTAAAAACAATATGCGCCCTCAGCCGGAGGTTTACGCTGAAATTCGCAAGGTCAATGCCGGTCTATTGGAAGTTGACGCGGAAGAACAGGAGATAATGGATCTGGGCAAAAATGAATGTGCCGCCAGTGCACAAAAAGCGTCCTGAGGACAGAATGTTTCAGAGGAGGGCCGTTTAAAGGAGTTATAAGATTAAATGGCTTCTCCTTTTTTTATGAATTATAGATCGGATTTTTTATTAAAGTGACTGTTTAAACAATTTAGTTTAAACTTCTTAAAATAAGATATAAAATAATCATTTTATTAGGCCAATCAATTCTAGCCAACCTTTCTCTCCAATGATGCCCGTTTAAAGAAGACTGAACCTATCTCAAAAATAGTAGATCACGCTCCCCGCTTGAAAGCGGGACTTCGCTTCAGATTATAAATAATAAGGTGCTCAGTAAGGTGCGAACTCAAATGGCCCACGCTTAAATCGGTTTGACGAACCCCTTAATATTCATAAAAAGAGACGTGAGATCCTGCTTTGGCGGGGCAACAAAGCCCTTGGGCGTTAGATGCATTTTTGAGATAGGTTCTAAAGTAAACCGGCAAATTATCCGATATAATTTTCAGAACCAGTTTTTTTCAAACATAATGTTGCGGGGGGATTCCTTTGCATTTTTTTTGGCCCCGTGTTTATGAAAAAATATGGACCCAGTGAAAAGATCTTTTTAGATTAAACAACTGGTTTAAGGAAAATTAAATAACCTATTAAATTAATAAATTAATTTACTGTAAAAGACACAGGTTTACATGAACGTTTCGGAGAAAACA
Organism: Desulfobacterales bacterium; assembly: GCA_030601425.1. Lineage (GTDB taxonomy): Bacteria > Desulfobacterota > Desulfobacteria > Desulfobacterales > JAHEIW01 > JAHEIW01. The sequence continues at coordinate 1,832 of JAUVTR010000201.1, forward strand.
TTAAAAAAATACAACGTTGTTATTCCGAAATTATTTCAAGTTATTTTAAATTTGCCGGAGGAAAAGCAATTAGCGCTTTTGCAATATGCTGAAGATCTGCTGATAAAAGAAAGGCGAGCCTTTATCCGAAAAACATGCTCTATTCCGGTCAGTTATGCGACCTATGACCGCGTTTATTCAAACAAAATTAAAAATATCAGCCAGAAAGGCGTGTTTATCGAAACCCAAAGGCCTTTATTTGTCGGAGAAGAACTCATCATGTCGTTTTCAATAGCTGGGTTTGGCAAGGCGCTTAAGGTTAAAGGCGAAATTGTTCAAGTTTCCCGCAGCGGAATCGGGGTCGAATTTAAAAACCAGAGCCCGTACGTTGAAGAGATGATTGCAACGCTGATCAATCGCATGAAAACGGAACTGGATTAATACGGGTTTCTTTTTTCAGATGTTTTAACCCCACCTGTCAACCAATTCCCAAAATAATTTCCTTATCATATATACTAATCCATCCTCTGCTTTCCTTAAAAACAACTTCAAACCACTTCGAATCAGGGACCAGAAGTATAGTAAAAAGCTTCTGATTACAAAAGATTTCTTGACATTTGTACATTGTATACCGTATACAAAAACCTGTTGAATCCACATCTTATTGCACCGGCGGCTCTGGAACAAACGGCCTCACAACTCTTGACCCCCAACTAAAATGTGAATGGAGAGGAGCATGGATTTTCTCAAAGACCTTACCGTGATTTCCCTTGAGCAGGCCACGGTGTTGCCCTATCTAACTTACCGTCTGGCTCAGGATGGAATGAATGTCATCCGCCTGGAACATCCGGTTTACGGTGATCCCAATCGCTTAATTGGCGAAAATGTTCTCAATGAAAAACGGATGAATTCATACTACTTGTGTATCAATGCCGGCAAGAAAGCGCTGACGCTGAATCTGGCAGAGGATGAGGGGCAGAAAATTTTCCATTCTTTGATTAAAGAGCTCGAAGTGGACATTTTTGCGACCAATCAGCTTCCTAAAAATTATCAGAAGCTGGGAATCGATTACGACAGCTTAAAGTCTCTCAAACCTGATATCATCTGGCTGGGGGTGACCGGGTTTGGCCCAGACAGCAATGAAGCGGCCTACGATCCGATATTGCAGGCCCGATCGGGTCTAATGGAATTGACCGGTGAAGCCGAAGGCGATCCCCAGGTTGTGGGTATCCCCCTGCCGGATATGGGCACCAGTGAGCACGCTTATGGACTCCTGATGAAAGCCCTTTACGAACGCCAGGTCAGCGGTAAAGGCAGTTGCATCAATATGGCCATGTTTGAATCATCGGTATCATGGCTTACCGTGCCGATCACCTTGACCGGGAGTTTTGGAAAAAGTATCAGCCGCAGAGGAAACACGCATGAATTCTTTGCGCCGGTCTCTGTTTATCAATCCCAAAATGGATTTGTTTATGTTGCAGTCGGAAACGACCGTCAATGGAAGACAATCGTTTCCCTGGATATCTTCAAATCCCTGGATAAGTCGGAGTATGAAACAAATGCGGGCCGGATTCAGGACGTTGTGAATTTAAATCAGGCGATCAACGAAATCACTAAAAATCACTCCTCTGAAAAACTGATTGAATTGTTAACCTCCATTACCGTTCCAATCAGCAAAATCAAAACCGTAAACGAAGTAATCGAAGACCCCCTAGTGGAAAGAAGACTTTTGTTTTCACAGGATCCTGTTACCGGCCAAAAAATAACTCTGGCCCCGCCGCCGAATATGACATCATTTCTTGAACAATCCGACCGACAACTTAGATTTCCACCGCGATTCGGAGAGCAAAACAACGAAATATATGGCGGGAAATTAGGATTTTCGGATGATGATCTTGTCCGTCTGAAAGAAAAGGGCGTTATTTAATTTGAATTTCAAGCAATCTTAGGGACCGACGATGAGGAAAAAGGCTGAATTAAATGATTTAGATGTTGGACCGTTGCAGGCTTTTCAGGAACGAAAATCTTTAGGAGAGCATGTTTTTGAAAGCCTGAAGCATTCGATTGTCATGGGGAAAATCTCCTCGGATGAATGGCTGGTTGAAAGCCATATTGCCGAAACCCTGGGAATCAGCCGAACACCCGTGCGGGAGGCGATTCATAAGCTTGAGCGTGAAGGGCTCATCGAGCGGCAACCCCGGGGTGGCTTTACCGTTCTGGGACTAACCCGCAATGATATTGAAGAGACCTTTGGTATTCGCAGTGTGCTGGAAGGTTATGCTGCCCGGCTGGCAGCCGTCAAGCATAACAAAGAAGAACTCGAGGCACTGGAAAAGAAAATTGAAGAATTTCAGAATGCACTGGATCGTAAAAGGATGAATTTGCTGCCGGCAATCAATACGGAATTTCATGATTTGCTGTACAGCCTGAGCAAAAGCTCTAAACTCATTAGTATAATCAATGGCCTGCGCGACCAGATATACCGCTTTAGAAAGATGAACCTTAAAGAAGAAAAATTTGCGGCAACCAGCAACCAGGACCACATACAAATGCTGCAATCCATTCGCAAGCGTAATGCTGAAGGTGCGGAGCGGTTGGCAAGGGAGCATATCTTGAGGGGTCGGGAAATCGTATTAAAGGAATTTGACAGGCAACGACCAGACCAGACAAAAGAATAATAGAGGGAAATTCGATATGACCGGAAAGAAAATAAAAATACTGATCGGCAAACCCGGGCTGGATGGACATGATCGCGGGGCCAAGGTAACCGCCCTGGCTTTAAGGGATGCCGGCATGGAGGTCATTTACACCGGGCTCCATCAGACCGTTGAGCAGATTGTCAGAACGGCCGTACAGGAAGCGGTGGATGTGGTCGGCTTAAGCATTATGTCGGGTGCCCACCTTCCAATTTGCCAGAAGCTTTTAGAGTTGATGAAAAATGAAGGACTTCAGGAAATTCCGGTAGTCGTGGGAGGCGTTATCCCTAAACAGGATATACTCAAATTAAGTGAACTGGGCATTGCCGGTGTTTTTCCCGGAGGGACGCACTTTGATGAAATCGTGAGCGGCATAAAAGAAATAGTTACTTAATTGTAAAATGTCTTCAAAAGCAAGTGAGCTAAAGTTAAAAGTGATCTAAAATGCCTAAAATTGAGGAATTCTGTCCATTTTATTAAAAAAGATGGAGCATAGCGACACCACAACTTTAGGCACTTTAGCTCATTTTAGTTCATTTTAGGCAATTTAAATTTTAGGCACTTTTTTAGGAGAGAATATGGGAGTCGCTAAATACATTAAAGATGAAAAAGATGCGATTAAAGAGGTCATCTATCAGTCGGGCATCAAGGTTAAACCGGTTTATACACCTCAAGATCTCGAAGAGGTCGGTTTTGAGTATGAAAACGATTTGGGGGATCCCGGGGAATATCCATTCACTCGCAGTCTGCATCCCCAGGGATACCGCTCACGGGCCTGGACCACACGGCAGTACACCGGTTTTGGTACGCCCCAGGAGACCAATGAACGCTTTAAGCTAATGATTTCCCATGGGCAAACCGGTTTGAATGTCGCCTTCGATTTGCCGACCCAGATGGGATATGACTCGGATGATCCCAAGGCCCTGGGCGAGATCGGCCGTGTAGGGATGGCCATCGATTCACTGCGGGATTTTGAAATCGCCTTTGAGGGCATACCGCTGGATCGTATTGGATCGGGATTAACCATCAATGCGGTCGCTTCAATTATGCTGGCCATGTACCAGGCCACAGCGGAAAAATTCGGCTATCCAAAAGAAAAAATCAGTGCCACCCCCCAAAACGATATTCTCAAAGAAATGATCGGCCGTGGCGCCTGGATATTTCCGGTCGAGCAGGCTGTGCGTCTTGTGGGAGACAGCATTGAATATTCGGTCCGGGAACTTCCGCGCTGCAATCCGGTCAGTATTTGCGGATATCATATCCGCGAATCGGGCGCGAACCCGGCACAGGAAATCGCCTGCGCTTTTGAAATCGCCAAATCCTACATCGATAATGTCAAGGCCAGGGGCATGAATGCTGAAGACTTTGTCGGGCGTTTTTCGTTTAATTTTAATGTTTTTGGCAACCTATGGGAACAAATCGCCAAATTCCGGGCGGCTCGCAAGCTGTGGGCAAAAATGCTGAAAGAAGAGTATGGCGTCCAGGAAAAGAAAAAACTGTTTCTCAGAGGGCTTTTCGGCGGGGGCGGCAGCGGCCTGACCAAAGATCAGCCCGAAAACAATATCATGCGGGGGGCCTTTTATGCCCTGGGGGCTGCGCTAAGCGGTGCCCAAACCACTGCCCTGTGCTCCTTTGATGAAGCCTACACGATTCCGACAGAAAGAGCAGCCCTTTTGTCTCTGCGGACCCTTGAAATCATTATGGATGAAGTCGGCCTGCGCGATACGGTTGATCCTCTGGCGGGTTCGTATTTCATCGAGACCCTGACCAAACAGATGGAAGAAAAGATCCTGGACGAAATGAAACAGATTCAGGAGGTCGGCGGGATGATTTACGCGGTTGCCACCGGTTTTATCCAGCGAAAAGTTGCCCAGCAGGCATACGAATATGAAAGCGGAATTCAAAAAGGCGAATATATTAAAGTGGGCGTCAACAAATATACGGAAAGCAGCGAAGCGCAAACCGATGTGGAACTTCACGAATATAATGAACAATGGGTCGACCAACAGGTTGCCAGCCTCAAAGAGCTCCGCAGAACCCGTGACAATCGGGAAGTGACGCGTCTACTGAAAGAGCTGGAAAAGGGAACGCGTGACGGGAAAAATGTAATGCCGCTTCTGCTCGACTGCTGCCGGGCCTACTCGACCGTAGGAGAGATGGCCGGCGTATTTCGAGATATTTTCGGTGAATGGCAAGAACCCAGTATTTTCTAAATTGATCGCTGGGTGCATCAACGGATAGATCGATTTACTTGTTTGATCCTAAACTCTATTTAGTAAAAAAAACGAAAACCGAAACCCTAAATCCGAAACAAATTCTAAATTCCAATTTTCAAATGTTTCAAAAATAACAGCAATAATAAGAAAATAATAAAGATGTACGAATTTCCCTTGGTTTTAAGAGTTTTGAATTTATGTCATTTG
>JAUVTR010000241.1 GCA_030601425.1 Desulfobacterales bacterium
CTGAAAGTTCGTCCGGTAGCGGAAACATGCGAATGGATTCCGGTAAATGGGTATAAGCTTTTCTGGAACCGACAATCAGTTCCCCCAGAAACGGCATGATATGAAATGAGTAGAAATCATAAAGCCAGCGAAAAACGGGCCAGGTGGGTTTTGAAAACTCCAGGCACATCATTTTTCCGCCGGGCTTTAACACCCGATACATTTCTTCAAACCCCTTTTTCATACGGGCGACATTGCGGATGCCGAATCCGACCATTGCGGCTTCGAAATGTCTGTCGGGAAAGGAAATGCACTCGGCATTTCCCTGCACGTGCCGCAAACGGGGTTTAATTTCGGTATTAATAACTTTGTGCAGCCCCGCCTGTATCATGGCTCGATTAATATCATAAATAATTACCTGACCCGTTGGACCGATCGCGTTGGCGGCCATAATCGCCAGATCGCCGGTTCCGCCGCACACGTCCAGTACGCGATCTCCGGGGACGAGTTTCAGCATCCTGACCGCCGTGCGCTTCCAGGCGTAATGAATGCCGAAACTTAACAGTGTATTCATAAAGTCATAGTGACGGGCCACTGAATTAAAATGATGCAACACACGCTCAGTCTTGTCCGCAGTGCGAATATGCTCATAACCGAAAAGGGCACTATCGGCATGCTCTTTATCGTTGTGGATTTGTGCCTGGCGCTTTTTTTCGTCGAGCCATACCATTTTTGTTGAAACCTGGTTTCCTGTATTCGCTATTTTTTTTTGTAAGGCGGTAAATATCTAACGCTCAATATAGGAAAATACAACCGTATTTACCGGTAAATTTTGCCGAAATAATGGATAACATAAGCAGGTTAATGTTAAAGTTCAACCTAAAGCGTTGCCGTTCAGTCGCCGGTCACGGTTACTACCTGTCAATTTATCAACCCGGATCGATGCGTCGCTATCCTCTAAAGTCAATGATTTGACAAGTTTGTTGGTTTTTGACCTTCTATTATTAGCGTATGTTGCCCGCATTTTGGCTAACCTGCCGCACTTATTCGTGAAATAATAAATGTACAGCCCCCCGAATAATTTGGCATGATTTCTGCTTTTTATTATGGCAATAAAAATTGCGCAGCAATTGTTTATCAAAGATATTTTAAATATAATCAACCCTTATTGATGCTGTGTCTAAGGCCTGCTCGAAGGAGGCAATCGAGATGAGTTGTTCTGAAATCAACTACTGCAAAAAAGACCAGATGTCCATTTGCACCGCTGAAGATCCCAGACAACAGGAAAAATGCATTTTTTTTGAAAAATCAAGCCATGAATACCGCTGTATGTATTTTACCTTTGATGAGTACTGCGATTGCCTTAAAGCCCAGATGCAGGCCAAATGAATTGGAACTTTCTTAAAGGAAGGACTCAATCGGACTTAGATATACTACAAAGTTTTTTTAGGTTCTAATCTCAGAATTATAAGACTCCGGAATACCCCCTTTTTATGCATCGGCAAACTTCTTTGCCAGGTCATTATCAATCACGTAAATGCATATTTCTTTGGCGCCCTGTTCCGCATACTTGCATTTTTCGCACAAATTATTGATCAGATAGGTCACATCGTCTCTGATCCGTTTATCATAGGCTTTAAAATCCTCTTGATCGTAATCTTTAATGGCCCGGCGAAAGTTTTCGTTTTCAAGAAAAGGATCCAGCACTTTTTCCTTTAAGTTGTGCACATAGCGGTCGTGCATGGACTGATAAATCTTTGTTTCTGCGATCGGAATGCTCTCCACCATGATCTCCTGGGTCAGCGTATTGGTGGTGTATTCTTTCTGGGTCTCATCTCGAAACGCTTTGCGTTGATTTCGATCCGCCTTGGGCCCCAGCAATTTACCTTCAATGCTTTCCAGAAAGTCTTCGGTAATTTCCAGTTTTTCCCCCGTGTAGGTGCAAGTTTCAATCGAACCGATTTCAAAATTAATCGCAAACAGGTAGTTTTGAATCTCCTTGGAAATCTGCTCTTCATTGTAATAGTAAAGGGACTCTTTGACCTCCTGTAAAATCGTGTAATCATACATGCGCAGAAGCGAATCCAAAAATCCCTGGGGTATCAGATCCTTGATCTCTTTGCGGGCCTTGGTGAAAAAATTACAAAGATCCGACATGTTGATGAGTTTATCTTCCTTTGCATAGGTCGAGTAAAATTTATTGAAAATGTTAATGGAATCACGGCCTGAGATGCCATGATCGCCCTCTGTTTCAGATTCGGCAATGATTTTTCGCCGCCGCTTGGCAGTCAGCCGTTTGCGGTCTTTTTCCGACAGCCAGGGGGGAATATATCCAGTGTAGATTTCCATTTTCGGCAATTGCAAATTTTCATCACAAAAAAGACGATAACGTGCCGGGTCGCTGATCCACTCCAGCATGGCATCGGATTTAGCATTCAGGCGGGTGGAAATAATGACCCGGGCAAAATTGTGAAGCACTCTTGGCAGGAAGCGCTCATCAATGTGGCGGCCAAAAATATTGCGATAGATTTCCACCTCGGTTGAGAGGTCCATAACATACGGGATTTTGATGTATTGCACCCGGTCCAGGAAGGATTGAAACCCCTGAATGTTTTTTTCATCCTCAGGGTTCATCACCGCCAGCAGCAGGGAATTGACGTTTTCCTCAATGCCTTCCACCTTATGAACGCCTTCGCTGATGATGTTGTGCAGCTCGATTAAGCGCTCGGTATTATGCGATTTGATGTCCATCAAGGCATAAATCCCGTTATTGGTTTTGGCATACTGGGAAAAGATGTATTTGACCAGATTGCTGTCCCTGAGCAAATTGTTGATCCGCCGCTGGAGCATGGTATTGCTCATCACACTTTGCTTTAGCGGCTGGTCGCCGGGGTTAAACACACTGATGCCTTCACCCAACCGTCGGCTGAAGCGGTACGGTCGCGCATACAGCATTTCAAAGACCCGCTGGGGACTTTTCAGCCGGCCCAGCAGCGCTTCATACAATGAACTGCAAATCGTGCACGGCTGATCCCTGAACACCCACTCAAATTCTTTTTCGGTGGAAAGCTGCCATTTGAATTTATCGTTCTTGAATAAATCGTCGAAAAATTCCCGCCGATAATGTTTAGAAATCATCAGGAGAGGGTTATCATGACTCGGGCAGGGGACTTCAACATATTCTTCCGCCATGTAAGGCGCGTGGGAATCATTGAGCAGCTCTTCAGAATTCGCGGATGAATCCAGCAAACTTTTGTTAGCGGTTGAATCATTCAGATCCGGGGCGGAACCTTCCAGCAGGCTGGACAGCTGATGGAGTATGGGATGGGCCTCATAATCTCTGAATTGGCCGAATATCTTGCGATTAAAACGCCAGACGGTCTCATATCGAAAACCGGCATCGGTATTGGCATATTCCTCAAATTTGGTGAGCATATTGTTTAAAAACGTACTTTTACCGCAGCCGGGCGGGCCTTTAAAGATATAGATTTTATTTTGCTGGCTGCCGCGTTTTAAGGCTTCCACGAGTTTAACCAACCGGTTGGCGAACAGGCGGTCTGCAAAAAAAGGGTTGTCTGATCCTTCCACAAACAGCTTGCTGCAGTCGTAATTGGCATAATGGATGGATTCGGGATCATCGAGGTATTCATCAACACCTTCGCCGACATAGGCTTTCATCATATCGTGAAACACCTGAAAAATATTGCGTATCACGGTCTTCGGATCGGCAACCAGTTCGTTGAGAAACTCCTCAAAGGGAATCGAGGTGCGCTGCTCCTGCGTGCTCATGCTCTGGTTGAGATTCAGCATTGCTTTTTTAATGCTATCCTCAGCGCTCACATCTTGCTTTGCGGTCTTTTCCTCTTTTCTCAAAGCACGTATGGCCTTTTTCACTTTGCCCATGAGGTGTCTCCGGTTTTAGTTCGCTGCAGTTTGGTGAACATCTGAGTTCGTTAATGTCACTTTAGAAAGCTTACGGTCTTCCATGGTGTATAACACCCGCTGCCACTTTACTTCTATTTGTTTACTGTCATCCTCCAGCGGCATTGCCAATCCGGGAATGGGGATTTGAATTTTTGGGGATTCGACTTTTTCCACTTCACTGGTCTCCAGCTTGACGGGGGCGCCCCACAGATATTCAATTCCCATCATGGTATTGGCAATAAAGTCCTTGACCAGCGGTTTGCCCTCGAAGTGGTGATTGAAATAAAGATCGCTGTTTTTTGATTTTTCCGGATTAATGGTGATATGGGGTGGATGGTAAAGCGAGTCAAAGAGCATCTGGCGATAATCCTTTGCTTTGCGACTTTTGACATAATACTCCCACACGCCTTTGCTCTGGTTAAGCCGCTTGCCGGCCACAAACAGATTATTACGATTGATAAAATCCTGATCCAAAAATGTGTTGATAAACATAAAATCGTTTAAGTTTTCGCGAACTTTATAGACAAACGCTTGGCCTGTTCCGGTTTTGGCATCAAATTTTTCTCTTTCCTTGGCATTCAGCAGGCGCTTAAACTCAATTGAATACTTGCCTTTATCCGCCAGTTCCTCGATGTAATGGAAAATCCGCATTCCCAGAGCATAGGGATTCATCCCCACCCGGGGCAATGAGGTCACAAATGCATGGGTGCGGGCAAAATCGACCTCGTGTCCTTCAATGCGGTCATCCTGCAGGAAAAGCTTTTCGTGCCAGTAGCTGGCCCAGCCTTCATTCATGATCTTTGTTCGAATCTGGGGCTGGAAAAACAAAGAGGTTTTGCGAACCACCTCGATAACCGGTTTCATCCAGCGGTTTTCTTCCTTATTTAAAAAATCGGAATGTTCCAGGATATACTGCATCAAATCCAGTCTTTGATCGGTTTTTTTCTTAAGGCTTTTTTTGTAGATGGCATCAAACTCCGGATACTTTCGGAACACTTCCGCAAAAAAGGCTTTTTCACCATGGTCTTTGCTGGTTTTGGTGCAATCATTGTATCTTTCGATTTCTTTTATATATTCAGTTATTTTTGCTTTTTTAATGGATTGCAGAAATTCATCAAAATAAAAATCAAGCATCTTAGATTTGTTCGTCACCGGTGGACGATGAAGCGTCGCAAGCTCATTGTGGTATCCCACCAGATTATCGATGCTGCGGGCAAACTCAATCACATAATCCAGCCAGCGGCCTTTCTCCGACCTGAACTTTGAGATCATACGCTTATCCGAAAGCGCACGGCCGGTGAAGTCATAATCCCAGGTGTGCCGGAAATACAGATTGTTCTGGAAAAAATCGATATGCGCCAGCACGTGGTAAAAAATCATGACATTCATCCAGTCCGGATTGTTGTCATTGTAATATGAGATCGCCGGTCGCGTATTGATCACCGTCTCATAGGGATTGCTGGGGTAGAGTTCATAGCGGCCCTTTTCTTTGAGGACTTCGACGTCGTGGACCCAGTAATCATAGAGGGTTGGAATCATCAGTTTAGGCGTGAGTTCCAGCAAGTCGCGGTTGGTGAC
>JAUVTR010000196.1 GCA_030601425.1 Desulfobacterales bacterium
TTAAATTATTGGAAGGCGGTGAAGTCGAAGTTGCCGCAGCATTTCCGGCCGGGGTTATCGGCACCACGCTGGATAATCTGAAGGAAGCCGCTGCTGGCGAAAATTATGAATACACCGATATGTATCCTGGATTTGCAAAAACCGCTGTAGAAGAAGGTTTTGAAGAAATCGCCGAAATATTTAAAGCGATCGCCGTGGCTGAAAAACAACATGAAAAGCGTTATCTGGCGCTTGCGGCCAATGTTACAAACGGTAAGGTTTTTAAAAAAGACAACCCGGTTGTCTGGCGCTGCCAAAACTGCGGTTATCTGCATGAAGGCGACAGTGCGCCGGAGGAATGCCCGGCATGCGCCCATCCGCAGGCGCATTTTGAAGTACTCGGGGAAAACTGGTAAAATTTGCCTCTAAGCCTCATCTATTGCTCGCTGGCTGTGTTGTCCCGCCAAAATAGGCGGGATTTCGCATCTTTTTGTATGAATATTAAGGTGCTCCTTAAACCGTTTTCAAATGCTCACACATGGAGTGCCTAAAATTGAGGAATTCTGTCCATTTTATTAAAATAGATGGAGCATTGCGACACCATAACTTTAGGCATTTTAGCTCATTTTAGTCATTTTAGGCACTTTTAACTTTAGAGCACCGTAGGAACTTTTTTCTCTGTCTTCGAAGATAAGACGCTATTTTTTAGAGGTTCGTACCTTATGGAATCGTCGAATCAACTAAGGATGATGGTGTATGCTTCGCTTTTTGCAGCTCTCACCGCGGTCGGGGCTTTTGTGGCCATTCCGATCGGTCCGGTTCCCATCGTATTGCAAAACATGTTTGTTTATCTGGCCGGTCTGCTGCTCGGTAGTCGTTGGGGGCTTGCCAGTGTCGGTGTGTATCTTCTGGCTGGTGCCTGCGGGTTGCCGGTATTTGCCGGAGGACTCGGCGGCATTGGCCGAATCGTCGGGCCCACTGGCGGTTATCTGATCGGCTACCTACCCACGGTTTTTTTAATCGGCAAAATTTCTAACAGAGCCAATCCGCGGGCTATTTTCGATGTGCTTGCCATGATTTGCGGGTCTGTCGCACTTTATGCCTGTGGAATTACCTGGCTGAAAATAGTAACCGGCATGACCATCGCCAAGGCACTGGTGGTGGGAATGGTTCCGTTTCTTATCGGAGACGCTCTAAAAATAGCTGCCGCAGTTGCCATTGCCAAAGCCCTGCGGCCGGTCGTTCGCGTTTCGGGTTACGAGAAACTATCTTAAAAATGCCAATATCGAGGACGAGGAGGAGAACGAGGACGAATACGAGGTTAGGCAACGTTCGTCCGCTTCGTACTCGTCGTCGTCCTCGTTCTCGTTATCTAACGCGCAATACCTTCGTTGTGAGCCTCCTTAAAATGCTCACATGATATGGTGGGGGGTTGAGCCTGTTGGCCCGTTAGCCCGTTTGCTCGTAAAAAATGAAATCAGACATTTTTCCAATTACAACTGGCTAAACCGGCCAGCCTAAAACCGTGATCTACTATTTTTAAGATAGCTTCCAGTTAAATTTAGAATTTAATTTAGCACAATCAGATAAAAAACGGGCAGTCATTGCTGCCACAGCAACACATTGGGGCTTTACTGTAGCCTTCACTCGCAACCCGAAAACCGCAGCACGGAACTGAAAAATGTACATCATCGAAATTGAAAATCTCAGTCATCGTTTCGAGGACGGCACGCTGGGTCTGGACAGAATCAGCTTGCAGATTCGAGAAGGTGCTTTTGTTGTTGTCGCCGGACCGAATGGTTCCGGTAAAACAACGCTTATTCGACACCTAAACGGTCTTCTTTTGCCGACGGTTGGAGCTGTTAGATTGGCCGGTGTTTCCGTACAACACGATTTGCTGCGGGCCAGACGCTTGGTGGGAATGATGTTTCAGGACGCAGATAGCCAAATCGTCGGTGAGACGGTTTATGAAGATGTCGCCTTTGGACCGGAAAATTTGCAACTCGATCGCAACCAAATCAGCAAACGCGTAAAACAAACTCTTATTGCTGTGGGTCTGACGGATTTCGCAGACCAAAGCCCCCATTTACTGTCGGGTGGCGAAAAAAGAAGACTGGCCATTGCAGGTATTTTAGCAATGGAGCCGAAAGTGATTGCCTTTGATGAACCGTTTGCCAGCCTGGATTACCCGGGGGTGAAGCAGGTTCTCAAACAAATACTATCCTTGCACCAGTCCGGACACACGATTTTGGTCATTACCCACGATCTGGAAAAGGTCATCGCCCATGCCGATCGTTTAATCATCATGCAAAAGGGACAAATCGTCAGAGATGGGTTGCCTGCTGAAATTGTCAATGCGGTTGAAACTTTTGGAGTTAGAGCACCCTGTGCCTCTCTTCTGGGGATGGAGGTTCGCTCATGGCTGAATTGACTTCCTTTAGCTTTCGGTCGGGGACATCGCTGCTGCACAGACTGGATGTGCGATTTAAACTCTTGTTTCTCATCTTGATCAGCCTCATCAGTTTGAGCGGAGATTTCCCAAGACTCGGCATCTTCACTTGTCTGTTGACGGTGCTGATTATTAATTCCCGACTGCCGCTGAAGTCCGGTTTAAAGGGGCTGCAGTTTTTTCTTATTTTACTATTGTTGATTCTGGGGGCACGGATGGTCACCACCCCCGGGGATCCTATAATTGAAATCAAATTCTTTTCTATCACGCGACAGGGAATTTTGTCGGGTGTGTTAATCTGCTGGCGACTCACAATCATCGTATTGCTGGGATTTGCTTTTATATTTAGCACGCGGTCTTTTGAAATTAAAGCGGCAGTGGAGTGGGTTTTAAAACCCTTTGCCTTTATTCCCGGAAAACGGATTGCCACCATGATGGGCTTGACCACTCGATTTGTTCCTGTGATTCTCAACCAGGCCAACGAAACCGCCGAGGCCCAGCGGGCACGCTGCGTGGAAAACAGGAAAAATCCGGTATATCGTCTCATACGGCTTGGCATTCCCCTAATCCGCAGAACCTTTGAACGAGCAGATAAGCTGGCAGTCGCCATGGAAGCCAGATGTTATAATGAAAATCGCACCGATCCAGAATTATCTGCCACACGCATAGATTGGATGGCGCTTGTGGTAATGATACTCATCTGTGGTTTGGTTGTCAGCATCTAAAGATAGGTAATGAAATTACTTAATAGTTTTTTACATTTGCCTTCTTCAGGCTCATCTCTCCTTCTATGAAGACCTGACATCATAAATCTCTGAATTCAATTATCTTCTTTCTTGCTCTCATTTCCATATCCGCCCATGGAAAGTTGTTGAATCCTGTGCAGAATTTGGCAAAATAAGCATATAATTGACACAGGTTGATCTCTATAGTAAGCCCTAAGCCGGTTAAACCTGAATAAAAACGTCTCACTCAGTGTCGCCAAGATTCGTGAGACCTGGAACTAAGGGGGACATTTTTTGAAAGTTATCATTGTTGGGGCAGGTGAGGTGGGATTTCATATTGCCAGCCACCTGACCCTTGAAAACAAAGATGTGGTGGTCATCGACAACAATCCTGAAGCGACGCGTCGTATTTCAGATAATCTCGATGTTCAGATTGTCATGGGTTCGGGTAGCAGTCCCGTGGTCTTAGAGGAAGCCGGTATTCAACAGGCTGAAATTATTCTCGCAGTGACCAATAGCGACGAAACCAATCTGGTGGCCTGCCTGGTGGCCAACATCCTGTCGCCATCCACCAAGAAACTCGCTCGCTTACGGGATGCCGATTTTGATGAGTATCATCGTAACTTTCGAGAACACGCACCGCACATCGACACTATTATCAATCCGGAAATTGAGGTGGTAAAGACCATCTATCGCATGATGAGTGTTCCGGGCGCAGTTGATGTCGGAGAATTTGCCGATGGCCGCATTAAATTTGTCGGGGTGAACTTGGAAGATGAATCGCGGCTATCTGGTGTGCAACTGTCGGACTTGCCCGACATCATCGGCAAAGCCAGACCGCTGATTGCTGCTGTGGTTCGAGAAGATGAACTGATCATCCCCAGAGGAAACGACCGCCTAGAGCCCGGGGATCTCGTTTATTTCATCAGTGAAGAGGACAAACTGTTAGATACGCTTTCTTTGTTCAATAAATATGATCAACCTGTGAACCGGGCTCTCATTATCGGTGGTGGGCGAATAGGTTTGAGACTGGCCAGCCTGTTGGAGGAAAACTCGATTTACTGTAAGATCATCGAACAGAATCCGGATCGCTGCGCCTATCTGGCCGAACGCTTAAACAAGGCTATTGTCTTACACGGAGATGGCTCGGATCAAGGACTGCTCGCCGAAGAGAATATCCAGGATATGGATATTGTCATTACCCTAACCAAAGATGAGGAAACCAATATTTTAGCCTCCCTTTTAGCCAAACGTATGGGAGCCCGCAATTCCATTACCCGGATCAGCAAGTTCAGTTATTTTCCATTAATGAATGCGATCGGCCTTGAACAGGTCGTCAGCCCGAGGCTCTCTGCCATCAACACCATCCTGCAACATATTCGGAAGGGCAAGGTACTTTCAGCCATATCCATTAAAGGTGAACAAGCCGAGCTTATCGAAGCCGTAGCTCTGGAAACGTCAGAAATCGTTGCCAAACCGCTCAGCAAAATATCTTTCCCAAAAGGGGCCATGGTTGCAGGCATTGTCCGCAAAGAGAATATTATTATTCCCACCGGTGACAGTGTGATTGAGCCCGATGACCGGGTTATCATATTTGCCAGGCGGGAAGCGATTCCAAAAATAGAAAAAATTCTTGCGGTTAAACTGGAGTACTTCTAGATGCGCTGGCGCTATATCCTTAACATCATCGGGATATTGATTTTTTTCTTTGGGCTGACCATGATTCTTCCCTTCCTTGTCGGCCTGTATTATCAAGACCAGAGCGTCATCCCATTTCTAAAATCCATGGGGATAACCGTTGTTTGCGGTCTATTGCTTTATTTTATTTTTAAAAGTGAGAAAGCAGAGGTGATCAGCCAGCGTGAAGGCATGGCTATCGTAGCGGTCGGGTGGACGGCAGTGGGCCTGTTTGGGGCGCTGCCGTTTTATTTGGGAAATGGCTGTCATAGCTTTGTCGATGCGGTTTTTGAATCTGTTTCAGGCTTTACGACCACCGGAGCGTCGATTTTAACCAACATCGAGGCTGTTTCAAAAGGTCTTCTGTTTTGGCGCAGCTTTATCCAATGGCTCGGGGGTATGGGAATCATTGTGCTGTCGGTTGCGATTCTGCCATTTATAGGTGTCGGTGGTATGCAGCTTTACAAGGCCGAGGTCCCCAGTCCGGTTCCGGATAAACTAAAACCGCGGATCCGAGATACGGCCATGATTCTGTGGAAAGTGTATGCACTGATTTCGTTGGCGGAGACCATTTTGCTCATGCTCGGCGGAATGGGGTTGTATGATGCCGTATCCCACACTTTTACCACGATGCCCACCGGAGGATTTTCTACTAAAAACGGCTCAATCGCCCATTTTGACAGTGTCTATTTTGACAGTGTTTTTATTTTCTTTATGTTGATGGCCGGAATTAATTTTTCTTTGCATTATCAAATGATCAAGGGAAAGCCGTTGGTGTTCTGGAAGGATTCAGAGTGTCGCTTTTTTTTGAGCACGGTTTTGTTGCTGGTGATTGTGGTCAGTATTAACGTTTACGGTTCCGTGTATGAAACAATTGGCAATGCCTTCCGATATGGGGCATTTCAGGTGGTTTCCATCATCACCACCACCGGTTTTGCGACCGCTGACTATGAGAAATGGCCGGCGATGTCTCAACTCATCCTTTTATTGTGTATGTTTTTCGGCGCGTCCGCAGGATCCACGGGCGGCGGTATGAAGTGTCTTCGCATTATGTTGTGCTTCAAGTACTGTTATCGCGAGCTGTTTACCCTGATCCATCCCCATGCGGTTACCCAGATCAAAATTGGCGGGAAAGCGGTCCCCGACGATGTGATGCGCAGCGTAGTCGGATTCCTGGCGTTGTACATGGGATTATTTGCCTTGAGTGCGGTTATACTGGCGGGGATAGGAGTGGATTTTAGAACCTCTTTTGCTGCCGTGGCCGCTAGCGTCGGCAACATTGGTCCTGGTTTTGGCCTGGTGGGACCGGCAGACAACTATGCCCAAATACCCTTTTTGGGAAAATGGCTGCTCATCTGGTGCATGCTGCTGGGGCGGCTTGAAATTTTTACGGTTATTATATTGGTGGTGCCGGAGTTCTGGAGAAAATAGGGCCGATCTTAAATATGCCAATATCGAGGACGAGGAGGAGCACGAGGACGAGGTCATGCAACGTTTCTCTCCGAATCGTACTCGTCGTCGTCCTCGTGCTCGTTTTATTACTCCAATAGCTTCGTTGCGAGCCTCCTTAAAATGCTCACATGATATGGGTTGAGCCTGTTGGCCCGTTCGCCGGTAAAAAATTGAAACAGACATTTTTCCGATTTCAACGGGCTCAGCCGGCACAACCGGCTAAACCGGCCAACCTGTTTACTTTTTTATTGACAAGTTTAGACGAGATGGTTAGATAGGATGGTTTTAGCGGGCCGTTAACTCAGTTTGGTAGAGTATCTGCCTTTTAAGCAGAGAGTCGTTGGTTCGAGTCCAACACGGCCCACCATGAATAAAGCAGAGCGCATAGCGCTAAGCGCACAGCGCGCCTAACAACCATGGTGTGGTTAAATAATTGCGTTAAGCGCTATGCTCTTTGCGCTTTGCGTTTTTTAAGATGCGTCCCCATCGTCTAGCCTGGTCCAGGACACCGGCCTTTCACGCCGGCAACACCGGTTCAAATCCGGTTGGGGACGCCATTTTTTTCGGAGAAGGATATCGGTGACAGGCGATGTCCTTTTTTAATTTTTACCAGAGAAAAAATCGTTGTAGGCCCAGCCTTCGCCGTCTCTGTTTCATTGAAAAACCTCCAATCAGCTTGACAAGAAAAACAAAAAAGGGCCACTATGCGGTTTTTGGCCCGACTCTCGACGGAAGATATCTTAC
>JAUVTR010000128.1 GCA_030601425.1 Desulfobacterales bacterium
TTAAGGGTAGCTTTGGGGTACCTCCGGAGCTGCCCTTTTGGTTTTTAGCTTTCCATTGATTCCTAAGTGCATATTCCGCTCGATTCCGGGCGAAGCTAAGCCTTATTCAAATTTTATCGAGGATTTCAAATAACTCTGCACCGCTATCATGAGCCAGCCTCTCAAAAAGCTCGTACTCTGACATTTGCTGCTTAAAATGTCCATTAACGGTTGCTGCATCAATAGGTTTGACTTTATCATACTTAGGATTTCTATGTTTAATCTCTCCTGCCTCCTCAAATAGCTTTAAGGCAGTTTCAGCCACGCTTTCCAATGCTCTTAGTCGATGGTAAAAATGATAAATCTTTTTTGCGGTATTAGAAGTAAACAAATGCATGTTTGAAACGTTACTTTCAAAAACCGTGTATGTAAATTTATAAGAATTGATGACTATGACATCACCAGCTTTTGTGGTTGTTCCATTTGCGCTGGTCAACTTTTCATTTTTCAATGATAGCTTTTTATCATGTGAGTAGGCCATACCATCAGAAATTTGGTTATAATTAGCTTGGATTTCATGAATTAGAGTTTTTCTCAGACTATCTCTTTTACGGCTGTCTGAAATATAATTTTTGAGTATAAAGGCTAATATCCCTAACAGAAATCCTACAAATAATAGTAATAATTCATTCATAGTAGTTTATCGAAAACAAGGATTAGAAATAGGGTAAAAAATTCATTTGGTACAGTCTTATCTTAACGTCTAATGGGGCCTTCCCCTCGCTTCCCCGGTACTAATCCGATTCTTGCTTCACCATTATTGTTAAGTATTTTTATCCTTTATCCTTTCTTTAAGAGCGGTTAGATTGGCTTTCATTTCTGAAAGATATTCCTTGGCAAAACCAGCTCCGGCACCAAATCTATCATGATTCATGTTGAAATTAATCAGGTCAAAGCGATAATAAATTTTATGAAGAAGTCTTAAAATTTCTGGGTCTTGGATGTTTTTAGAGAGTTCAACCTTCATTGAGTCCCATAGGGCCACATAGATTCTTGACATAGAGCCTTGACCTTTAGCAATTTTTTGTACTAATCCGTCGCTACGTGAAATTCCTTCTTCCTATTTATTAATTATGAATCCTTAAGAAGTTAATTATAGCATTATCAGTTACTATCGAATCACCCACGAATCAAGACGAATCCGTCTGGGTGGCAGGATGGAAGGCTGTTGGGTGCAAAATAAACGAACCTGTGGTATACTTGCCGACGTCGAAAAGGAAAGTGAAAGGAGGGTTGGAGAATGAGCGAGGAGAAAGACGATAAGAAAAGTTGGTAGGATAAAATAGTTGATCGTGTTTTATCAGAAGCCTGGTTCCAGATGAAAAACCAAATATCTGACCAAATGAAGGCGCAGGGGGCAGAAAATGTAAATATTAAAAACCTCAACTTAAACCTCAACATCAATATAGGAGATACTAACGTTAACGTCAAACCGGAGCTAAATCCAAACACCAACGTCAACGCTTTATCTAAAATATTAGACCGATTGACACCAAAAGAGCCTCCCAAATTATCAGGATTTGAACCTCCTCCAAGTGAGGACATAAAATGGATAACAGATAACTTAACAACCGCAGTCAATTCTTCCGCATTTACTTTATCAACTATGGCTTCAACAGAAATTGAAATTGAAACTGGTAAAGCTGATTATTATAAACGAAAAGACGAAAAGGGTTAATCTAACTTAAGGAATGACGGGGATTTATAGCAACGACCACTCCGTGAGAATCTATCAGTCATTGGGGGATTAAGGCAGGATTGATGGGGATCGGTAGGGATTTACAAAACCAGAATGGACTTTCCCAATAGTTGACTGTGGGTTTAGGGATTAGGTGTAAAGGCAGGGTATCTCTAAGTCCATCCATGCAGGGTGTACGATTAGGAATCCATTGCTCTATCCACTGAGCTACGGGGGCGGATCAACTTTTAAATACATAGGGTTAAATGATTTTACTATTTTACCGTCCTATCCGCATATCAGATCGGCCTCGATAATTCAAGAACCTCTTTAATGTTGAATACCCTCCAAATCAATTGATAACGGCACCCAATCTCAATCTATCGTGCGATGGCTTTCGGATGGCTTGACGATTTGTCCATTGGCACTTTGATGATCCTGTCTGGTGAGGTTTACGTGACGAGATTCATTGATATATCGAAAGGTTGTTGCTAATTTAGCTATCTTCGTGATATAAGCATATTCTATTCTAATTACCCCGAAACGGATTGCGGGGGTAAAACCAATCATAATCTAAATTAAACAAAAATAGGCCAGCATATGCATCTTCGGAAAAGGGTTTTGGTAACAGGCGGCGCGGGGTTTCTCGGATCTTTTTTGTGCGAGCGCCTTCTGAAAGAAAATTGCGACGTGGTCTGTGTAGACAATTTTTATACCGGTACCAAACGAAATATTGTTCATCTTCTGGAGAATCCCTACTTCGAACTGATCCGGCACGACATCACATTTCCACTCTATCTGGAAGTCGATGAAATCTATAATTTTGCCTGTCCGGCATCGCCGATTCACTATCAAAACGATCCCGTGCAAACCACCAAGGTCAATGTGCATGGCTCCATTAACATGCTGGGTCTGGCCAAGCGCACGAAATCGAAGATTTTGCAGGCCTCCACATCAGAGGTATACGGCGATCCCACCGTGCATCCACAGACAGAAGATTACTGGGGCAATGTTAACTGTGTGGGAATCCGGTCCTGCTATGATGAAGGCAAACGATGTGCCGAGACGCTTTTCTTCGATTATTACCGGCAACATAAATTGAATATTCGAGTCATTCGAATTTTTAATACCTACGGTCCACGCATGCACCCCAACGACGGCCGGGTGGTGAGTAATTTTATCCTTCAGGCCTTAAAAAATGAAGATATCACTGTTTACGGTGACGGGAAGCAAACGCGTTCCTTCTGCTACGTCGATGATATGATCGAGGGGGTGATCCGGATGATGAACAGCCCCGAGGATTTGACCGGTCCGGTGAATCTGGGAAATCCGGAAGAGTACACTATTCTTGAGCTGGCGGAAAAGATCATTGCGCTTACCCGATCCAAGTCGAAAATTGTTTTTAAACCGCTTCCGGAAGATGATCCGCTGCAGCGTAAACCCAACATTGATCTGGCAATGGATAAACTGAAATGGAAACCGCGAACGCAATTAGAGGCGGGACTTAAGGAGACGATAGACTATTTCAGGACCCTGTGAATTATACTCCCAATTGGGTTTTAACTCAATTGGGGCCATAGTTAGGAGAAGTTGATGAAACGTGCGCTTATAACTGGAATTACCGGCCAGGACGGTGCCTACCTGGCAGAGTTTCTGTTGAATAAAGGCTATGAGGTGCATGGCATCAAACGCCGGGCGTCTTCGTTTAACACCGCGCGGGTGGATCATTTATACAAAGACCCCCATGAGGAAGATGTTCGCTTTTTCATGCACTACGGTGATCTTACTGATGCAACCAACCTGATCCGTGTCATCCAGGAAGCCCAGCCGGATGAGATCTATAACCTGGCCGCTCAGAGCCATGTGATGGTTTCCTTTGAAACCCCTGAATATACAGCCAATGCAGATGCCCTCGGTACGCTGCGGTTGCTTGAGGCCATTCGCATACTGGATCTCATTGATAAAACCCGTTTCTACCAGGCCTCGACATCAGAACTCTATGGGCGGGTCAAGGAGACACCGCAAACTGAAACCACACCATTTTATCCCCGTTCGCCTTATGGCGTGGCCAAACTTTATGCTTACTGGATTACGGTCAATTACCGCGAAGCGTATGGAATGTATGCCTGCAACGGTATTTTGTTTAATCATGAATCCCCCATTCGGGGCGAAACCTTTGTTTCCCGCAAAATCACACGTGCTCTGGCGCGCATTGGCAAGGGCTTGCAAAAAATGCTCTACATCGGCAACCTTGATGCCCGCCGGGACTGGGGCCACGCCAGGGATTATGTCGAAATGCAGTGGCTGATGCTCCAGCAGGATCAGCCTGATGATTACGTTATTTCAACCGGCAAGCAGCATTCAGTGCGTGAATTTATCGAACTGGCTGCCAAAGAAGTGGGCATCTCCATTCGCTGGAAAGGGCAGGGACTTAAAGAAAATGGAATTGATGCCGAAAGCGGCAATGTGATCGTATGCATCGACCCGCGTTATTTTCGACCGACTGAAGTCGATACATTGCTGGGCGACAGCTCCAAAGCCCGAAAACAGTTGGGCTGGGAACCGAAAACCACTTTTAAAGAGTTGGTAAAAGAAATGGTGACCATGGATCTGATGGAGGCGGAAAAAGATCAACTGTGCCTACAAGAAGGATTCCAAACCTATAATCAGGCGGAATAGCTTCCTACAGAATGTTATGAGAGCTTATGACTAAATCACAAACCCAAGTTTCCGATCCTCAGCGTCATTCAGGGGTTTTAAACCAGGACTCTCGCATTTTTCTGGCCGGCCATCAAGGGATGGTCGGTTCTGCAATTTATCGTTTTCTGCAGGTTGAAAATTATCGTAACATCATCACCCGGTCCCATGACGAACTGGACCTTGTTGATCAAGCGGCAGTGAGGTATTTTTTCCAAAATGAAAAAACCGATGTCGTTATTTTAGCTGCAGCAAAGGTTGGCGGTATCCACGCCAATGATATGTATCGGGCCGAGTTTATTTTTGAAAACATCATGATCCAGGCCAATGTGATTCACGAAGCTTACCGGTCCGGGGTGGACCGCTTGCTGTTTTTGGGCAGTTCATGTATTTATCCTAAATATGCCGCACAGCCGATGCGTGAAGAGCAGCTTCTGACAGGAAGGCTGGAACCCACCAATGAACCCTATGCGATTGCGAAAATAGCCGGCATCAAGCTATGTGAGTCTTACAATTTCCAGTATGGGACGCATTACCGTTCGGTAATGCCCACCAATCTCTATGGACCCAATGATAATTTTGACCTGGAAAATTCACACGTTCTGCCGGCCATGATACGCAAGTTTCATCTGGCAAAACTTGCCCGCGGCGGGGATTGGGAAAGCATTCAGAAGGACCAAGCTTTATTTGGTCCCATTTCGGTTGATTTCCTGAATAGATTAAAGGCGCTGCCCCAAACCAAGGCGCCCGAATCCCAGCAGTCATCTGCCATCCGCCTTTGGGGCAGCGGGCATCCCAAGAGGGAATTTTTACATGTCGATGATCTGGCCTCAGCCTGCCTGTTTTTGTGTAATCTGGAGGATGATGCTTATGCGGCTGCTTGTGCAGTGCCCCTTGAACAACCGGATCAACCGAAACACAAAGCACTTTCGGCTTCGGCAAATTCCGATCGAAAAGATCGAAGCCGGGTATCCCATATTAATGTGGGCAGCGGAAAAGACATTCATATCGCGGAACTGGCGGAGGTCGTGCAAGAAGTGGTCGACTATGAAGGCGCTGTCAGCTGGAACACCTCGATGCCGGATGGCACACCCCGCAAACTGTTGGATATATCACGGTTAACACAGCTGGGATGGAAACCCCGGATCAGTTTGAGCCAAGGCATTAAAAGCACCTATAAGTGGTATCTTGCTCAAAGCGAATTAGATTCGTGTTGAAGACAAAACAAAATATAGATAAACATCTTCAGATATAAGCGAACAGCGGTCTCAAAAAAAGCAGGTCTCCTTTTGGAGATCGCTGATGATAACGTTACTGCGGAACGACTTAAATAAGGAGGACAAATGGTAATCATCGACCCACAAAAAAGGCTGTGCCCGGTAATTTTAGGATTAGTGATCGCTATGGTCCTTTCTGTCGGCGGTTGTTCGTCGTTAACCAAAAAGGATAACACCGCCACGGCACCCTCAACGGAAACCGGCTCCGGTGTACCGGCCCTGTATTATGATTTCGGCGATGTTCTGGTTCCCAAAGAGCTCAAGATCGACAAAAAATCATCTTTTGTTTACCAAACCGAGGGGTTTTCTGCCGGTGTACTGGTTTTAAAAGGTCGAATTGAAACCAGCTCGCTAATTACTTTTTTTGAAACAAATATGGCCAAAGATAATTGGAATATAATCAGCTCATTTAAGTCCGAGCGAACCATGCTGCTGTTTCAAAAAACCCATCGCTGGTGTGTGATAAATATTACCGACGAGACTTTTAATACCTATGTTGAAATTTGGGTGGCCCCAACCACCAAAGGCACCCAAACCGGTCTGCTAAAATAAGCAACATTCAATTCGCGTAAAGCCGCCAGGTCCGCCTAATCTTTAAGGCTCGATGGGTCTTTACGTGAAATCGTAAACCATGATGAGAAACGGAATTAAAAATAAAAAAGTTATTCTGGCTGTCTGCGGCGGTATTGCGGCCTACAAAAGCATCGAAATCCTGAGGCTTTTAAAAAAGGCGGGTGCTGAGGTGCGGGTTATCATGACCCAAAGTGCCCAATGGTTTGTTGGTGCGTTGACCTTTGAAGCCCTGTCGGGTCAATCGGTTTTCAAGGATATGTTTCAAGAAGGCAGTGAGGCCTCTTTTCGGCATATTGATTGGGCCCGGGAGGCCGATGGTGTCATCATAGCGCCGGCCACGGCAAATACGATTGGAAAACTGGCTAACGGTATTGCCGATGACCCCTTGAGCACCTTTATGCTGGCGGTCGCATCACCGGTTCTTATTTGCCCTTCCATGAACACCCACATGTACGCAAACCAAGCGGTTCAGCGAAATCTTGACACCCTCAGGTCCGATGGATATGTTGTAGTGGAACCCGCCTCCGGCCAGTTAGCCTGCGGCACCACCGGTCCGGGGCGACTCCCCGAACCGGAAGAAATTTTTGATCGATTTCTCGGTTGCCTGTCACCCAAAGATCTGGTTGGGAAAAAAATACTTGTTACCGCCGGTCCTACCATCGAACCTATCGATCCGGTACGATTCATCAGTAATCGCTCATCGGGAAAGATGGGCTTTGCCGTTGCCAGGGCGGCAGAGCATCGCGGAGCTGAAGTTACCCTCATTTCCGGCCCGACGCATCTGGCCGATCCGATGAATGTGACCACGATCAGAGTTCGTACCGCAGAAGAGATGGCGGGCCACGTATTTCAGCAAATGGAAAATGCGGATGTGATCATTAAGAGCGCGGCGGTTTCCGATTACGGACCCAAAGAAAGTGAAGCTCATAAGATAAAAAAGGGTAAAAACGAACTGGTTTTACATCTGCAGCAAAATGAAGACATTTTGAAGGTGCTCGGCCAGAAAAAGAAGCATCAGATTCTGGTGGGATTTGCAGCCGAAACCAAAGACCTGGAAAAAAACGCCACCCAAAAACTGGCTGAAAAAAACCTTGATATCATTGCGGGCAATCTGGTGGGGTCGTCGGATTCCGGATTTGAGTCCGATACCAACACGGTTACGCTTTTCTTTAAAGACGGCACCACCGAATCATTACCCACAATGGAAAAACTGGAGGTCGCCCACATACTGCTTGATCGGATTGCCACCAAGGTGTTGCGCGCTGCAAAAGCTCCGAAAAGCACAAAAAACTAGCAATAACGGTTCGCAGTGGCATCAAGTTCTCAAATAATAAAAACGATCGATGCGTTAAAGCATACCCTTCAAGATTTAGCAGAGAAAGGGCATCGGGGGTTTGACTGCAGCGCCGGCAGTCTTGAAAAACTGGCAGACTGGGGTGCAGCCCCTCAACTGCTCTCCGAAACCCTGAAGAATATTCGTCTGGATCTGGGAGATTGTCAGCGGTGCAGGCTTGCGCAGCATCGCAAACATATTGTTTTTGGCTCCGGCAATCCTAAAGCCAAACTTGTTTTTGTGGGAGAGGGTCCCGGTTTTGAAGAGGACCGGCAGGGAGAGCCCTTTGTCGGTCCGGCCGGGCAGTTGCTAACAAAAATCATCGAAGCAATCAGCCTGACTCGGAAACAGGTATACATTTGCAACATTGTCAAGTGCCGCCCTCCAGGAAACCGCAACCCTGAAACGGATGAAATCGCTACGTGTTTTCCATTTCTGGAACGACAGATTGCCGCAATCCAACCCGACTTTATATGTGCGCTCGGAGCTGTCGCCGCACAAACGCTCCTGAATAAAGCCGAACCGATATCAAAACTAAGGGGGCGTTTTCATCATTACAAAGGGATAAACGTCATTGCAACCTACCATCCTGCATATCTTCTTCGCAATCCTGAAAAAAAGCGTGATGTGTGGGAAGATATGAAGATGTTGATGAAGGAATATCCATATGAAGTCTAAACTCTTGAGCATCGCGATATTACCATTTTTTATTTTACTTTTTTCCTTTACTGCCTGGGCTGCTAAAAATGATATTTACATTATCGAAGTGTCTGATGCGATCGGTCCGGGTATAGCGGAATTCGTTAAAGACGGTATCGAAACAGCCGAGAAAAATGAGGCCGCCTGCCTCATCATTGAACTGGACACACCCGGTGGCCTGGCCGAATCCATGCGAAGGATTGTCCAGGACATCCTGGGCAGCGAAGTGCCGGTTGTTGTCTACGTCTCACCGTCCGGCGCAAGGGCGGCTTCTGCCGGCGTAATGATTACGATGGCTGCTGACATTGCCGCTATGGCGCCCGGAACTAATATTGGCGCGGCCCATCCCGTTGGAGCCGGCGGGAAAGATATCAGCGGCAAGATGTCGGAAAAAGTCATCAACGATATGGTGGCCCAAGCGAAAAGTGTTGCCGAAAAGCGCGGAAGGAATGAAAAATGGGTGGAAAAAGCCATTCGCGAAAGTGTTTCGGTAACGGAAACCGAGGCATTAAAAGACAACATTATCGACCTTATCGCCAAAGACACCGATGATCTTATCCAGCAGCTTAATGGCCGCAAAATAAAAGAAAAAGGCGTTTTAAAACTGGATAAGTCTGAAAAAGTTAGGGTTGAACCCACCCTGCGGACGAAGATTTTAAAAACCATCAGCGATCCCAATATCGCCTACATTCTGTTAATGATCGGCCTGGCCGGGCTTTATTTTGAATTCTCCAACCCGGGTGCAATTTTTCCAGGAGTTATCGGTGGCATCGCCCTTGTCCTGGCTTTTTTCGCTTTGCAGACCTTGCCGGTTAATTATGCCGGAATTTTGCTTATTGCTCTGGCGATCATCTTTTTTATTATGGAGATGAAAATCACAAGTTATGGGCTTTTGAGTGTTGCCGGCATTATTTCGTTGCTTTTAGGATCGCTGATGATGTTTAAAGGCACCGGCCCGGATTTCAAACTATCCTGGGGGGTCCTTTTGCCGACTCTCATTTTGGTATCCGGATTCTTTGTGCTGGTTGCCGGGTTGGTATTTCGCGTTCAAATATCTAAACCCAGAACAGGGTCGCAAGGATTGGTGGGAGAAATAGGGCTTGTCAAAAAAGCGCTGGCGCCGGAAGGCAAGGTGTTTGTCCACGGGGAGCTATGGAACGCAAGATCCGAACAAACAATTGCAGAAGGTGAAAAAGTTCGGGTCGTAAATGTGATGAATTTGATGTTGGAGGTCGAATCCCCGGATGAGCCGCCGGGTGTCATAAAAAAAACATAAAAGCTAAAGATTATTAATGTCTAAAATGGTTAAGTATATTTACCCAATAACCGACTAAAGGAGGACAGCATGAATTTTCTTGTTCCAGGGGCCATAATTGTTCTTGTCATTTTTTTCCTTTCTGCGGCG
>JAUVTR010000072.1 GCA_030601425.1 Desulfobacterales bacterium
GATTGGTTTTTTGAGCGTTTTGCTGAGCTGCGACCAGCCGGCAGACAAAGCGGCAACACCGAAGATTGTCCGTAAAAAAATCCATATGAAAACGGATAAAAAAGCCCGGCCTCCGAAAACGAAAGCGGTGACAAAATCCAAGCCAGCACCGCAGCCGCCTTTGGTCGCCAAAAAATCAGAGCGGCCTACTGTGAAAACTGCAAAACCCAGACCACCGGTAAAGCCCAAATCAGACATTTCCAAAACCCGGCAGCCGGGCGTCAAGACCGACATCAGCCAAGATGCACTGGCGTCCACTTCCCCGGGCGCAAGTGCAAAATCGTCAGCCACAGTGCGACCGCTCTATAATCCCAAAGGAAAGATCAACCCTTTTGAGCCGCTGTTCAGGGAAAAACCGGCCGTGCTGGCAAAGAAAAAGCAGAAAAAACGGGCCCCGCGTACCCCGCTGGAAAAAATTGATCTCAGTCAGCTTAAACTGGTCGGCATTATCCTGGCATCAAGCGGTAACAGGGCTCTGGTCGAAGAAGCCTCCGGCAAGGGCTATGTCGTTAAAAAAGGGACGTACATGGGCACCAACGCCGGCAAAGTCGTAAAGATCGAAAAAGGTAAGGTCATTGTTGCAGAAGAATATGAAGATTATCTCGGCAAAGTTACGCTAAGAAATAAAGAACTAAAACTTCCGAAGCCTCCTGGAGAATTATAAGATGATTAACCCATTTACAGACAGACGCAAAATTTTTCTACTGATCACCTCACTGGTTATTCTGATTGCAGGGTTGGCCGGATGCGCCTCTCACAAGGCGGCTGATGTAAAATCCGCAGGGGACAAGCGCATTACGGGCATTACCACCAAAGTGACCGCTGATTCGGTAATCGTCACCATCAACGGGAACCAGCCGCTGACCTACACGGCGATTAAACAGGTGTTTCCGATGGGAGTGCTGTTTCATTTTCCGGGAACTTCCCTGGACAGGGTCAAAACGGTGACGACAGCCCCGGAAAATAAAATCATTGGCTCGGTTAAAGCCACCGAACTTGTCGAGGACAAATCAACAACTTCGCGCATCTTTATTGCAATGAAAATGGATGCACCGTATGACCTCAAACCGGAAGATGATGGACTTCAGGTCTCATTTCCAAAAGCTGCTTCCCAAGTGACAGAGTCCACTCTACCGGTGGCGAAAAAACCGACTGGGCAGCAAAAACAACAGCAGGGGGAGTCTAAAACGACCCTTCCGGCCGCCAGCCTTTTAAAATCGGTTACGGCCACGCCGCTAAAAAGCAATGTGATCGTCAATGTCAGAGCCGATGGGGCCATCAAAAATTATAAATCCTTTACCATCGGCGGCAAAGAGCCTCGAATCGTATTTGACATGTACAAAATCAAAAGCCCTTTTAAAAAGGAGCAGCTCCTGGCCGTAAAATCCAAATGGGTCAAACAGGTCCGTTATTTCGGTTATCCGGACAAAGTTCGTTTAGTGCTCGATACCCATAAGACTTATCTGGATAAATATTCGGCTTCTGTGACGGAAAACGGGCTTCTGATTCATGTCGGCAAAGTACCGGCGGCAGCGCCGAAAGAAAGCCCAAAACCGGTCAGCAGTAAAAAAGACAAAGTGGTGGTCGCCCAGAAACCAACACCGGAAAAACCTGCAAAGAAAGCAATCAAACCCAAAGCCGTTGCCCCGGCTAAATCAGGCAAACCCGCCTGGGTGAATCGTATCGATTTTTCCGGTGAGGAAGCCGGAAAATCATCACTGATCATCGGAACGACGGTTCCGATCCAATATGAACTCAAAAAAGTGGCCGCCAAGCGGCTGCATCTTAAACTGATCAATACCAGCCTGCCGGATTATCGCAAGCGGGCATTGATCACGACGCGATTTGAAAGCGCGGTGGATCGCGTGACTCCCATCCAGACCGCCGAAATGAAAGGCGACTCGCTGGTCACTATCGAATTGCGCGAGGCTGTCCCCTACTTTGTCGATCAAGAAGGCAACACGCTGCGAATCAATTTTTCGGCCTCTTCCATCCCTCCGAAACCTTACGAGGATGCAGATCTGCCGGAATGGAAAAAAGTTCTGGCCGAAGCCGCAGTCGCACCTGAAAAGAAAGTTGAAAAGGACAAAATCGCAGGAGTGAAAACGGCTGAGAAAAAACCTGAGGGTAAAATGCCGGCAGAAAAAGCAGCCGCTGCCGGCCAGGCGCAGACCGTTGAGCAACGCCTGGCTCAGATATCACCGCAAAAGAAGTTTATAGGAGAAAAGATTGCGCTTGATTTCTTTGATACCGATATTAAAAATGTTTTCCGAATCTTGCGGGAAATCAGCGGCAAAAACTTTGCAATTGACAAAAACGTCACCGGAAAAGTGACCCTGACCCTGGAAAGACCGGTGCCCTGGGACCAGGTGCTCGACCTGGTGTTGAAAATGAACCAGCTCGGCATGAGCATGGAAGGCGATATCATCCGAATTGCCACCCTGAGCACCCTGGCCCAGGAAGAAAAACTAAAGCAGGTCCAGTTAAAAGCCGTACAGGCGGCCCAAAAACAGGCCGAAGCGCTTGAACCGCTTTTTACCGAATACATCCCGATCAGCTATTCGAACGCCAAAAACGAAGTATTGCCTCATATTTCGGCCATCCTTACAGAAGGCCGCGGCAAAGCCAATGTGGATCAGCGCAACAATCAGCTCATCATAACCGATACCGCTGTAAAAATTCAAC
The DNA here is from genome assembly GCA_030601425.1 of Desulfobacterales bacterium. GTDB lineage: Bacteria > Desulfobacterota > Desulfobacteria > Desulfobacterales > JAHEIW01 > JAHEIW01. The sequence continues at coordinate 2,725 of JAUVTR010000072.1, forward strand.
AGGCCCGGCAAATCGTCCAAAAGATTGATACGGTCACACCCCAGGTCATCATTGAGGCTCGAGTCGTGGAGGCCATCACGGATTTCTCAAGAGAAATCGGTTTTGACTGGGGTACCGTCGAGCTCGGTGCATTTGACATTCCGGGTACCAGTTATGAATTTGGTCCCACCACGTTTACGACTGACAATATCCCCGCCACTTTTTCAGATAACGCATCGCTCGCGTTTAACCTCTTTAAAACCTCCGGAACCCCGTTTTCCATCATTGACGCACGGCTGGCCGCCGCGGAGTCCGAAGGCAAAACCAACATCATTTCCTCACCTAAAATTGTCACGCTGGACAACAAAAAAGCCAAAATAAAACAGGGGTTTGAATTCCCATACGAAGAGCGCGATTCCTCCGGTAATGCCACGGTGCGGTTTAAGGATATCGATCTGTTACTGGAAGTTACCCCTTCGGTGACTCCGGATAATCGGATTTCAATGAAAATTTTTATCACCAAGAATGAGGTCGCTTCTTTGACGGCTCAGGGACCTGCATTATCGACCAATGAAGCCGAAACAGAAATTTTAGTTGATGATGGAGATACGATTGTCATCGGCGGCATCCTGAAATCAACGATCGTCTGGGCTGAATCCGGAATCCCCGGTTTACGCCGGATGGGCGTTCTGGGCTGGCTGTTTAAATTTCAACAGGAAACCGACAACAAAAACGAATTGCTGATTTTTATAACGCCCCGTATTGTGCAGCTGGAACAAAAACGTTTGTAACCGGAACGTTTTTTTGACAACCCCTATAAGTCTCTCAGAAGATAGCGCTTTAAAAAAACAAATCCGGTCATTGAGCCTGGCTCAGACCGGATTTGTTTTTTTTATAATGCATCGGAATCGGCTTTTAATTCTTAGATTTTTTCTGATAGCAAGGCGCAATTCGCTTCAAAAGAGGAGCGTACACGATAGTACGCGAGCATTTTGAAGTGGATTGCAACACAGCTATCGGGAAAAAGATAGGGATAAAAAGCCGATTCTAAAAGAGGGCCTTGACCTCCCTGGCCTCCTGCTCCGCCTGGTCCGCCAGCGGAGAATCCGGTGCCAGTTCAACGACTTTACGGTAGGAATTATAGGCCTTTTTAAACTCCAGTGCCAGCTGATACGCTTTGGCCAGTTGAAAATGAAGCGCCGGCGAATTCGGGGCTTTACGGACCGCTTTTTCCAGCTTTCCCACCGCCTCCGGTATACGGCCCATGGCAATATAAGTACGCGCCAGACCCTGGAGCGCTCGGGTAAAACCGGGCTTTGCGTTTAGGGCTTCCAAATAATATTTTTCTGAAAGTTCCAGGTCTCCCTTATAATAATAGGCATTCCCCAGGTTGGAGTACCCAAAGTGCGGGGTGCCATACAGAATATCACCGACCACTTTTTTATAGTAGAAAATGGCCTGATCCCAGTCCCCTTTGCCGGCATAAGCATTTCCCTTACTGTTGATGGCCTCTCCGTAATCGGGTTTCAGATCCAGGGCTCTTTTAAAGCGGACAAGGGCCTGATCATATTGTTTTTTGCGTAAGTATACCAATCCCATGTCATATTGCAGCAGATGATCATCCGCATATTTCGCTTCCGCCTTTTTAAATTCCTTCATGGCCACCGCAAGATTGCCCTGCTGCAGGTAGGCTTCGCCGACTCGCCTGTATGCTTTCGATGTCTTTTTACTTTTCTCATCTGTCGTTGTTGCGCAAGCTGCCAGGGCAAACATTAAAAAAAACCATCCAATGTAAATTAACCCGTTTCTTTTCATTATCGATTACCTCAATCTTTAAAATGTCTCATTATGCAGTTAAACGACTTACGCCGCTGACCCGTACGGCGTCATTTACCGTTTTTTAAGATCCAGAAGACCGGCAATCTCGTCAGACACCCGACGCACAAAGACTTTAAAATCATCACCGGCTAAGGGTTTACCGGGTGCCGGTAGGTGTTCAAGGTCTTTGGGTTGAACATACACAGGGGCATTGATTAAATCCGAATCGGGCTTGATGTTAAACTCCGGCGGAAACTGCTGTTCAAAATACATCTCCTGAAATTCCGCAAATTTAAGTGCATGCGCAGTGGACTTTATGACGGCGATATCATTTTGGGCCGTGATCCCACGATGATTGGCCTCTACCAATCCCGCCAACGCCTCGCCCCCGTGGGTGCAGGCAATATGTCCGTTGCGGTTTGCGGTGATTTCCCAATCCATTATGGCCTGCTCGGTAACCTCGACAAAAAAAACTCTCTGGCTGCCGGCCAGTTGATTGTATTTTTCCACCAGATGAATCACCCGCGGCATGGAGACCGGATTGCCGATCATCGCTGCCTGCGCCACGCTGGGTTTTACGGTAAGGGGCTTAAATTTGCGTTTTTTGCTGTCCGGCTCCAGATAGTAGCGATAGACCGGATTGGCATGTTCGGATTGCACCCCTAAAATTTTTGGCAGCCCGTTGATCACGCCGGCTTCCAAAAATTTTAAAAACCCACTCATCACTGCGGTGATATTGCCGGCATTGCCGATGGGCACCACCACCACCATATTAGACACCTCATATTCAAAATCCTGGGCAATTTCATAGCAATATGACTCCTGCCCCAGGATACGCCAGGCATTTTTTGAATTTAAAAGCGCCACGTTGTAATCTTCCGACAGCGCCTCGACCACCTTCATGCAGTCATCAAACACACCCGGAATTTCAAAAACCCTCGCACCGCTGCCTAATGGTTGGGACAGCTGCTGGGGGGTTACCTTTTTGTGGGGCAACAGCACTGCGGATTTAATATGCGGTGCCAGATAAGAAGCATATAGGGCGGCGGAAGCTGAAGTGTCACCGGTTGAAGCACAGATGGCCAGTACATCAGATACCTTCCCCTTTTTAACCATAGCGTTAATATAACTCAAAGCGCTGGCCATGCCCCGATCTTTAAAAGAGGCACTGGGGTTTTGACCATCATTTTTAAAATAAAACTGCAGGCCGACCTTTTCCTGCAGAAAAGAATTGGCTTCGACCACAGGGGTATGACCCTCACCCAAGTATACAACCGCATCCAGCGGAATCACAGGGCCGATAAACTCATGATACCGATAAATGCCTTTTAGGGCCGGAATGTTCAACAGCTTACGATAGTCAAATATACGCCGCCACACTGTGCCCGCAATCTTGGTTAATCGCTCAAAATTCAGATCATGGATTAACAGAACCTGTCCGCAATCCGAGCATACATATATAAGCTCTTCAATGCCGAATTCACGGCCACAGCCCAGGCAGCGGTAAATCAGCCGGCCCGTATGCTGCGGAAGGATTTCGGAACGAATGTCACTGGGTAAATCATCGAGTTTCACGGTTTTATTATATCCATTCCCCTCATATAGGATTGAAGCACATCGGGTATGCGAACGGAGCCATCGGCCTGCTGTAAATTTTCAAGAATCGCCGCCACGCACCGCCCGACAGCAAGCCCCGAACCGTTTAGCGTATGGACGAGTTCGGTGCCTTTTTTGCCTTTTCTCTTGAAGCGGATATTAGCGCGACGGGCTTGAAAATTTTCGAAATTACTGCAGGAGGAAATTTCCCGGTACAGTCCTTGAGCAGGCATCCAGACCTCGAGATCGAATGTTTTTGCGGCCGAAAACCCCAGATCACCCGTACACAGCTCGATCACCTGATAGGGGAGTTTAAGTTCCGCTAAGATAGATTCAGCATCCTGCAGCAAGGTTTCAAGCTCGTGATAGGAAGATTCCGGTGTGGTGAATTTTACCAGTTCGACTTTGTTGAACTGGTGCTGGCGGATGAGCCCCCGGGTATCTTTTCCGTATGAGCCGGCCTCCGATCGGAAACAGGGTGTATAGGCCGTATAGTAGATCGGCAGCTGCTCTTCATTCAGGATCTCATCCTGATGAATGTTGGTAACCGGCACTTCTGCCGTAGGAATAAGATAGTAATCCCAGTCCGCAAGTTTAAATAGATCCTCCTCAAATTTTGGCAGTTGACCGGTATGGGTCATGGACCGTCGATTCACCATAAAGGGCGGCAAAGTTTCTGTATATCCGTGGGAATGGGTATGCGTATCGAGCATGAAATTAATCAGCGCTCTTTCCAATCCGGCACCGGCCCCGAAATAAAGCGGAAATCGTGCCCCTGCAATTTTGGCGGCGCGTTCAAAATCGAGAATACCAAGATGGGAGCCGAGCTCCCAGTGCGGCTTGGGGTCGAAAGTAAACTTCGGTGGTTCTCCCACCGTTTTGATGACCGGATTTTCCGATTCATCTTGGCCGACCGGCACCGAAGAATGGGGAATATTCGGCAATCCTAAAAGAATGCTGTCGAGCTTTTCTTGAATTCCGCCTAAAGTTTTTTCCATCTCTTTAATCTTTGATGAAACATCGCGCATCTGGATCACAACGGCCTCGGCATCCTCCCCGGCCTTTTTCATTTCGGCAATCTGGTCGGAAACAACGTTACGCCGGTGTCTCAGGGCTTCAAGCTCCTGTAAAATCGCTCTACGTTCATCGTCACCGGTTTTAAACGTATCAAGATCTGATGCTTGACCCCGTGCTTCCAAAGCATTTTGAACGGTGTCTAAATTTTGTCTGACGAACTTGATTTCCAGCATTTTTTCCCTTATAATAGAGGGTTGCGAACCGTAATGAAATTTTCGCCACCGGGGTAGAGGGACGAGCGAAATACTGGCGCAATTAGCATGCTACGGCTGTATAAGTCAATGATTATTGACGATTAACTTCGCCGACACAATCCTTATCTTAAAAAATAACCATCGATTAACGGAGAAATCATATGGAGGAAATTCAGGTCAAAAAAAGTCAACTTCGTGAAGAAATCACCAAAAAAATTACCGCGCTCCCCGCCAAAGAAATCGCTGAAAAAACGAGCGCCATAGAAACCAGACTTTTTGATTTTGCGAACTTTCTGGAATCAGCAATTGCGCTCATGTATGTTCATAACAACGGTGAAGTCCAAACCGGTAATATCCTCAGGCGAACATATGATTACGGCAAGATTGTCGTTTTGCCGGCCTTTAATAATGAAAATTTTGGCATGACCCTGCTGAAAGTGGACAACCTTGATAAAGACCTGCAGGAAGGGCCACGCGGTATTCTGGAGCCGGATGAGACCCGATGCAAGGTCGTCCCGATTGAGCGCATCGACATTGCCATCATTCCAGCAATCGCCCTGGATGAGAAAGGCGGACGGGTCGGTTCCGGAGAAGGATACTACGATCGACTCATTCCCAGACTGGCGATCACCACCCGCAAGGTTGCCCTTGCCCTTGAACAACAGATTGTCCCCCAAGTTCCCATCGAATCTCACGACAAGCATGTCGATATTATTATCACAGAAGACCGCGTGATATATAAAATCTGAGACGGGAAAACTGTAAAGAGCGATGCGTTGTCGACAACCCGCTTTTTAGGGGTCGCGATCAGGCCCTATTGAATACCGCTTTTATTGCCCGCCGATTTTGGGATTCAAAGCCCATTCAAGCTTCTGCAAATTGTCGACTTCGCCAACAGCGATAACCGTGTCGTTGGGGGCGATGACCGCCTCAAAAGAGGGGTTAAACAGCATGTTGCCATCCGCCTTTTTAATGGCGATGATAATGAGATTGTAGTTTTGCCGGATCCCGGAGTCCTTCAGCTGTACATTTACCAACTCAGATGCATTACTCACCGGAATTTCTTCCATCTGGATATCTTTGCGCTTGTGAGCAAAAGCCAGGTCCAGAAATGACGTCCGTTGGGCGAATAATTCGATGGGCCATGCTCACCGCTCCCATTTCATAGGGAGATTCCACATAGTTCGCACCGGCGGCGCGCAACTTGATTTTTGCCGTTTCCTGACTTGCCCGGGCCATAATTAAAAGTTCAGGTACCAGTTGTCTGGCAGTTAATACCAAAAAGACATTGTCGGTATCCGTGGCCAGGGCGGCAATCACCGCCTTTGCACGCTCGATGCCGGCTTTAATCAGACTGTTTTCATCTGTGGCCTCACCGACAATATAGAGTACGCCATCCTCATCCATCACCGGGATCTGTCCTGAGTCTCTTTCGATAACGGCGACATCGATGTTCGCTCTTTTAAGGTGCCGGCAAAGCACCCTGCCGATGCGTCCATATCCGCAAACGATATAATGATTTTTTAAGCGGTCTATCTTTTTATTCAATCTGCGCCTCCCCATAATGATTCGGATGCGACCTTCGACCATAAACTGCACGACGGCCGCCGCAACGTAAAGGGTAAATCCGACACCGGAAAAAACAAGAACCATTGTAAATATCCGGCCTCCCTCACCAACCTGATTTACCTCCTTAAAGCCGACAGTGGAGATGGTGATCACCGTCATGTAAAGGGCATCGACAAACGGCCAGCCTTCAATCATCATATATCCGATGGTGCCTGCAGCAATGATCAGGATCAATATCGAAAAAGAGAAAATCAGATGTCGGGTGCCTACCATTTCATATCCTAAAAATGTCGTATCGTATTCGGCCTGATGTTTTGATTATTGTAATATTTTCTAAAGGGATCAAGGCCTTTTTTCTAAAGGCCGAAAATTGGTACCCCAGTCAAAACGAACATGATTCCGGCTATCAGGAGAAAAATCATCATGGCCGCCGCTTGTTAATCTTGACCTGACTCGGCTGACTTGGTAGAAAAACGAATATGAAGAAGGAATCTATCAAACACGAACGCCAGCGAGAGGAAATGGTTCAGCAGCAAATCGCTGCACGCGGAATAACAGACGCTAAAGTTCTGGCAACCTTTCGCAAAGTCCCGCGGCATTTATTTGTAAGCGAAGCGCTTAGAGATCAAGCCTATGGAGATTACCCGCTTCCCATCGGTGAACAGCAAACCATCTCACAGCCTTACATTGTTGCTGAAATGACCCAGGCTTTAGAACTTAACAATGATGACCGGGTTCTTGAAATTGGAACCGGCTCCGGATACCAGGCAGCCATTTTGGCGGAAATAGTGTACAGGGTGTACACCGTAGAAAGAATCCGCACGCTTTATGTTCAGGCCCGCAACCTCCTTGATAAGCTGCACTATCATAGCATTGTCATGCGATGCAGCGACGGCACTTCGGGCTGGCGTGATGAAGGCCCCTTTGATGCCATCATTGTAACGGCGGGTGCTCCGGATGTTCCGGAAAAATTATTGGACCAGCTTGTTGAAGGGGGGCGCATGGTGGTGCCGGTCGGCAATCAGCATTCCCAGGAGCTCATCAAGTTGACCAAAGATAAAAGCGGCATCCACAAATCCAATTTGGGGGGCTGCCGTTTTGTCAAGCTGATCGGCGCCCACGGCTGGAAAGAAAGCAGATAAATTGACGTCGCGGGATTTCTACAATTAAATGAAAATACAGAATATTTTTTGAGGCATGCGTTTTTGCCTCATTCATGGAAGAATGGGCGAAGCCCCTAACTTGAATCTTAATCCGGCTTGAATTTATGGAGGACAAAAAAAACAATTGACTTGGAAAGAAGCGTTTTTTGCCAGCCCGGGTCCGGCCTCTCTTAAAAAAGCCAGTGTATTGTCGCTAAAAGGCCTGTGTATGGGGTCAGCGGATGTAATACCCGGGGTTTCCGGCGGAACCATTGCTCTGATTACCGGAATCTATGAGGAACTGCTTCTGGCTCTTAAATCGATAGACGCCACCTGGGTCAAAAAAATACTGAATCTCGACCTGAGAGGTGCCCTGGCACACGTGCATGTTCGTTTTTTGCTTTCGCTGTTTGTGGGCATCGGCATTGCCATCATCAGCCTTGCACAGTTGATGAACTACCTGCTGCATCATTATCCCGTTTTCACCTGGAGTTTTTTCTTTGGTCTCATTGCGGCATCAATCTTGGTGGTAAGCAGACAGATGGGAAACTGGACCGGCCGTGCGGGCATCAGCTTTGTTGCCGGCACCGTTGTCGCTGCTTTCATTGTGAATCTGATACCGGTAGCAACGCCCGATGCACTCTGGTTTATTTTTCTGTGCGGCGTCATCGCCATCTGCGCCATGATCCTGCCGGGAATAAGTGGCGCGTTCATATTGCTCATTCTGGGCAAATATGAGTTTATTACCGCCACATTAAAAAACCCCTTTCTACCCCAGCACCTGGTGATCATCATCGTATTTTGTTTGGGATGTCTGATCGGGTTGCTCAGTTTTTCCAGACTGCTGAACTATCTGTTAAAAAATTTCCACCAGCTCACAATGGCGTTTTTAACCGGTCTGATGGTTGGCTCCATGCCAAAAATCTGGCCGTGGAAGGAAATACTCGAAACTAAAATGAATCGTGGAAAAGCCCATGTGATTTGGGGTTCCAACATTATGCCGGAAACGATAAATACCGAAGTGCTGATCGCGCTTGGTCTCGTAATCATCGGGTTTATAATCGTGTTAATAATAGAAAGATTGGCCAGAGGAAAAAAAGTGAACTAAAGTTGGAAGTGATCTAAAGTGCCTAAAGTTAAGGAATTCTATCATCTTAATATAAAAAAGATGGAGCGCAGCGACACCATAACTTTAGGCACTTTAGATCATTTTAGGCACTCTTTTTTGTATTTTATCTTCTATTTGCTTGAAAGCTCTTTCTCTAGAAATTGTACAAATGCCTGGTTCAATGGAGAGGGGCTGCGATATCTGTGCCAGGTAAGATAAAAATTACGTTTCAGATTCAAACCATCTACTTCAAGGGCAATTAATTTCTGCGCCTGAAGATCTTCGGATACCGCCAGCGTGGAAAGAATCGATACGCCGGCGCCGGTCTTAATTCCCTGACAAATTGCCTGAGTGCTGCCTAATTCTGCTACGACCCTCAAGTCTTCGACATTATGACCTTTATTACCAAGGCTTTGCTGCAGCGATTTTAATGTTCCGGAGCCCTGTTCGCGGACGATAAAAGGTTCTGTAAAAAGCATTGCCAAAGACACGCGCTTTTCAACAGCCCAGTGATGATTTGCCGGGATGATAAGACGCATTTCATCTTCAATTAGTTTCTTTTGCAAAATATATTTAGCTGCCAGAGATCCATCGGGTTGTCCGATTGAGCGCTAAGCGCTCAATCCAAGTTATTCGTTATTTGTTATTGGTTATTTGTTTAAGAGGATTAAATTCCGTTTTGATTTATCATCAATTATCCGATTCTAATAACGAATAACTATTAACAATTAACACCTCGATTGCGTTTTAAAGCAATCGAGGCGCTGCTTAATTTTTCCCGGATTGCCCAGGTCCAGGCGCAATACCAAATTTCTCCATCAGCTTCTTTTGCGCCAATGGCGGAACCATTCCTTCGATATTTCCGCCGAACTGAACGGCTTCTTTGATAATCGAGGAACTGGTGAATATCCACCGCAATCCGGTCATCAGAAACACAGTTTGGACCTCGCGATTCAGTCGCCGATTCATCAATGCCATCTGGAATTCATACTCAAAATCAGACATGGCGCGTAGCCCCCGAAGAATGGCCTGGGCTTTTCGACTGGCCGCATAGTCCACCAGCAGGCCGTCAAAGCTGTCGATTTCAATATTTTTCATCTTCTTCATACTGTCTTTAAGCATTTCCACGCGTTCTTCGAGGGTAAAAAGATAATCTTTGCTAGGATTATAAAGGATCGAAACAATGAGTTTATCAAACAACTTTAATCCTCTTTCAACAATATCAATATGGCCGTTGGTAACCGGATCAAATGAACCGGGATAAATGGCAACTTTTGGCATTTTTTACCAATCCTTTTTGAGGGTTCTCATTTTTATACCGCTTTCCATAATAATGTTCCGAATGACGGAATGGCGGCATAAGTGGTTGTAGAAAAAAACGTTTGAATACCGCAACGTTTTTTTGACAACCACTATATATTGCAATCAAACCATAGATTCTATCCATCGTAGAAATAGAAAGTACAAATTCATAGCATATAAATTAAAAACGAGACAAGCGTTTTTCCATATCGCCTCTGGTCGGAAATTTTAAATCTTTGATCTTTCTCTGAAATGGGTTCCTGAGGTGAATGTTCGATCGCAACACACGCACCATTTTCAATGCACTGGCTTTTGTCAAGATTTGATAATGTCGGCTGAATCGCATTCTTATTGTAAGGTGGGTCTATAAAAACGAGATTAAATGCTTGTGGGAATGAGAAGATAATATTTAAATTCTTTAATATGTTCCACTTAATAATTTTAGCTCTGCTTTCAAGCGAACACACTTTGATGTTTTTCTCTAATGCCGTCAAAGCCGTTTTATCATTGTCTGCAAATAAAACAGATTCGGCTCCCCGGCTTAATGCTTCGATACCCATGGCCCCAGTGCCGGCAAATAAATCCAAAACCAATGCATCTCGAACTCTATCACCGAGAATATTAAAAATGGATTCCCGCACCCGATCAGCAGTCGGCCGGGTTTGCATGCCAGGTACCGTAACAAGTTTTCTGCCCTTTAACTCCCCACCGATAATCCGCAAGGTCATTTGTCACCTTACTTTTTATATTATTATGGATTGTAAAAAATAATCTATTTGGGAAGTGCAAACTGTAGGTAATTTATAGATGTTCGGTGACAGCAGCTGAAAG
>JAUVTR010000175.1 GCA_030601425.1 Desulfobacterales bacterium
CAAGCAGAAATTTTTGCTCAGTCCTCAGTCCTCAGCACTCATCACTTGACTTTTGACACTGGCCCGGAACTGGATATCAGAATGGCTAAGCTTTTTTGCCCGTAGCTTAAATTACGGTGTGCCCCAGATTGAACCCAGAGTGCCAGGGCGGGCTTTTAGGCATTTTATATGGTTTTGCTCTCACCTCAATTTGCTTTGCGTTCCATTGTGATAATCCCCAACATAATCAGATGTATGGAGCTTATCAGTTTGACGGCGGCTGCAGAATATGCGGTGTAATAAAAATCAGCAGGTCCTCGAGTTGATCGGCGCTGCTTTTTCTTTTAAACAAATAACCCAGCCCGGGGATATCCTCAAGATAGGGTACACCGGTATCTGAACGGGCGCTGGTTTCCTTGTTCAGGCCGCCGATGACGATCGTCTGTCCATCCAGCTGAATAACGTTGGTTTCGGCGTTTTTGGTAATAATGGTCGGGTTGCCCAGTACGGTTTGCGAAAAATCAGCTTCATCTTTATGCACATTGATATACATTTTCAGGGTTTTATTGTCGATTACATGCGGGGTTACGGTTAACCTGAGGGTCGCTTTTTTAAATTCGACGTTGACTTCCCCGTCTTCGACGGTCTGAAAGGGAATCTCCTGACCGCTTTCAATAAATGCCGTCTGGTTGTCCAGGGTGGTAATGGACGGACTCGATAAAATATTGAGTTTGCCCTTGTCCTGGAGCGCCGAAAGCTGTGCGGTCAGTATGAGGTCTCCTATATTCTGGTAAACCGCCCCCAGCGTAAAGGGCTCAAAGCCGCTCAGCGCTCTGGCCGGTAAATCAACCACTGTTCCGGAATTGGGGTTGACGGCCGTATTGATATCTCCCCCCAGAACACCGCTATCTCTGCCGGTACCAAAGCCTACCCCTGTGCCTTTACCCGTGCGGACCAGGCCGCCCCACTGGATGCCCAGTTCGCGGGCCACGTCCTTATTGGCTTCAACGATATAGGCTTCGATCAGCACCTGGGGAGTGGGTTTATCCAGTTGCTCGATGACGGAGACAATACTTGTCATGTCGTTTCGGATTGCCTGGATGATCAACGAATTGGTGTGGTCATCGACCAGAATGGATCCTATGGGTTTACCGTCCTTGTCGACGGTGAGAAATTTTTCCAGGTTATCTTTCAGCTTGTCGGCGGATGAAAACTTAATCGGCACGATCCGGGTCAGGGGCGGCTCGATTAATTTGAGTTCCCGCTTGCGGGCCTGGCGCTTGATGTCTTCCTCCATGTCATCGGCCGTCATAATACGGATAATCTCACCCTCCCAGGCATAACTGAGGCCATGGGTGCGCAGGATGCCGATAAACACCTGGTTCCAGGGGGCCTTGGCAATGTTTATATTAATCTTGCCGGCAACCTGTTGGCTGACAATGATATTTTGATCCGCCGCCCGGGCCAATGCACGCAGTACCACCGACACCTCGATATTGGTCATCTTGAGGCTGATTGTGCGAGTCGGCAGCGGCTTTTGTTTTTCCTCTTCGATTTTTGCAGCTTTAGGCGGTGCTTTTGGCTTGATGACCTTCGGCTGTTCGTCCAGGGGTTTCGGCGTTGCCGGAGAGATTCCCTTGGATGTTTCGGCTTTGGTTTTCCATTTATCGAAAAATGGATCCTGCTTCTCTTTTTTGGGGGTAGCGCAGCTACCTACCAGCAAAACGGAGATAACAACCGCGATGATGTTGCGCATTACTTTGTTTGAAAGGTCAGGTTTATCCATAGATTTTCACCCTGTTTGTTATTCTTCCAGCGGAAAAATGAACTTTTTTTTGCTGCGGCCTGTTGAAACAATTACAACCCGCCTCGGCGTAATACTGCGTACGATATAGTCACCCTGCTCGAGCCGGTCGCCGGGGGCATACTCTAGGCCATTTATAATGGCGAACTTTTTATCTCCCATCTGCATGAAGCCGGTGTAGGCAATGTTAAGATCCGGGGTGGGTACTCTTGTTACCCGCGTGGCTTTCTGTATTTCACTTTCAGGCCTGTCCTTTAATTCCGCACTGATCAGCGGGTCTTGCTTCCATTCGGCTTCCGCTAGCTGAATGATATATTCATCATTTTTGGAAAGCCCGGCCCTGGACGCCTCAGCAACTTTAGTGATAAATGCGTTTAAATTTTCCAACTGCTTTGTGGCGTTAATGGTGGCTGTTTCTCGAGGTTTGGCTTTATCTTCAAAGAAGACGGCGTAAACGCCATACGTAACCGACAAAAGCATCAGGCCTACAATTATTTTTTCGCGTGTTGTCATAATTTAGGTGTCAGGCTTCGGGCCTTCGCCACGCCGTAGCGGCTACGGCCGCGCAGGCGGGTGTCAGGTTCCGCTTTCTGCAATCTACAATCCGAGTTTAGGGTTACATTCTCAAAACGATATGCAGCTTTCAATCCGCAATCGATTCGGCTGAGCTCGTCGCAGGCCGCAATCTAAAATCCCAAATTTAAATCACTCCTGTGCCAGCCAGATCTTTAGGCGAAATTCTTTCGAAATTTTCGTCGACCTTATATTAATTTCTTCGATATGCTCCAGAGATGGAATCGAGCCCATGTCGATCAAAAATTTTCGAATGTTGAAAAAGTCGCCGCTAAGGCGAAGCCGCATCAACAGGTATCCGGATTCCTGTATCAGCGAGCGCACGTCGGTTGTGATCTCTTCAAGCTTTAAATTATGCCGCCCGGCAATATCCTGAAATACCGTGGAAATCGCATTCATATCCCCATGGGTCAATTTGGCTTTTTCAGGTGAGGGCAGCTCCGAAGGGCCCTCCTTATTTGCCCGCTTCAACAGACTGTGAAACACCGGTGTCAGGATTCGCTGCTCTTCAATGCGGGCATTTAGCCTATCGATGTCCTGATCCAGCTCGGCGCTGGTTTCCTGGGACGGAAGAATAATCAACAAAAAGAAAGCCAAAATTCCCACTGCGCATACCACAAAAATGATGAGACTTTGAGCCAGTGGATTTGATGATATCTTTTCTGACATTTTTACCGTTTCTACACGAGATTTAATTTAGCCGTAAACAGCAATACTTCGTTATTTCCGGAAAACTCAAAGGATTTTTTGTTAATTGTCGGTCGATCAAACAAAGGTGAATTCTTCAGTTCCATCAGATAGCCCGCCAGAGCCGATTCCAGCGACAGGCGGTCGCCCTGGACGATTCCCTCGAGAATCAAAACCTTAGGCGGTGGTTCTGTTTTTTGCTTCTTTTTTTTCGCGCCCTTTGGCGGTTTTTTATCCGGCAATGGCCCCAGCTGGGTTGAAATGCTCAGCAATCGGACATTTGAGGGCGTAAGTTTGACGACCTCACCGATAATCGCAAGGTTCAAATATTTTTTACCGATCGCTTTGTCGGCCCTGTTTTTATTTCGAATTTCTTCGACCAGTTTCAGGATTAAATTATTATCAATCCGCAGATTGTACCCTTCGAGGTGCTGCTGCAATCGCACTTTTTGGGCGTCCTTATCCCGAATTAACCGCTCCTGCCAAAACGATATCCCCACGCAAACTGCCATGAGCAGTGCAAAGGCTGCAAACAGGCTGCGGTTGATGCGTTGATTGCGAACCGCCTTGTGCTTGTCTTTATAGGTAAATAAAAAGTTGGGAGTTCGAGAATTATCCGCAAGGGCCATGCCCATAGCCGGTGCAAAGGCGCTCCGTTCCGAAATTGAATCCGGAACCGGCACATGCGGCAGAAAGCTGCCGCTTTCAGAAAAAGGATTCAGCACCTCGGTGGGCATCCCCAATTCTTCAGCAATATAGTTAAGGATTCGCTTATGGGGACTGACACCGCTGGAAATGTATATCTTGCTGACTCGGGCATTTTCGTAGTTCAGGGCATAATGGCGGATAGTCCTTTCCACCTGCCTTACCAGCCGCTCTAAAGCCGGCTGGATCATGCCAAATATTTTACCTTCGTTGATGCTCAGCTTTTTTCCCGCTGCATCCTGGGGGGTCGATCCGTGAATGTAGCCGAAGAAATACTTCTGAGCGAGTTCCAGGTCGAGTCTCTTCTTTTGCTTTACTGCCCGTATCCTGCCCACTTCTTCATTGGGAGCTTTAACCAGTGAGAGCCCTTTACTGCTGCTTTCGATTTCCTTGCGCAGGGCTTCCATCATGGTTTGCACACCGGCCTTGATGCCCCGCGACAGCATCAGGTTGCCGCCCGAAAAAATGTCGATCCGTGACCAGTCACGTCCGATATAAAGACTGGATACATGCTGGTCGATTGCTGTTTCTACCCGATGGGCGCGCAACAGGGTTTGAAAAGCAAACGGAACAATAGAAATGCCTGTTAAGGGGAAACCGGCCTTTGCAAACATATCTTTTAAGGTTAAGACCTCATCAACGGGCACGGTATAGGCGAGCACATCGGTTTTAACAGATTGCTCATCCTGCACCTCTCCCAGTATCTCAAAATCAAAAAGCTTTTCTTTTTCATTAAATGCAGCCTCTCTCTGGTAACTCCAGTAGATGGCATTTGGAATTTGCCGGGGAGGGACTTTCGGAATTCGAAGATGGCGGGTTTCCACCCGGGCCGATGAGATGGTACACCAGATGTCAATTGCTCTTGACAATCCGCAGAACTCCGCCAGGGTAGGTTTTAAGAACTTGTAAAATTGTGGATTTTCTCGCGGGATTTCCGGATCAAAAGGAACTAGGGTATATTCGAGCATTTCATAATATTGATCCGAAACCCGTTTAATTTTTACCAGTTTCAGATCATCATAACCGATATCCACACCAACGGTTACATTTTTTTTGAATGAGATCGGATTGCGGAATAGTGATTTCAGACGGCCGGCTGGTCGTTGGGACGACTTGCCGGAATCTGCAAATTCTTCTTCATTTTCAGTACGGATTAGATCGAGAAGTCGCTCCGTTGAAGAAATCTCATCATGTTTGGCCAAAACCGCTCTCCTCTAAAAAGAGTTCGCACAAGGTACCTTAGTGCCTGATGAATACGCAAATATCTCTCATCCGCGCGGGATGTGGAGGTTTTTAAATTAAAAGCTATCAGGGAGTTTAGCGGATCGCATTTCCCTGGAGAGTTTATATCCGCATGCTTAAAACCCTCTGCAATCATGCTGTGCAAGTAAAACGGCACGCTTAGTCCGGGTATTAGATATGGCGGGGGAAGTAATCTATACGGTCCAGTCCGATAAGGTACCTGCATCAACGCAAGCCCAGCGCGATTACCCGGCGGATTCGTCGTGCCTTAAAAATTATCACTTAAATTAATCGCCTTCAAATTTTGATGAACGATTAGTAACTACACTAATTAATTCATAAAATTAATTTTTTGTCAAGAAATAACGCTGAATGAAAATCAACTGTTTTTGGCGATCTGCTGCACTCTAAACTTTAGGGTTTCTGCCTTTCGGTCCGTGTAGAATTCGGGTTTGTCCGTGAAAACAGAATTTTTTAAATTACAATAGAAAAATAAATGAATTCAAATTGTTACCCGTTTAACACAGAGGTTTTAATTCATAAATAAGTAGCCCCCCTTTTTTGACTCCGCCTTAGGACAGAATACGAAACCTTATCTGCCGATACCATCCAATCACCTGAACCAGGTCTTACATATTGCTATATGACTCAATCAGGTGATTATTACAATTTATGTAGATTCAAAATTTCAAGAGTTGAAATTAATCAGCAGGGATTTTATAGCGCGGGGTCATTCGGCGGTCCTTACCGATACGCCGATCATTTCCCTTTCGCCTTTCAGGTACGTGCAGTGTGTAAGAATACTTCCGGCGATCCCCCCCGGAGCGTCTCCCCCCGTTGTCGGTTGATGTGGCGTTCTGTTTTTTTTCGTTCATAGCGCTTCTCACTCGAGAATTCATTTTAATAAATTAGCCACAGATCTAAAATGCTTTTTGTCTTTTTAATTCTTAGACAGGATTAACAGGATTATTGGGATTATTTTTTTCTGGATCACTTTCCGGAAGAAAGTGATCCAACTCAATCCGCTTTCAGCGGAATAAAATGATTTATAAATTTAATCGTTTAGCAGCGCTTGTTTCATCACACCTAATGCCAACTTCATCTATTACAAAGTTATATTTTCCAATTTTATTCGCCGGAGGCGATTGGGTATTTTCAGTTTCATCTGGAAACTGAAAATGTAAAACTAAAATCATGTGAATCCTGTAAATCCTGTCAAAAAAATGTCTGGCGCCTAAACCAGACACCCTTTGTCTTTAACCGACATGATAAAGCAATTTTTATTCCATAAGTGCCGATTTTGACGGGGGATAATTTGCCGGCAGGCAGCATAGTTTATATTGGCTGTAAGTTCATAAGGATAGGATATCATTTCCGTTGCGCTGATTGACATGGATGTGAACAGGCAGGCATCTAATCCGTGAAAATGGGTAGTGGTTTACCCAAAGATGTGAAAAAAAATACCTTCAGAGGTTCTAATTACAGAAGACAGAAGTCGGAGGACAGATGACAGATATAGGGATTTGATTCAGACTCTGCCTTCTGTCCGCAGTCTTGCGGCCCCAAATAGAAAAGGTCGGCACAGTGTCCGACCCTACTTTCTTCTGAATTCTTTTTCTTGTGGGAGTGGCTTCCAGCCACGAAAAAAAAGGTTCAAAACTCTAATCGCGGCTGAAAGCCGCTCCCACCTTAAATTTTTAGTTTATTGTCTTATATTCCTGTCCTTACTGCTCCGTATTGTGTCTTCTGCAATCTGACCTCTGACTTCTGTTTTCTGTCCGCTGAAACCTGACACCGCAATCATTAGTCTGTAGCATCCGGTGGTTGCTCGATGCCGAGGTCTTTAATCTTGTAAAGGAGGGTTTTATAACTGATATTTAAAATTTTGGAAGCCTTGCTCCGGTTCCAGCCCGTCTTTTCGAGAACATAGGAGATAACTTCTCTCTCAACACGGTCCAGTGCTTTTTTCCTGACCTTTTTTAAGGACAACGATGATAAATTGGGCGCTTTGTCTCCGTCGAGCCCCCAGAGATCGACGGGTATCGATGGCTTGGCCCCGGCCGCCTGAAATTCAGGACCGCGCTGGTTGCGGGCGTTCGTATTCAGAAGGTCGTCGATCGTTTCTTCACCCTCACCCAAAATCATGATGCGCTTCAGCATATTCTGAAGTTCTCTAACATTGCCGGGCCAATGATAGGCGGACATTTTAGTTATGGTCCTCTGGCCCGGGAGCTGGAGTTTTTTATTACCAAACATTTTGGTGTATTCTTTGATGTAATGTTCGATCAGATGCGGAATGTCTTCGGGCCTGTTACGCAGCGGCTCAATATATATTTTGATCGTGCTGAGGCGGTAATACAGATCTTCCCTGAACTCTCCGTTTTGCATGTCATGCTCAAGCTCGTGATTGGTGGCGGCAATGACCCATGTATCGGTTGTTACCGCTCTTTCTGAGCCCAGCGGTGTAAAATCGCCGCCCTGTAAAACGTGCAAGAGCTTGGACTGCAGTGGAAGAGACATGTCTCCGATTTCATCCAAGAACAGCACCCCGCCGTGGGCCTGCTCAAACTTTCCGCGTTTTCGGCGTTCCGCTCCTGTAAAGGCGCCCTGCTCGTAACCGAACATCTCACTTTCAAGCAGGGTGTCCGGTAAAGCAGCGCAGTTCACTTTTACAAACGGCTTGCCGACCCGATTCGATTTTTGATACAGGCACTGGACAATAAGTTCTTTGCCAACACCGGTTTCGCCATAAATGA
>JAUVTR010000271.1 GCA_030601425.1 Desulfobacterales bacterium
ACAGTGACTTGCACCCCCTGGTAGCTCTTACGGCAACTGATGGTGTCAGTCTCCCAATGACCGATCTGGCGGCGCGTTAATACGGCTGCCGGACGCTCACGGATCGAGATTCTATCGTGGATATGTGACTTTTTGTGTTTGCGCGAATATCCTCTATGCTTGCGCCGGTGATGGGCTCGCACCAAAGAACTGATCAGATGCGTTGCGTCCATGTAAATCCATTGATAAATAGCCTCATGGCTAATGGATTGATCGGGGTGCTCGATGTTCAATCTGCCCGCGATCAGTTCTGGGGACCAGCCAAGGCGAATATGTTTTTGCACATAGCCGCGAATAAAGTCGTTTTTAAGCCTTTGGCGCTGATGCGATTGGTGCTTTCTATTAATCGGCTCGCTGTTGGGTTTTGTGGGCCAGGTAATAGCCTTTGTAGACTGGCGGTGCATTGCGCTTTAGCTCCCGACTAAGGGTACTGGGACTGCGCTTTAACACCTTGGCAATCTGGCGTATCGAATGGCCCTTACTTTTTAATACGGCCAGAATATCTCGTTCCTCTGCACTTAAATGTTTATAAGGTTTAGGCATAATCTCGCGAGCATACCGCGAAAGCCTTAAAACCTGAAGGTGTTGCACTTACTTATTGAACTTGGGAAACAAATTCTAAATTCAAATACCAAATTTTCGAAACAAAATTTTTTTTTAATCAGCTGGTGTTTAAATTTCATCTTTTATTTTGATGTTTTGGAATTTTGGTATTCGATATTGTTTCGGATTTCGCATTTCGAGATTCGAATTTATGACGATGCATATTCGCATCTTATATTCTAATGGCTTTCTCTGATTAACTAACCTAAACGGCTTGATCGCATTATCGTATGCCTCCTTTGAAGATTACCATTAAAGAAAATCTGCAACTCAAAAACCTCTCCCCGGAACTCATGGAATTGCTTGTCGAAAAGCTTCAATTTATCAATCCCAAATGGCTGGAAAATGAGCGTATGGGGCGTTGGAACCGGGGTACTCCCAAATTGCTGAAATATTACGATAAAGTCGGTCGAACCGGACTGTGGATACCCCGGGGCTACATCCGGCATTTGATCAATATGTGCCGCCGGCAGGATATTAAATTCCAGATCGACGATCAACGGCGCAAGGTCAAGCCGGTGGAATTCACCTTTAGAGGCCGGCTGAAACCTTTTCAGAAAATTGCCGTTGATGAGATGCTGGCTAAAGATTTCGGAACGTTGAGCTCAGCCACCGGTTCCGGGAAAACGGTGATGGCCCTGTATATCATCGCGCAGCGAAAACAACCGGCCCTGATTGTCGTTCACACAAAAGATCTGGCCGTTCAATGGGTGGAGCGCATTGAAACTTTTCTGGGTATTGGGTCTGAAGCGGTGGGTTTTATCGGAAGCGGCAAAAAGGTCATCGGTGATAAAATTACGGTTGCCCTGGTGCAATCCCTTTATAAATGTGCCGATGAGGTCGCAGAAAACATTGGTTTTTTAGTGGTTGACGAATGCCACCGATGTCCGAGCCGGACCTTTACCGAAGCGGTTTCCTGTTTCGATTCCCAATTCATGCTGGGACTCTCTGCGACCCCCTATCGCCGGGATCAACTGTCTAAATTAATTTTCTGGCACCTGGGTGATAAACATCATGAGGTGGACAAAAACCAACTGATCGAAACCGGTGATGTTCTGCCTGCAAAAGTGACCTTTCGCCGGACAAACTTTACGACCCGTTATGATCCGGTCAATGAATACAGCAAGATGCTGGCCGAACTTGCCACCGATACGGAAAGAAACATTCTGATCGCATCGGATGTTGCCGGGGAGGCGGCCAGGAATGACGGGATTTGCCTCATCCTGTCTGATCGCAAGGCCCATTGTGAGAACCTGCAGGCAATGTTGCGCTATCGGTTTAAGCTGGAATCCGAATTGCTTACCGGGGATATAGATATCGCCGACCGCCAGAAAGTGCTCGAACGGATCAACAACGGCCAGGTTAAAGCTGTGATCGCCACCGGTCAGTTAATCGGGGAAGGTTTTGATTGTAAGGATTTAACCACCTTATTTCTGGCGACTCCGATAAAATTCAGCGGGCGTTTGTTGCAATATCTTGGCAGAGTTCTGCGTCCGGCAGCCGGAAAGAAATATGCCAGGGTATTTGATTATGTGGACGTCCATGTAGAAACTCTCCAAAAAGCTGCCAGGGCCAGGGAGCGCGTCTATCGAATATAGTCCTGTAGTGCCTAAAGTGAACTAAAATGAGCTAAAATGCCTAAAGTTGAGGAATTCTGTCATTCTTAAAAACCAAGGATGGAGCGCAGCGACTCTTTAACTTTAGTCACTTCTTTCTACCCTGACTTGCTGAACACAAATAATATTTTTAGATCAGATGTGAAGTCCCGCTTTCAAGCGGGGCCCTTGACCGTGATCTACTATTTTCGAGACGACTTCTACTGTCTTATTCTTATATCACAGCTTTCACCTCAGACCCGCCTGTAATCCCTCCAACATGAGCTTGTATAAATAAATACAATTTTTTCATTGATAAAAAGTGAATAATAGGGTATCTTATTATTTAGAACAAATTTGAATGCTTAGCCGTTTATTTCAGCCTGAGGCCCGCCCGTAAACAAAATGAAAAATAAACCTGTTCATACCTCGACGGTTAAAACCAACGGTTCGGATACTGTTTTACGCGTGCTTGATTCGCTGCTGGCGGATCCGGGGCAAAAACGGCTTACGGGAAGCCAGGCAACCATTATTCTGGATGCCCTGGCCAGCTCGAATGATCAGGCCCTGGTCATCAGGTTTCCGGCAGTCCTCAGCATTTGCGCCCGCAATGGGGTTGCTCTCAACAGTCACGCGTTGTTTTCTAAATATTGGGAATCGAGTCCTAAAAAACAAAATCTGGAAAAATTACTGTTAATCAGTGCGGAATTATTCGATCTTGAGGGAATTGAAGCCCCGAAAAACCTAAAAAAAATTGCCAGCTCGCTTAAGGCAAAATACGGGACATTACTGTCAGCCAAGATGTTGCCGCTGAGCAGCGGCATAAGCATTTCTATGAGGGATATCCAAAATACCCTGAGAGATTATACAGCCAAAACTAAAGATGCCATGACGGCCTTTAAACAGGGCAAGCTGGAACAGGAGCCTACCCGGGATATTTTAAACCGCTCGGCTGACCTTCAAGTCCATCTGAGACGACTTTTTTCATCCAAACAAAAGGATCTTGTATTTAAAAAGCTGAACAGAAAACCATTCACCAAAACCGAGCGTGAATACTACTCAAGGGTTGTTCGAAAAAAACTGGCATCCATCGCCAATTCGGAAGTTAGTTGTATTGCGAATAGGCTGACGCAAAAATAAAAATGGTCTAGATTCGTAAGGAAAAACTCAAGGAAGATGCTATGGATATTTTCTGGGATATAGCGTTACATACAGTAGAAATTTTGACTTTGTTATTTGGTGTTCTGGGAATGACATTTTCCATGTTACTTCTGTTTTCGCCCAGATTGACCAAAACCGTTGGCAACTTTTTTAACCGCAATATCAACGTCGAACCCAAAATCAGCATCCTGGATAAAGAAATTGGAACCGAAACCCTAATTTACAGCCATCATGTTGTTTTTGGTCTATGCATGGTTGCCGGTTCGGTGTTTGCCTTTATTTTTTTCGTTTTTAATCTGAATATATCAAACTTTGCCAATGTGTTTATTGTTTCCCGAAAATATTTCCTGGTCCTTGAAATTGTTTTTTACGCATTTGCCTGGATTGCGAGAGTCGCCTGCATCCTTGGGATAGTGTTTGGTGGCGTTCTCCTGTTTGCGCCTGATAAAATGCGAAGCATCGAGAGCAAAGTGAACACCTGGTTTGAGACCCGGAGCATTTTTGAAAAACTGGATCAGACGGGTCCCGAATTGGATGCCTTCTTGTTCCGGCACCCCTTTTTCTTCGGTCTTACCGGAGCCCTTCTTTCCTTTCTTATCATCACCCTGGCTGTTGCTAATTTGCTGAGCTGATCAATATTCGCCGAGTTTTTAATTGACGAGACAAAAATATTCCTCTAATAATGGCGTCAATAAATTCGGTAGTGCTTTTGCGCCTGAGTGTGAGTACTGATGCTTCGATTCACTCGATCATGTCGCTTATAATTAATTGGAGTAGATGATGCTGAAAAGTGAATTTCGGATTTTTCCGTCCGAGAAAATGCGTGCTGATTATCCGTGGCAAATCTGGGCCGTAGGGTGGCTGTGTATTTTTAAAGGCATTATATGGCTGGCTTACGAGCCAAGCCTGTCGGATTCAATGCGCGTGCTGCTCGGTTATAAATACATGCTGGAGATGGTGCCCCTAATACTTTTTGGGATCGGTATTTGGAATTTACGGAAATGGGCCGTGTGGGGCGCACTTGTTATCTGTGCTCTTAATTTG
>JAUVTR010000203.1 GCA_030601425.1 Desulfobacterales bacterium
ATGAGTCTGGCTGATGATCTCTCGCGGCATTTTGGCACAAAAATTACGATTAAAAAGCGGGGCCAAAGGGGTAAGGTTGAAATCGAATTTTACAGCAATGATGATTTGGACCGCCTGATCGAGCGTCTCCGACAAACCAAATTCTAGTGTGCCGTCCCTTATGTAATTTGCAAAACACGGTTAGGTTTTATAAATCTTCTTTTTAAAAATAAATTCGTTTAAATCCCAAATTTCAAGCACCAAATTCCAAATAAATCGCAAATCCCAATTTTTCTATGACCCAAACTTGGGATTTTGAATTTCGATCATTGTGATTTATTTGATATTTTTTTTTGGGGTTTTGGGATTTAAGAGTTTCGGTTAACAAATTTAAAAGCGTTGACTCCAAGGATGTCCATTCATATCATCATAGACGGGTATAATCTTATCCGCCAATCGACAACCCTGAGCAGGCTGGACCAACAGGACATCATGCTGGGCCGAGATGCCCTGGTGGACATGTTGGCGGCATACAGGAAGATCAAGCCGCATCGCATAACCGTGGTATTCGACGGACACCATGGCCCGGCCTTTTCACAGACACAAGACCGCAGAAAAGGTATTGCCATTCGGTTTTCCCGCAGAGGGGAATCCGCTGATGATGTGATCAAGCGAATGGCACTGAAGGAAAGGGAAAAAGCGCTGGTGGTCAGCTCTGATCTGGAGATCGCCAATTCGGCGGCCGCATATGGCGCGGCAACGATCAGTGCGCCATTGTTTGAAGACAAAATTGGAATGGCCGGTCAGATCGACGGGCTGGAAACCGAAGATGAAGATCGTCCGGGTTGGACGCCTACCACGAAAAAGAGAGGCCCCTCCCGCAGACTCTCCAAAAAACAGCGGCGCAACCGAATGAAAATAAATAAACTCTGAAATGAAAATCGTAATTGCCAAAACTTCAGGATTTTGCATGGGGGTTCGCAGAGCTGTTGAAATGGTCCTGGATTCCCCCGAAGAGCACCCGAATCCAATTTCGACATATGGCTCGCTGATCCACAATCCTCAAGTTATTGAAATATTGGAAGAAAAAGGAATATCCGCTTTCAACGAAATTCCACAGCAGGGCTTCGGCACGGTCCTCATCCGGGCGCATGGGGTTCCTCCGCAAACAAAAGACCAGCTTGAAGAAGTCGGTTTCAAAGTTATCGATGCGACTTGCCCCCGGGTCATTAAAGTCCAGACGATTATTAAGAAACACACTAAAAAGGGGTATGCAACGATCATCGTTGGTGATAAAAATCACCCTGAAATCATCGGGTTGTGCGGCTATTCCGGAGACAAAGGACATGTCGTGCGAAGTCTGGATGAACTGAAAGTGCTTCCTGCATTTGAAAATGCCATTATTGTTGCTCAAACCACCCTCAACACGCATCTTTGGCGCTCTATAAAAAAATGGGCGGCTGAAAACCACCCGCATTATAAGTTTTTTGAAACCATCTGTGATTCTACCAAACGTCGGCAGGCAGAGGTTCAACGACTCGCTGAATCCGTCGATGCGGTATTCGTGGTGGGCGGCACCAACAGCGGCAATACCAAAAGGCTGGTTGATATTGCCCGCCAAACCGGCAAGCCCGCCTTTCACATCGAAAGCGAGGCTGATCTTGTCGATATTAATTTTAAAACGTTGTCTGCGGCCCGCCAAATCGGCATAACGGCCGGCGCATCCACGCCCAACTGGGTTATTAAAAAAGTCTACCGGGCCTTGGAAGCCTTACTTTTCAAACGCAAACAGGGTTGGCGGCGGCTTCTTTTTGAAATCCAGCGAGCGCTTTTGCTGACAAACATTTATGTGTCCATCGGCGCCGGCGCTTTGTGCTATGCCTGTGCCAAGCTTCAGGGAATTCATCAGACTTTTCCCTATATTTTAATTTCCATGCTGTATGTGCAATCCATGCATATCCTTAATCATCTGACGGACACCCGTGCCGACCGGTTCAACGATCCGGACAGAGCAAAATTTTATGATAATCATAAAACGCTGCTCACAATTTTAGCCATATTTTCAGGTGCGGCCGGGCTGATCATTGCCTATAGTATTGGTCTCTTTCCGTTTATGGCCCTGTTGATCATGAGCATCATGGGACTCTCTTACAACCTGAGGGTTGTACCGGAATGGCTTGCAAACATTAAATCCCGCAAATTAAGAGATATTCCCGGCTCGAAGACCCTTTTGATCGCCATTGCCTGGGGAATTGTAACGGCCGTCCTGCCGCCCTTATCCAAATTCGGGACAATTAATTGGATAAACGTGCTGGTAGCGTTGTGGGCAATCGGGATCGTATTCGTTCGAACCGCATTTTTTGATATCCTCGACATGCAGGGGGATCGGCTTGTGGGCAAAGAGACCATTCCGATTCTTCTGGGGGAAAAACAGTCTATGCGCGTTCTTAAAATAATACTGGTGGTATTGACCGCGACATTGGTTTTTTCGAGTGCATTTAAATTGATTTCAAGCCTGGGATTTGTGCTAATCCTATGCCCTGTTTTTATTTTGCTAATTATTTTGGCCTACGAGCGGGCTCTGATGTTTCCGGGTATTCGCCTCGAATTTTTGGTTGAAACCCAGTTTCTTCTGGCGGGCATTATCACTTTCGCATGGATCTTGGTCGTTTAAATTCGGGCTCAGTTCCGGCCAGAAGCCGTTTCAGATTTTCCCTGTGACGCATAAATATAAAAAAAGCAGTTATAGAGGCGGCGACGGTCACCGCGCCGGAATGGGTGGTCACCCAAATCGCGATCGGTAAGGCGACAGCGGCTGATAGGGATCCGACTGATACGCGCCGCGTCCCAACCAGCATCATAATGAAAACCACTAGCGCGGCCAAAACTGCCAGGGGTGAAACCACCAAAAAACATCCAGCAGCAGTAGCAACGCCCTTGCCGCCGTCGCGAAACTTTAGATAAAGAGGATAGAGATGACCTAAAAATGCCGCCAGCGCAACTGCTGACAAATAAATGTCACCGGATCCGTTGGCAGGGCCAAAAGCCACAAGTGCCAGGTAGACAGGAATGGCGCCTTTAAAAATATCTCCGGCCAATGTCAATAAACCCGGCGTGACCCCGGCCTCCCGCGTTACATTGGTCGCCCCGATATTCCCACTGCCCTTCTGCCGGATATCCTCGCGCGCAAAGATGCGTGCCAAAATCAGCCCCCAGGGGATGGCGCCCAGTAGATACGCTAAGACCAGCAAGCCTATAAAGGTAAACTCAGGATTCTGTATCGTAATTGGCATTTAATATCTCAGCTTCAATAAGGCCTAAGGCAGAAAAATGGAACCGATTCGAATACCGATTGAAGATGTCCTGGATCTGCATACATTTCGACCCAAAGATATTCCAGATCTCCTGGGCGATTATTTTTGCGAGTGCCTCAAAGCCGGCATACAGTCCGTGCGCGTCATTCACGGCAAGGGCAAAGGCATACAAAAAAAACAGGTGCACAAGATTTTAAAAAAACACCCGTTGGTCCAAAGCTTCAGCGATGCACCCCCTGATGCCGGCGGGTGGGGTGCCACTCTGGTGGAGTTGCGGCAACGCCTGCGCTGACGTTGACTGATCTAAAGAAGCATCTCTAACTAAGTATGCTTTATAGTGGTTGTCAAAAAAACGTCAGGTATTCAAGCGTTTTTTTCTACAACCAATTATGCCGCAATTCCGTCATTGGGTGTTTTTAAACCGGGTGGTTGTTTGTAAACAGACCGGGTGCTACGCACCCGATCACAAACGCAATGATTGAGGCACTGCCGTGCCTTTGTTTTTTCCCGCCGATGGCGGAAAAATCCAAGCCACCCGCTCTGCGGGTGGTCGGTGACTCGGAACATTATTATGGAAAGCGGTATAAATCTCACTTCACCCGATTGACCTTGGTGATGACGACTGCCTCGGCCGGCACATTACGGTTCATGTCGCGAGTGGCGGTATTGACCTTGGATATCGCGTCCACCACGCCAATTCCTTTGACAACCCGCCCAAACACCGTATACCCCCAACCCTGTGAGGATTTACCCTTGTGATTCAGAAAATCATTATCTACGGTATTGATGAAAAACTGGGCCGTGGCGCTATGCGGATCCTGGGTCCGCGCCATGGCGATGGTACCGCGTTCATTCCGGATCCGATTGTCGGCTTCATTGCGGATCGGCGCTCGGGTACTCTTTTGTTTCATGTCGGCTGTAAAACCGCCGCCCTGGATCATGAAGCCGGGAATGACACGATGAAAAATGGTGTCGTCGTAAAAACCGGTGTCCACGTATGCCAAAAAATTTTTAACGGTTTCCGGCGCCTTGTCCGCATACAGCTCCAGTACAATTTCCCCTTTAGATGTAACCAGATCCACTCTTGGGTTTTCGCCGGCAATTGCCGAAAAAGAGACTGTCAAAACAATCATCATCGAAATCAAAGTGCGTTTCATAGATCCTCCTTGCATGGTTCAAATCCCACCAAGCTTGATAAATGGACTACCCGCCACAATTCAATACAATATAAGGCAGAATCAATTAATTCAAATAATATGAATTCAAAAAATAAAAAGGATACCACCTGATCCTGGATATCCTTTTTTAATTGGTATGCCGAGGGACAGAATCGAACTGCCTACACGGGGATTTTCAGACCAAATTTTTGAGAATTCAAAAATGTCGTAATTACAAACAATTGATTCTATTCCACTTTTTTAACTGATTTTTGGTTTCGTCTGTAACTAATTGGAAAAATTTGACCTTGATGGGCACAATTTGGGCACAGTTCCATGCGGATTAACATTATCTTTTACAAAACCTATTTTTCACTCGAAGAGATCCGCGTGACTGCCTGTTCTTACGAGGCATAGTTCGCTGCCCTCGATTCGGTATATCAGCAGCCAACCAGGCTTAATGTGACATTCCCGGCAATCCTTTAATGTGCCTTTCAATCCGTGATCCCTGGTTTCCGACGGTAGTTTTTCTCCCGCAACCAATAGTTGTATAATGGTTCTAAGCTTCTCAAAATCTTTGTGCCGCTTTTTGAGTCGCTTGACATCTCTTTTGGCAAATTAAGGATTATCAATGATCTCTATCTGATTAGGACTATTAAGAACTATTTCAGGTCTCCCCCTAAACTTTTTGATTTTTCCTTTTACACGTACAAATTCGTTCAGGTAGAATTCCTCAGGTTTTTCTGGAAATCTATGAAAAGCATTGTCGAATATAACAAGACTAAAATAACGGGTCCAATTATTGTGAAAGTTTAAAAAACAGGCTTTCCCGGAATTGTGGGTTCGGGCAATTTTGCCTTCAACAGACATATATTTTCCGATATAATTTCCAGCCTGATCCCATGGTATTATATCTTCACCTGTGGCCCTAACCTCATAGATTGTCAAAAATGTCTTCGCAATCTTCTTTTGTTCAACAGAATTAATTGATCTTTCTGGAATTAATCGGTATTGATTTTTTAGTAAAACTTTCCTCAACTCTTCCTCATTGTACTCGTTGATCCAACCGGAAAGGTGCTTTAATTTCTCACCAAGCTGCTCTGGTAATACACGCGGTAATGCATAGTTTTTATGTATGATACCCCATTTTTTATGTGCCATTCCGATGACAAATATATTACTCGGATAATTGCCAGTGGACAATTTTTCTTTATATTGCATTTCCGTTAGTTTGGCCTGAAGCTCTCGAGGACTGAATTCGTAAATCGAGGAATAAAGCTGCTTGAGGTTGTTTTCTATATCACTGTATTGTACAGGTTCAAAAATCCAATTCCCGAATGCTATTTTCCAGTTCTCCTTTGATACTTTTGTGACCTGTAATAGTGGCTGCTTTTGCTTCAGAATCCAGAGAACTTCAGGAAATCCATCATCTTTCCACAACCCTATTCCCCTGTTTTTCGCCTCCTGTTGCCATGCCAAAAACTGTGCCCTTCTGCCCTCGTCCAGTGGATACTTTGTATAGGCAATTGCATAACCATTTTTTATCAGTTCTTCCTGCAAAAAGGTGCCGTCTTTAAGATAAACGTAACCCAACACACGCCCATAATTTCCTCGCTTGTCTTTATCATACGGATCGTATTCTAATCGAATCTTTTTGCCCAGACAGATTTTTCCTGTAAAGGCGCCGGCCTCTTTTGACATGAATTGAACCGGCAATTGGGGATGATTTTTTTCAGGCGTATCAACTCCGACGAATCGCACTGTCCCCAACCCTTCCAGAGTTAAAGTGTCTCCGTCGGCAACAGATATGCACTTGTGATATTCTCTGTCTAATCCAAGGGTTCTAAGTAACTCGTCGGTAACCGGGACTGCAATATCATTAGCTGCAGATGCAGAAAATAAGAGTCCGGATAACAATATGAGTGGAAATAAATAAAATGATATAAATCTATTCATTGGACGATGTTAACCGCCTTCGGCGGTCGAATATGTCTAGGGCACACGAACCGCCGGCACAGGGATTTTCAGTCAATAAACGAGTGGATCAATTCGTATTATTTTGGCTCAAAATTTTATTTAGCTCGGCAATAAGAGATGGAAGATCAACTTCGAGGGTATCCCACAGGACATCTATATCAACCGCATCATAGCCATGAATTAAGCGATTGCGCATGCCAATAATTTGCGACCATGGAATAGAAGGATACTTCGTCTGATTTTCTGGGCTGATTTTTGCGGCCGCCTCCCCAACAATTTCAACGAGACGAGTAGCGGCCAATTCTAGTAGCCTATTTTTCTGGAGATCGGATTTTTCTTTTCCCTGAACCAGTGCAGCCGCTTCCTTGGCATGGTCCAGCATGTGCTGTAGCTTGATCTTGTCATCATGCTGCGTCATATT
>JAUVTR010000122.1 GCA_030601425.1 Desulfobacterales bacterium
GTAAAACCACAGAATTTATCAATACCGGAACCTGGGTCAAAAAAGCGATTGCCGACGCCGAAAAGATTGGGCCGACGCGTATCCTCTGGACCGGAGAGGCTGAAAATTTTACGCGCATCCCCGAAAAAGACGATTATAAGGTGGGAGGCGATGCTGCTTATCTTCACATTTGCGGCAACGAGACCATCGGCGGGATTGAGTATCATGAATATCCGGATACGGGTGCGGTGCCGCTGGTTGCGGACATGTCGTCCCATATCATGTCGCGCCCGATCGAATGGAAGAAACTCGACCTGGCTTTTGCCGGTGCTCAGAAAAATCTGGGTCCTGCCGGCCTGGCGCTTGTGATTATGCACAAAGCGATGTTGGAGAAGTGCAAAGCCGGCCTGCCGGCCTATCTGTCTTATAAAACCCATGCCGATAAAGACTCGCTGTATAACACGCCTCCGGTGTTTGCCATCTATATGATGAAGCTCACCGTTGACTGGGTAAAATCCGAGGGCGGGCTGGCCGAAATGGAAAAAAGGGCGATGGCACGCTCCGGCGCACTTTACGACACCATCGACAGATCAGAGGGTTGGTACCGCTGCCCGGTGGACAAAGCCTCCCGCTCCCGGATGAATGTCTGTTTCCGCCTGCCCACAGAAGAACTGGAGGCAAAATTCATTGCCGAAGCGCTTGATGCTAATTTCTCCGGCCTCAAGGGTCACCGTTCGGTCGGCGGCTGCCGGGCGTCCATGTACAATGCCATGCCGGTTGAGGGTGCCGAGAAACTGGTTGAGTTTATGCGGGAATTTAAGCAGAAAAACGCTTAAATCAGGTGTCAGGTTTCGGGTGTCAGGAACAATCAGGTGTCAGGTTTCGGGTGTCAGGCTTCTGGTCGCTGGCTGCTTGCTGCCGGCTCAGACCGAATGCAGCTCGCCGCAGGCTGTTTGCTGACACCTGAACACTGACACCTGAAACCTGTATTAGGGCTAATCAATATCAGGCAAGATATCGCGAGACAGGCCCAGGCCGTCAACTAAAATGGATTTGTACGTTTCAAAAACCTTATCTTTGATGTCTGCCTGTATCTCGGGGGGGGTCTGAGCGATCATAGTGCCGCTTTTCAGAATGCAGGCCTGAATGTCCTCAAAAGGTTTAAAGGTCGTACCGAA
Organism: Desulfobacterales bacterium; assembly: GCA_030601425.1. Classification (GTDB taxonomy): domain Bacteria; phylum Desulfobacterota; class Desulfobacteria; order Desulfobacterales; family JAHEIW01; genus JAHEIW01. The sequence goes on from JAUVTR010000122.1 coordinate 1,158, forward strand.
ATTTCCTTCGGATTGAAGGGGAATACCTCTTTTTTTTAAGAGTTTGCCCAGTTTATTAAGGTCAATTGTTAGCCTCTTTTTTGGTGAAAGAACAAAATTTCGGCGTCCGTCCCTGGCGCAGGTTTCTTCAAAAAATCGGTCTGTTATTTCCTCCGGCAAGCCGTCCGGTTGCACTCCGCAGACCTTGCAGCTATCAACGGCCTGCATGTCCAGGATGTTGAATTCTAATTCTCTCAAATCAATATAGAGCAACTTATTAAAAAGCTTGGGTTCCTGTCCGATTAATAATCTCACCGCTTCTGAAACCTGAACCGAAGAAACTATACCCAGCACAGACGGATGAACACCGACAACCCCGCAGACCGGCAAGTCTTCATCCTTAAGTCCGGGCATGAAGCATTCCAGGCAAAATGTTTGTCCGGGCAACAGGGTTGATACATTGCCAAACGCTTCAATGGCAGCGCCGAAGACATAGGGGATCTTTAGCCGATTACAGGTTCGGTTAACCAGATAACGGGGCTCCGGTCGATCCAATCCGTCGATGACCACATCCATTCCGCCAATAAGTTCCTCGGCGTTGATCGAATTTAAAGATTCAGGAATAGGATCGAGCTTCACATCTGGATTGAGCTTGCTCAGTTTTTGCTGGGCGATTTCAACCTTGGGCAAGCCGACGCAATCCGCATCATAAAGATGCTGGCGATGAAGATCGGAGCGGGAAACAATATCGCGATCCACAATGCGCAAGTGTCCGATGCCCATGCCGACAAGCTGGGTGGCAATCGGTGAACCCAGGCCTCCCACGCCAATCAGGCATGCTTTGGCATTGCGGAGCTTGAGCTGCCCGTCATAGCCGATGTCGGCCAGCACAATCTGCCTTGAATAGGTTTCCAGCTCTTTATTGGTGAGTTCTTTTGGCATATCAATCTTTGTGTAAGCGGATCATATTTCGACTCAGCTTTTTATACCGTTTTCCATAATAATGTTCAGAATGCCGGAATTACGGCATAAATGGTTGTAGAAAAAAACGTTTGAATACCGGAACGTTTTTTTGACAAGCACTATATACCATTTATGATAGGCGATCTTCAATAGTTGACGATAAATCCATAAAATTTATCTGCATTTCTTTTTGGAGATCTTTTTCCTGAACTTCGGTATAGGAGATGCCGAATCGGACATGGGCATTGATATTCTTTTTTAGGCAATACTTTTCAAGGGAAGGCTTGGTCATACTCCCTATCAGGAATGCATTGATTTTTGCTCCCCATTCAAAATGAGGTCCGTCTCCGCCACTGTCTCCCATTAAAATAACCCTTTTGGAAGAAATATGATAACTGCGGGCAACGGCATCGGTGTTTTTACCTTTGTCGTTGATCTCAAAAAGGTCATAGATATCATCAGGATCACTGTTCCGGGTCGGGTAACGAACCATTGGGTGAGCGGAAATAACCGGAACTCGCGGAAGTAGTCCTTTTGCAAAAACCCGTTGAAAATAGCCGATCATACCGGTCGTGTTGATCATAAAAAGAATATCTTTACTTAAGCACCATTCGATGAGTTCCGGTACACCTTTATATGTCGAGAAGGAATTATCCAGATACGCATCCATTTGTTCTATTGTAACTATAACAGGTAGCAGAGTCTGAATCTTATGGGAAGCTTCTCCTAAAGAAATAATGTTGCTGGTATATTGCTTGAAAATAGTTTCTAATTCAGTGGTTAATTCCGGGTAGTTAAAAGAAATGCAATCAAAGGGGCTGCACGGTGCCAGGCATTCACTCCAGTCCGATGAAACGATGGCTTTATACATTTTATTCTTGACCTCCACTTGAATTATTTTGTTAGCTTTTTTTGAAATTAAAAACAAGATGCAATTGCGCTCTTGCTTTTTGACATTATACGGCAAATGTATGATTTTATCCCAAATAATCAATTTAAAAAGGTCGTAAATCTTGCACAAAAAAGATGGATACAAAAAGGTAGCGGAAAGCTATTTTGATTATCTGGCTGAGCGCTTTCCAGTCATGTGCGCCAGCGACGAATTTGATTTTCTACCCAGAGCTGAAAATGCCTTTAAACACTATGACAAACTGGATAAATTCGAAGCTGTCGCGATTGAGGAAACCATAGATAAGTTAAAGGAATTTCAAAAAGGCTTTGCTTCAGCGAACTATGAAGCAGGGGATCTCGATAATCTCATAGATCTAAAGTTGCTGCAGGCCAATGCAGCAGGCATTTTAATCGAGCTGGATACCAAGCGTTCATGGCAGTACAATCCGTTGATGTATTTAAAAATTGCGTTTATCGGTCTGGATCACGCTCTGATAAAGCCCGCCAAGGAACCAAAGGAGGTTCAGGAAAGAGCACTGGCGCGTCTGTCCGCTATCCCGGTGATATTGAAACAGGGAATGAATAATATCCATTCAGTACCGGAAACCTATTATCAGGCGTCATTGCTGATGGCGGCAGACTGCAAACAATACCTGTATGAAATCGGCAGGGATCTGTCAAAGTTATTTGCAGGCCATCATGATGTGGCTACCAAAACTATGAAAAGTGCTGAAGTTTCCCTTGAAGACTTTAAACATTTTTTAAAATCTAAATCCCCGGAGCCCGATCGGCGATTCGCGGTTTCCACTTTAGAAGCATCCTTAAAAAATCATTTCTTATCGCAGCGAAACCCGGAAGAAATATTTACAATCGCCAAAGAGGAATGGCAGGAGATTTTAGGGCAGCTAGAAGCCCTGCAGTTAAAAATAGACCTGCATAAAACCTGGGAGGATCTGTATCATGCTTACACCCCTTCACAAATAGAGGAAACGGAAATTATTGCGCTGTATGGAGAAGAGATCGATTGTCTGCGAACTTTTTTCAGCCGTCACGGTTTTAGTGGAGAAGTGTTGAGTTCACCAATTGAGATTCATTACACACCCACTTATCTGGAATCCGTGCGCAGTTCAGCTTCCTTTGCGGCTGCGTTTAGCCGGGACCCACAGGAAAAGAGCTATTTTTATATTTCTACCCATTTCCCACGGCACAACAGCCAAAAAACCGACAATCATCTTCAAAAGCGCTTAAATCGTGAATATAAAATGCTGACCGCTCACGAAACGATTCCAGGGCACCATTTTCTGGATTCTTTCCGTCGCCGTCTAAAGAATCCAATTCGCAGACAGATCGAATCGCCTCTTTTTTATGAAGGCTGGGCCTCCTATGCAGAATCCATGTTGATCGAATATGGCTATTTAGAAGATCCGCTGGAATTGCTCGTTAGTTCCAAAAGAAACCTCTGGCGCTCGGCTCGATGTCAAATCGATGTGGGCCTGACAATTGGAAAACTCTCCGAAAATACTGCAGTTGATTTATTACAAACCTGCGGGTTTGCGCCGGCAGAAGCTTCCAGACAACTGGATCGATTTCGTCTAAATCCCGGTTATCAGTTATGCTATTGTTATGGCAGTCATGAATTTAAACAATTACGGAAAAAATATGGAGATCTTTTAAAAGGCAACGACTATTACAGCTTTCTCCTGGAAGGCGGGGAATTGCCGTTTCATCTGCTTGAGAAACGTTTTGAAAACCTTCGTCATCTCGTACCTAGTCCGGAATGAGTACCAAATCAAATTCTCCGCTGCTGGAACCATCTTCCGGATAAAGCTGTGTGATCAAGGTTTTGAAGCCGTCGGCGGTCACGCGAATATGAATATGCGGCGGGCGCCTTAAATATGAAGGCGGCGGATGGCTTTCAAACTGATATTCCCCCGATTCATTGGCCACTACCGTTGCCCGATAATCATCTTTATATTCTCCGTCAGGACCCGCCATCCATAATTCAATCCGTGCTTGCATGACCGGCGAGCAATCCTTTGAGGACATAACCATGCCGCGCAATTCATATCCTTTTCCCACGCTGTTTCGCAAAGGCGCCTTAGGTTTATAAAAGGGGCCCAATGCATCAGGGGGTGTGGGCGTGCAGCCGATACTGTATTTTTTTGATTGAGCAATCATATATGAATTCTCCGCTAAAATTAATTTTGAAAATAAAGTCGGAGAGAGTAAGAATGTTAAAGAAAAAATTAGAATTAAGAATTTACTTTGACCCGACTTAGTTTTACTCGAAATTTTAGACGTTATTTTCATTTTTGCATTCACCGAAAATCTAAGTTGCATGCCTATCAATATGCACCACCATAAATATAAGACTACTAATTTTTAGTGCAAATTAATTGATTTCCGCCTGGTATTCTTCCAGCGGGAGAGACATCGGAGAATTATCGAGGACAGGACGCTTTACATCCGGCATTGCGCCATATAAATACCGGATTTCGGCCTTATCGTCCAATGGACGCTCGAGGCGTATCCGGATCGTTTGAGGATCATGGCGATATACTTTCGTGATGGGAACGGGAGTACCCTGGGCGATTACTTCCCATCCGGTAATTCCTGAAGCAGGGGTGAAATCACTGCCACCATTGTGTTGAATTCTGATTTCGATGGTTTGGCTGTCGATTCGATTTACATCGATTACTTTTGGTCCTCGATGATATGTCTCTTCACCTAAGACGTGTAAGATCGATTGGGCGATTCTGCGGCCCAGTGTAATATATGCTTTTGGCGTGAGGTGCTGCCTGCCATGATTTTTTAGATCAAGCGTTGTGGCTGCCAGATAACTGTTTGTAACGTTTTCGGCAACGTGTTTTTGGGCGTTGCGGATGGCCTGGTGGGGTTTGTCTTTACCACCGGGTCGCTTGATCATCATAACGACAAGAAATGGGAGGTCTTCAAAATCTGACCCATTCGTGATGTCCAATCGCACTTGATTGGTGATAAAACGTTCAAGAGAGGCGGCATACTCCTCCTCGGTTACCGTGCCCCGTGCAGCGTCTGCTTCGCCCTGTATCCAGATTACAAATTCTGCTGCCCCTCCTGTATCTGATACTCCCGAAATAAAACGATTATATATCGACCCCGGCGCTGTGTCTTCCCAGTAACCCGTGCCCCAATCGGCTTCTTTTCTCAGTCCCGAGCCATTGTTAGAATAATCCAGCAGCCCGATCGGGATGCCCAGCCGGTCTATTATTCTGTTGCCAAACGCGATGGCTGCATTTCCCTGCTTACCAAGCGCTGACCAACCGTTATCCGTAAATTTTCGCAGGAGGGAATGTGCCTCTATATCGGTACCGGTGTAAAACCATTCTTTCATATTCGACTGCCCCAGGCAGGCAACAAGAATTCCCACGCCCCATTTGTGTGTACCATGGATTGAAATTTCGGGATGGGTCGTGTTTCGGACCTGAATGTTATACCACCCGCCCTGCGGTACATCCGTAAGTGCTCCAACAAAAATTCCGTTACGCGGTGAGGCGTCGATTACGGTCCACGGAACGACCTCTTCAAAGGTGCCATCTTTGACGACTCGCGCCTCGATCGCTTCTATCTGTTGCGTGTATGTTCCAGACACAACGATATCGGCGCTGCGGTGTTTACGCTGGAAAATACGTCCGTTTACGAAATCGCTCAAGTTGATCGAAGAAGACCTTAAGGTGGCAACCTCGATAGGCATCGACGCGGATTCCCCGGTATTGACGTTTTCTTCTGTGCTATCGGATATTGCCTTTGAATTGTCAGTTTCGGTTTTCGATACGGAATCCGATGCTTTCATCTCTTTTGGTCTGAGAAGATCCATATCATCAGGGACAGTTGTTTCGACCGAAAATCTTGTTAGTCTCGCCAACTCAGAATCTGCGGATGGGGCCATTTTAGAATTGAAGCTGGAGTCGCGGTTTTTCAAATTCGGGACTGAAATGTCGGTTTCGGGGCGCGATTGGGTTGACATCACTTCTGATTCTACCTGTGGGGGAGATGCCTTTCCTTTTGAATCCGTTTTGGCAATAATGGTTTTTTTCTGTGGTGATTCCGTGACACCAAAACTGTCGGGAAACTCGAGTATTTCAGCTGAATGTAACATGAACACGCCAGCCTTATCGCCCGGATGAATGCTTAGAGATAAAGATTTTTGAAAGGGCAATGGTAAATACAGCTCTGTAAGTCCGGGTTTGAGCATTTTCCGGGTAAAATAGGGTAGACGGCTCATGTATTTTATTTCCATATTGTCTGTATGGGGCGATGTAATCGTCAGCTTCAGCACCCTGAAGATATGATCGCGGGAAGCTGGAATGGATATGAGCTTAAAGCGGGATTGATGCCCTACGGATTTTATCTGCAAACCCTTTGCCTGCTGCTTAAGCGAAACGTTTGATACGGGTACCGCAGTTTGAAGGTCGATCGGGTACCTGATGGGCAACAAGGCTTCGGCTTCAAGTATAGAAAATATTTTGTCAATTTCAATCTGTATCGTCCCCAGTTCGGACTCGGCTCTCTCGAGCAAAATAATATCATAGGCGCGCAAATCTTCTTTGTGCTGTCTTGATGGGATGCGGTCAACCCGGATTACGTCGAGCCGGCTGAACATCTGTTCCATGTACGGGAGTTGGTTTTGTATGAAATCATCGCCATAAACAATTCCGTAAGGAAGGTCAGGTTGTCCAGAACCCCTAAAATTTTTGACAGACTCATCCTCAGCCGCCGTCAACAACCCCATCAGTTGATTTTTAAGATCACCAGAACTGATCGGTCCGATGGGTTTGTAATCCAATGCCTGTTTTTTTACATGATCCTCGACTATCTGTCGGTGGATTGCGTCGGCAGCGACCATTGCGCCCTGAACATTCCAAAAGCGACTGGTTGGGTCGTAGAGCAGCGCATCACTTTTTTTTGCATTCCTCAGCAGTTGATCAAGTCTCACGAAATTTTTTAAACGATGTGATTCAATCGCTTCGAGGAACAGATCGTAATTGTTGTAGTTGCATGACGGGCTTTGCGGTAGTGTCCCGACAAACTCGGGGTAAATGGTGGACTTGTTCGGGGCCACAATGAAAAAGAAACGGCGACCCGTGGCCTCGATCAGTCTTTCAATGGCGTGAAGCTCCAAAACCAGCCGTTCGATATCTTGCTTTGCACTACAGGCCTCTTTCCTGTAGTCATCGATGGATTGACGGCTATAAAGCCACCCATCGGTGCCCACGTGGACACTATCGGCGTCGGTCATGTGGAAAAGACGGTAGTCTAACCACCTTTTGGCGAAAATGAGCGGACTTCGCAGCGAAAAGCTGTCATTAAAATACTGGTCCAAAGACAGATAGTACTCGTTGTCGAGTAGTGCCCGTCCATCCAGCCTGGGCGGTTTTAGGCCGATGCGTTCCACATTGATACCTAAGTCCAGGTCGATTAGCCATACCATGGCCGGTGACAGCAAAATTAAGATAAATATTATCGGTAAGATCTTTCTCATTGCGCCTTTAAAACCGATAGTAGATAAAAGGACTGCTCGCGCCGCCAACAATAAGTGCGGCACAATATGGGAGCAGCACCAGGATCATTAAAGCGCCCGCAAGCACCGGGATCGGATCTTTTTTGTTAATTAAAAACTTTATAATTGAAAAATCACCGGGCAAAAAGAAGACCGGCAACGCGGTCAACAGGAATAAAACGTTCCGGTAGTTCAATGCCCGACTTAATTCGTAAGAAAGTGGCCAATCTGTGAGTGTGAACATCGCTCCCAGGAAGCTGATCGCCTGGGAAATGTCTTGTGAACGGAAAAGCACCCAGCCTACGATAACGATCAATATCGTTATTAAACGGCGTATAATATTGTATTTTTCCTGGGATAGATCACGCATACCGGTGATGCGTTCGATGATCAGGAAAACACCGTGGTAAATTCCCCAGAACAGAAATGTCCAGTTTGCGCCGTGCCAGAGGCCGCACAGGACACAAACGACCGCCATATTCAAACAGGTTCTCGTTGTTCCCCGACGGTTGCCGCCAAGGGGAATATACAGATAATCCCTGAACCAGCGGCTGAGTGTGATATGCCAGCGTCGCCAAAAATCGGTGATGCTGATGGCAGAATAGGGGCGGTTGAAATTTTCGGGAAATGTAAAACCAAACAGCATGCCCAGGCCAATGGCCATATCAGAATATGCGGAGAAATCGAAATAAATCTGGAGCGTATAGGTAATCGCACCGAGCCAGGCGACTTTTGTATCCAGCAATTCCAAGTTGAGGCCAAAAATAACGTCTGTGATCTGACCGCAGGAATTGGCGATTATCACTTTTTTTGCCAGACCCCAGCAAAAGCGCATAATTCCATTGTGGAAATCATCCCACGATTCCCTGCGCTCCTTAAGCTGGCTTCTGATAAAGCTGTAGCGGACAATCGGTCCGGCGATTAATTGCGAAAACATGGCGATGTAAAGGGCGAAATCGATAACATTCTCAAGTGCAGGGCTCTTTCCCCGATAAACATCGATGATATAACTGAGTTTTTGGAATGTAAAAAATGAGATTCCGATGGGCAGAATAACCGCCTTCCATTCGATTGGAAGAATGTTCCATCCCCAAAGGAAGCTGTTTAGTTCACCGACAAAAAAATTGGCGTATTTAAAATAGGCCAGGAGCCCCAAATTAAGAAGTAGCGAGAAACTCAGCCACAGCCGCTTGTACCCAACCTTGCGGTCGATCAGGCGCCCGAGCACATAATCTGCCAACGTGGACAGAATTAGGATCAGAAGAAAACCGGCGGCGCCGTAAAGGTAAAATAAGTAGCTGAATATCAGAAGAACTGCATTACGCAGCCATTTGGGGGATAATAACGGCTGTCCATAATAACAGATGATGGCGGCCGGTAGGAAGATGAAAAGAAAAATAGTGCTTGAAAATACCATATAAAAAGATACTGGACTATTTCATGGAATGTAGTCTGTTGTTATGTCCTTTATGTAATCTACAAAACGCGGTTTTATTTTAGGTGTCAGGATTCAATGATTTAGGAATTCAGGA
>JAUVTR010000275.1 GCA_030601425.1 Desulfobacterales bacterium
CCTGAGAAAAGAAATGCCTAAAATGCCTAAAGTAAATGTATTCTATCTATTTTATGAAATTAGAAACTCCCGCGCTAAGTTATCATTTCATTGTTCTGATTTCTGGCCTCCCATACGGCCAGCGTCAACGGCTTATACTAAAGACGGAGCGAATCCCGCCGAGGCGGGACTTAATTTTAGGCATTTTAGGCACTTTAGTGCATTTTAGGCATTCTGTTTTTAGGCATTTTAGCACTTTAGCTCACTTTAGGCATTTCCTATATTACAAATTTGCGGTTGACTTTTGCAGCCGTCTCTAACATATTCAGCCTGTTTTCGCAAACCGTTTCCCGGGGTAGACTATGATTCTGATCATTGATTTTGGCTCCCAGTACAATCAGTTAATTGCGCGCAGGGTTCGTGAGTTCCATGTGTATTGTCAAATTGAGCTGCCCGGCATTTCAGCTGAGGAGGTAAAGGCCTTGAAGCCGGAGGGAATTATCCTGTCCGGTGGACCGGCCAGCATATATGAAAAAAACAGTCCCAAAGCCGACCGTGGCATTTTTGATCTGGGTATTCCGGTATTGGGTATTTGTTATGGCATGCAGTTTATGGTGGCAGCTTTGGGCGGAACCGTGCAAAGAGTCGGCAAGCGCGAATACGGGTTTGCCGAGCTTGAAATTAAAAAGTCCGAAGGTTTTTTTGAAGGTGTGAAGAAAAAAAGCTCCTGCTGGATGAGTCATGGTGATTCTATCACCAAATTACCGGCCGGCTTTAAAACTACTGCTTCTACCGCCAACACCAAATTCGCGGCTGCCGCCTATGCCAGGAAAAAACTTTTCGGAGTGCAGTATCACCCCGAGGTTGTCCACACGCAGATGGGCAAAAAGATGTTGCGCAATTTTCTTTATAATGTGTGTGGCTGCAAACGTTCCTGGACCATGAAGTCATTTGCCAAACAGTCCATCGAGAATATCCGGGAGCAAGTGGGGGATAAAAAAGCGATCCTGGGCCTAAGCGGTGGTGTGGACTCTTCGGTGGCGGCCGTTCTCATTCACAACAGCATTGGCAAAAAGCTGACCTGCATATTTGTTGATAATGGTCTGCTCAGAAAAAACGAGGCCGAAAAACTCAAGATCACCCTAAAACGGCACCTGCACCTTAATATCCGGTTTGTAAATGCCAGGACCCAATTTTTAAAGGCCCTGGCCGGGGTCACAGATCCGGAGAAAAAGCGCAAAATTATCGGCCGCATTTTCATACAGGTCTTTGAAGCACAAGCCCGCAAAATAAGGGAGGTCGATTTTTTAGCCCAGGGCACCCTCTATCCGGACGTGATCGAATCCGTGTCCGTCTTTGGCGGCCCGACCTCCGTCATCAAGTCCCATCATAATGTCGGCGGCCTTCCCAAAAAGATGAAACTCAAGCTCATCGAACCCTTAAAATACCTGTTTAAGGATGAAGTTCGTCTGCTGGGCAAAGAGCTGGGATTACCGGAAGATTTAATCTGGCGCCAGCCGTTTCCAGGACCGGGGTTGGCCATCAGAATTATCGGCGAAATTACCCCCCGGCGGTTGAACATATTGCGCAATGTGGATGATCTTTTGCTTGAAGAGATTAAAAATGCCGGATATTATAAAAAGTTGTGGCAGTCGTTCGGCGTCCTGCTGCCGATTAAAAGTGTGGGTGTAATGGGCGATCAACGTACCTATGAAAATATCGTTGCGATTCGTGCGGTAACAAGTAAAGATGCCATGACGGCGGATTGGGCCAGGCTTCCTCATAAATTTCTGGGCCAGATTTCAAACCGGATCATCAACGAAGTCAAAGGTGTCAACCGGGTGGTATACGATATCAGTTCCAAGCCGCCCAGTACGATAGAATGGGAATAAAGACAATGGTTGAAGAAAACACTCCTGAATTTAAATTTAGCGCGGATGATCAGGATCCCGAAACCTTTTACCATGAGGAAATAAAAGATCTGAAGATTGAGAAATTAAGTCAGCGGATCACCCTATTATCGATTCTTCTGCCTCTTTTGATTGGCGTCGCCATATTTTTCGCTTACCGCGATCTCACCGGTCGGGTGAGCCGGACTCAGGATACCGGTTCTATTGAAGTTCAAAGAATCTCAAGGGAACTTGAAGAAATCTCAAAAAAATTCAATGAAAAATTAATCACCTTTTCGACGACGCTCTCAGCCCAGGATAAGGATTTCGATACCACGGTTTCGGGCAAACTGGCAGCCGTTAACAAGAACGTTGAGGCCTTAAACAAAAATTTGCAATCCCTGAGCGAAAATTTAAACCAGTCCCGGCGCACGGTAAAAAACCTGACCGCCTCCAAGGCGGATAAAAAGAGTCAGAATGCCGCCTTCGCCAAAATCAATGCGGCTTTAAAATCCCTTGAAAAAGAGCTGAAATCGTTAACGGAACTTCGCAGTGAATTAAAGGCGGTATCTTCCGAAATCAAAAAGCTGGAAGATAATTTGAGCCAAAAACTAGCAGAAGCGACTACAACTGCCGAGCAATCCAAAAAGGACTACAATGAGCTGCAGACATCGTTAGCTGTCCTGTCGGGCAAAAAAATCGATAGAGACACGCTTGATCTGGAGTTGTTCAAGCTCAGGAAAAACTACCAGAACCGCCTTGCACAGGAGATCGCTGCCGTTAACCAGAAGCTGGATGCGATTCAAAAGAAAATTGATGACATCCAACAAATTTCAAGATCACCAAAGAAGTCGATGAAGTCGTTATCTAAAAAGACGTCACCTGCTAAATCCACCGGGACGACAATCACCGACACTAACAAAGCGACAACCCCGTCAAAATCAGGATCCATTGATGAGCAGGACCTCCTCGAATAGCCTTGATCGGAACTTTTACAAATCATGGATAAAGACTTGTTAATCAACCTTTTAAAATCAGTTGCCGATGGCAAGACCGGCACCGCTGATGCCGCTGAAAGACTTGAGCATATGGCCTATGAAGACATTACCTATGCTCACATCGATCATCACCGCTCCCTGCGCAAGGGATTTCCCGAAGTCATTTTCGGAGAAGGCAAGACGGCCGAGCAGATCGTGGGAATTCTGGAGAAAATGCAGCGCCAGGAAAATATTATTCTGGTTACCCGTATTGATCCGGAAAAAGCGGACGTGGTCCTGTCACGATTCCCAAAAGCAGTTTATCATTCTGATGCCCGAATGGTAGTACTGGAACTTAACGCGGTTAAAAATTGCGGCCGGGGCCCGATTTTAATTATTACAGCCGGTACATCGGATATTCCTGTCGCTAAAGAGGCTTATCTGACGGCCAGGGCCATGGGCAACACGGTTGAAACCATATTTGATGTAGGCGTATCCGGTATTCACCGGCTGCTGAATCATCACAAAGCCATTGATCAGGCCAACGTATTAATTGTTGTGGCCGGCATGGAGGGTGCTCTTCCCAGTGTTGTGGCCGGCATGGTGGATCGACCGGTTATAGCAGTGCCGACCAGCGTGGGCTATGGCGTTAACCTCGGGGGGTTGACGGCTCTCTTTGCCATGCTCAACAGCTGCAGTTCAAATGTGGCGGTCGTCAATATCGACAATGGTTTTGGCGCCGGCTATATGGCATCGGCGATTAACAGGGAGTAATAGTCAGTTGGCTATATGCTTTTTTGCTGCGATTAGTGCAATTATATATATTTTTGATCGAGAACTTATATAAAAAGCCGGAGCGCAGCGACCCAACAATTTTAGGCACTTTAGGCATTTTAGTGCATTTTAGGCATTTACCGGAGCGGATTATGAAAACCAACCAGGCCATAACGGCGTTTTCACAGAGTGAAAAAATTAAAAGTGCTCTTATCTGGGTCACCCAGCTGACCGAGGTACATCTGGCGCTGGCGGAGTCGGATAAACCGGGAGCCGAAAAAATCATCAAAACGCTGGTCAGTATGATTGGCAATGAAATAACTGTCGCCCAAAAGACCGCCCCGCATAATGACTGGCTGGAGGCCGAAATGGACGTAAATAACGCTATGGTGCTGCTGAATTCAGGCGTGGCACATGAAACGGGTTATCATCTCACCCAGGCCTTGAGCAAGGTCACCAACATCGGTCAGCAGTCCATGACCCAGCTAATAGATGAAGGGTTGCTTTAATCATTTTGATGAGGGGAATTAAGAGTTTGACAGGAGAATGTTGCAACTGATAATCAATTGCTTA
>JAUVTR010000168.1 GCA_030601425.1 Desulfobacterales bacterium
CTTGAACACGTCGTTTCTGGACACCTTTACCCTTGCCGTGAATAATACGGACCGAATATAGGCCGGCTTTCAGGCACTCGGCCAGATAATCTTCCAGAAGATCGGGAATATCCCGGGGCAGGAAGGTGTGCAGATCCAGGGTGTCTTCGATGGGGATTTTAACCGGTTCCATAGGGTTCTCCAGAGGCGCTTAGCAATAATTTTTGTGCCATTTGTGGCAATTCCCGGATTCATGGGGCTATTTCCCCTATCTTTAAATGATTGAATATTGAATATTTAAGGTCCGCCTGCGGCGGCTCAGTTATAAAAAGACCTATCAAAAAAATGACGGAGCGAAGCGACTTCAACAAATATTCAATTTTCAATATTCAATAGTCAATTCCCCGATAAAGCTGCATATGAATACCGGCGATCAACATATCATCATTTTGTGGGGTTTTCCCCTGTTTGCCTATCTGCTGGGATCCATCCCCTGGGGCGTCGTATTGACCCGGTTGTTTACCTCATCGGATATCAGGCAGCAGGGAAGCGGGAACATCGGTGCCACCAATGTCAGTCGGGTGGCCGGGCCTACGCTGGGTCTGCTGACCTTTGCCGGTGATATACTCAAAGGGGCCGTTCCGATTTATCTGGCATTGAAATTTGCCGGGCAACATCAAGGCGTCAATGATTTTTTTCTGGCAATTGTGGGTCTGGCAGCATTTTTCGGCCACCTTTATCCGCTTTTTATGAAATTTAAAAGCGGGGGCAAAGGTGTGGCTACCGCCGCAGGCTGCTTTGGCGTGCTTGCTCCCCTGGCCTGTCTTGCCGCCCTGTCGGCCTTTATTATTTTTTTGCTTTTGTCCCGCCGTATATCTGCCGGCTCGCTGGCGTCGGCAGTGGTGCTGCCGATCGCCGCTTGGTTCTCCACCCATTCCTGGGAAATAACGGCCTGTGCAGCTATTATGTCCGTTTTTATTTTTATCCGTCACCTGGACAATATCAAGCGGCTTATAGCCGGAACCGAACCCACATTCAGCGATAAGCATAAATCATAGAGGCTATCTCCCCCAAAAGAATCCGAAATCCCAACCACCCAATCGAAACAATCCCCATTCGTCATTCCGAAATTCAAGACAATCCGAAATCCGCAATCCCAAATCCCAAATCGAGGTATCCCAAATATTCAATTGATCTACAAGCGAAAAACCGACCATAAGAAAGCAATCGCCCCGGCCAGAACAAAGTTGGTTTCAATAAGAAACTCGAGTTTGACACTAGGCATCAAGACCCCCCGCTCGTAACCGGAAAGGAGAAACAAAAGTGTGATCGGACTGGCGACCAGCACAAAACCAAGGTAAGAGATGAGATGAAATGCGCTCAACAGCAACAGGGCCGCGATAAGAATCAGCAGCATGATCTTTAAAAGGCGCAGTGACTGTTTTTCTCCCAGCAAGATGGCGATGGTTTCCTTGCCGACGATGCGATCCCCCTGCATGTCAAGGACATCAAAAAAGGCGGTTCTTACAAATACAATTCCGGCGGCCCACAAAAAGATCAACAGCGTGACCCAGTGGGTTTTATCGGCCAGCGAAAATGGCGGAAGAAGGGCGGTTACAATCCCCCAGGCCACGGCAATCATAAAAGTTTTTGATCCCGGAATATCTCTAAGTCTTCTGTATTTACCGGAGAAAATGCGACTGGGTACCAGCCGTAGATTATACGATAACCCAAGCAGACTCAGCACCAGAAGCAGTAAAAACGGAAAAAGCCCCAGGGTAAAGGCAATCACAAGGCCCGCGCTGCCGGCGGCCAGGGCCAGGATTGTCAGCAGGATTTTGTATTTACCGTAAAAATTAGCTCTCTCCGGATCATTGTATTGATCGGCCTTGTTTCCGGTCAGATGGGCGAGAATGTGCATGGATTGAACATAAAGCATGGATATGAGTACATACGGAAACAACTGGCTGAATCCCTGCAGTTTCAAGCTCGCGTAGCTCAAACACCCGGCTCCCAGGGAAACATAAATATTGGTCAGCAAAAGCGCCCGCTGCATTCTGAATAATATTCTGCGCCAGCTCTGTTCGCGCTTGACCTGCAGGGCTTCCAGGGCCCGGTATACTTTTTTGATAACCCAGTTGGGAGTGGAAGCGCCGGCTGTTATCCCGATATGTCCGGCCGTCACAAGGACATCAGTATCGATGTCGGCCAGATCTGCTTCGGATTCGATGTGATAAGTGGGCTTGCCGGATTCGCGCGCGATCTCGGCCAAGCGCCGGGTATTGCCGCTGTTACGGCCGCCGACCACAATCACGGCATCGACCGATTCGGCCAGGCGCTTAACCTCGGTCTGGCGCCGCTCGGTGGAATCGCAAATCGTATTAAAAACTTTATAATGCGGGTGTTTGGTGGTGGCCCAGTCTTTTACGGATTCAAAAAACTGGGTGTTTTGGGTTGTTTGGGCGATAATGATGGCATTTTCAAAGTCCGGCAGGGCCTCAATCTCTTGCATGCTGCCGGCCACAAAGCCTTTATCCCGGGCATAACCCAGCAGACCGATGACCTCGGGATGATCCTTGTCACCGATGATGATCGCCGCGAAACCTTTTTGGGCATGTTTGCGAATGATGGTCTGGACTTTTATCACTCGCGGGCAGGTCGCGTCGATGACATTAAAATTGACTTCTTTTAGTTTCTCTTTGGTAAACGGCGGCACCCCGTGGGCTCTGATCAAAACCGTACCTTCTCCCCGGGAGGGGATCTTGTCCAGGACGGTGATATCCTTAGTCTTTAAAAGATGAAGAACCTGGGGATTGTGAATCAGCGGTCCATAAGTGAAAATCGGGTTTGTATTCTGATCGGGTGCGTCCAGAACCATTTCTACAGCACGACGTACCCCCATGCAAAACCCGGAGGTTCTGGCGATGAGTATTTTCATTTGGTATGCTCGCAAAACCCTGGCGCTTTTGAGCTATCTCAGGGTTTATCGACGATCTTTCTCGCAGCCCGGCTGCTCCGGAAAATGTCAGGGCAACCAGGGCCCCGGTTTTCCAATTGAGCGTTCACCGGCAATGCTGTCTTACCCGGTTGGTCTTAAATACACTTTGTTGTCTATCAGAGACAGAGAGTCAATCCGGGCATTTAGAAATTTTTGCTCTCCAAAAATGTTGACAAGCTGAATGCCTTCTTCCTGCGGTTCGATCGTATCAACAGACTCCATGACCAGGGTGGTGTCGTTGCCTTCGATTAGATAGGCGTTTGCTTCACACATGATTTCATCCTTTATAATGCAAGGTTCAAAGGTTCAAAGTTCCGCGTTCAGAGTTATCTAGTGTCCATCCATTATCATATTTATTCCTACAGAACTCAACAATTTGCGGGTCAGATTTGCCCGGAACCCGGAACCTCTGAACCCTTAACCCTGAACGGTTAACCACTAAACAAATGCTTTTCGATAAGTTCCTGTACCAGCTTGGGAAGCGGACGCTGAGATAAACCGACGATTTCTATGTTTTCCTGGGAAAGCGGTATCAGGATTTTTTTGGCCGGGCTGCCCGCTATCGTTTCTGCGATTTTAGGGGTCACTTCGCCCATCATGGCGTGGGCGACAATAATGCCGATCGGTCCGACGATAACATCGACGGATTTTACCGTCCGGGCAATGGCGTTTTCGCCGGTGGCACCCCGGTTCGCTCTTGCCTTCAGCATCTGGGTGGTGGCGATAGCATTGGTTCCCAGGGCGATAATTTCGATGGTTTCCCCAAAAGTATCCTTAAGTCTTTTAATAATTGTGCTGCCGATTCCGCCGCCCTGGCCGTCTATGACACAGATTCGCTTCATTGCAGGCTTACCTATTCTTAAAATGTTGGTGCCCAACAGTTAAAAACCCACCATTCCATTTGGTTGAATTTGCCTAACCATGAAAACGGAAAAGTTTTATAATTCCACAATACTAATTGTTTCTATGCGCCTATAGCTTGCGAATTTTGGCGGTGTTCTTCCGCTGCTGTTTGGGCCGACGCCTGCTGGGACCTTTTTTTTTCGTTGTCGGCTGCCAGCCGTCATACTCATCCCGGCCGGGTTGCATGCCATCCAGGTGAGCCGACAGGATCAGTTTGTTCTCAAAATCAACCGCGCTGATGGTTGCAGCGCCACTGGAATTCGCTGATCGAACGATATCCTGATCGGAGCTTACCACCAAGGCCTTTTGTTTTTGGTCGGCGGCCATTTTTTTTATCACCGTATCGGCCAACTCGCCGTTGTGAGAAAATATGATGGATATGCCCTGGTGCCGGTCCCGCTGCCGGGCCAAATGTGGTGCCCGGGTTCCATCAAATACGACGCTAATGCGGTGGGCTTTTATTTTTTTATACGCCGCCAGCATATCGATCAGAGCCTCGCGGCCTAGTTGAATATCCTGCAGGTCCAGGGGGCTCAAATATTTTGACTGGCGAATAAGGTTATAGCCATCTATGATAATATGAATCGACATCGTTTTCGTCAATATGCTTTGTTCAATCCCCAACATCAATCATCGAGCATCGAGAATCGAGTATCCAGTATCCAGTATCGAGTATCCAGTATCGAGTATCCAGCACTTATTAAGTTTTTTTCAGGCGGCGAATCAACCGATCAAGATCGTCATTGCTGTAGAATTCAATTTCAACTTTCCCTTTTTGACGATCTTTTTTAATCATGATTTTAGTGCCGAAGTGGCGGGAAAGATCCTCGGCCAGGCCGGATAAATATATCTCTTCGGTGCGATTGCGGGATACTTTCGGCTTTTTTTTCTCCGACTTTAAGCGCCGTATAAGGGCTTCTGTCTGTCTGACCGACAGCCCTTTGGCGACGACCGCCCGCCCGGCGGCAAGCTGCTGGGATGATGCTTCGGCACCCAGAATTGCTCTGGCATGTCCCATACTCAGTGAGCCATCTGTAATGCTGTCTTTGATCTGCTCCGGCAGCTGCCGCAGACGTAAAAAATTGGCAACCGCCGATCGACTTTTACCCACCCGGGCCGAGGCCTGATCCTGGGTCAGATTCAGCTGGGTAATCAATCGATGATAGGCTTCCGCTTCTTCGATGGGGTTTAAATTTTCACGCTGGATATTTTCGACAATGGCCATTTCCAGCATTTTGTCACTGTTTACGCGCTTTATCATCACCGGCACCTGGGTTAAGCGGGCGCGTTTGGCGGCCCTTAAACGCCTTTCGCCGGCGATCAGCTCATAGCCGTCTTCATCTTGGCGCACCAACAGCGGCTGCAGGATACCCTGGGTTTTGATTGAGTCTGTAAGTTCCTGCAGATCTTCCTCAGAAAAACTAAAACGGGGCTGAAAACGATTGGGCCGGATGAGATCGATATCGCAGAAAAAAAAGTCTTTCGGTTCTTCTTTGCCTGACGCCACCTCCGGAATAAGGGCACTCAACCCTTTGCCGAGGGCCATTTTTTTGCGTTTGCCGGCTTTAGCACCGACAGTTTTTGTCAGCTTGCTTCTTTGCATACGTCACCTTCAGTCAACATAATTTCTCTGGCAAGCTCTATGTAGCTGCGGGCACCGGTCGAAGTCGCATCATAGAGCAGTATGGGCTTGCCGAAACTTGGTGCCTCGCTCAACCGGACATTGCGTGGAACCAGGGTGTTGAACATCAGATCCTTGAAGTATTTTTCAGCCTCCTCTGCGACCTGGTATGACAGATTGGTGCGTTTGTCGAACATGGTCAGCAGAATTCCGGCAATCTTGAGTTCGGGATTCAAAGCCTGCTTGATGCGCTCTACGGTTCGCAGAAGCTGGCCCAAGCCTTCGAGGGCGTAGAATTCACACTGCAGCGGAATCAGCAGGGAATCAGCGGCGGTCAACGCATTGACCGTTAAAAGGCTCAGTGAAGGCGGGCAATCCAGGATAATATATTCAAAGGAGTCGTCTAATTCGGCAAGGAGATTTTTCAATGAAATGTCACGCTCGGGACTTGACATCATCTCGACTTCAAATCCGATCAATTCCACATTGGAAGGGATCACTTTTAAAGATGAAATTTCGCTGTCCATGATCAGGCTTTGCGGCCCGACCTGGCCGAGCATGCCATGATACAGGGTTCTATCTATGGTGCTCTTGTCGATTCCCACACCCGAGGTAGCATTGGCCTGGGGGTCACAATCGACCAGCAGGGTACGTTTTTCAGACACTGCCAGAGATGCAGATAGATTGATGGCCGTTGTCGTTTTGCCGACGCCGCCTTTTTGATTTGCAATGCATATAACGCGTGCCATTAGTAGGGTCTCGTGAGTTTTATAACTATATGATAATACTATTAATCTTGCGATTAGGGCCTAACCCTTAACTTTGCAACTTTGATTTAGCACAAAATTTGGTGTTTGAAAAGAGGATAAAAATGTGACATTATCTGGACGTTATGAAACCTATCAAAAAATTTATCGTTATCGGGGTGATGGTCCTTATCATCCTGGGCGGTTTAATCTCACCGGCGGTTTTCAGTATTACTGTCAAAGAGGAAGAAGATATGTCGCGCCAGATGATGGCGATGATATACAAGCACTTTGACGTGATTGATGACCCCGTGATCGTGCCCTATGTGAACAAAATCGGCCAACGGATCCTGGCGTCTTTGCCGCAGCAGCCGTTTACCTACCAATTCCATGTGATTAATGAGGATGTTTACAATGCCTTTGCCACACCGGCCGGTCATATATTTGTTTACACCGGGTTGTTGAATGCCATGCAAGAAGAAGAAGAGCTTGCCGGTATAATGGGCCATGAAATAGCCCATGTGTACTGCCGACATATTTCCCAGCAGATCGAACGCTCCAAAAAGATTGGTATGGCAACCCTGGCCGGTATCGCCGCCGGCATTTTGATGGGGATCGGCGGCGCCGGTGAAGCGGCCAGTGCGGTTACCATGGGATCGATGGCCGCCGGGCAATCTATCGCGCTGGCTTACAGTCGCGAAAACGAATTGCAGGCCGATCAGTTCGGAGTTGAATTTCTCACCAAATCCCATTACAGCGCCAGCGGTTTGCTTGAAATTCTAAAGAAAATTCGCAGCAAGACCTGGTTCGGATCCGATCAGATCCCCGCCTATCTAATGACCCACCCGGCGGTGGAAGACCGGATTGCTTTCATCAGTTCCTGGATTGAATCTTACAACCAAAACTTTAAACCGATTCCCCTGGTAAATCCGGAAGAGTTTAACCGGGTTCATGCGCGCGTGGAGACCCGCTACGGCGACGAGCAAGTCGTTTTGAGCGCGCTTGAGTCCGAGGTTGAAAGAAATCCAAAGGATCCGCTGGTGCATTACCGTTATGGATTGATTCTGGCCCGGGTAGGAAAGCGCCAGGAAGCTATTTCCCAGATGCGGATCGCATTGACGAAAAGGGCCTTTGACCCGTACATCTTAAAAGATCTTGGTTGGATATATTTTCTCGACGGCAAATACCAGCAGGCTTTAAAAACCCTGGAAAGCGCGTGTGCCATGATTCCCGAGGACCCGGAATGCCTTTTTTATATAGGGCGTACCCAGATGGAAATGGGCAATCTGGCCGAGGCTTCGGACAGGTTTTTAAAACTGATCCGGCAATTTCCCCGGTTCACCCAGGCCTATTATTTCCTGGGTCAAAGCCTGGGAAAGCAGCAGCAGCTGGGTGACGCGCACTACTATCTCGGCGTTTTCTATCTCAGAACCAGAGATTATAAAAATGCCAAAGTTCAATTGGAACAGGCGTTGAAGCACTCCCCGGATGCTGATAAGCGCAAAAAGGCTCAAGAATGGTTGAGCAAGATGGGTGGTAAAAAAGATAAGGATAAATCCAAAGAGGGCGGGTAACCATAACAAATGACGAATGTCGAATGACGAATGAATAATTAAGGAATGCTGTCCATTTTAAAATTTGGCGGAGCGAAGCGACTTCAATCATTCGAC
>JAUVTR010000178.1 GCA_030601425.1 Desulfobacterales bacterium
AATATCTTGCGTCGAGCCCGGTGTGTTTTGGGTCAGCAATACCTTTTCGGTGGCGGCGTCAACGGTGGCTGTCACGCCGGCATCGGATTGATTAATTTTATCGAGCACGCTGTTAATCGAATCATCCGCCGCAACAGCGATGGTGGTCCCATTGATTTCAAAGGATCCACTCGTTACATCGAGACCATATTGAAGGTTGGGATCATCGCTACCCGTCCCGTTAAAGGCCTTGTCCGGATTCACCGCATTTTCGACGTTGTCATAAACTTCCAGTGTGAAGGTATCGTTTTTCGAGAGATCGCCCTCGCCCAGCGTCAAAACTAGACCGTTGGAGAGGGTGTATTGTTGGTCGATAGCGTCTTTTTTTAGGATATTGATGCTGTCAATTTCGTTATTGTTGGAATCGTAGACCTTGATATTAAGGTTTCGTGCACCATGGGTACCCGATTTGATAACTTGGAATGTGAGCGTATCGGTGCCGTTGGAGCCGTCATATTCGCCGCTGATTGTGGCCTGAGCGGTCGAAGCGCCGGTCCATTCGGGTGCGTCAGCTGAATAGGCGGTCGTCGAGGCATTGACCTCTTCGGTCGACTGCAGGGTTGTGGGCGTTGCGGTGCCGCTTGAGCTTAAGTCAAGACTAGAGGCAGAGGTGGCCCTTGCGGGTATGGCGACTTCAATTTCTGAATATTCTCCGGACGCAGGCATCAATTGCCGGACCGCCTCCATTGCTTTACGCATCCGCAGCACATGCCGCGTGGTGTCATCCATCTGATCACGGTGATTTGAAACAGGAAGCGCATTGAACGATGGTGTGACGGCACGCTGTTTTATAATGGTATCGATGTAACCGAAACCAAAGCGGTTACTCTCGTATGGATTAATCCCCCCGTAAAGTTGCATTTGATCTCCTTTTTAAACAGGTGGCTGAAGCAAAAAAGCTGAGCCGCCATTTCCCGGGCAACCCAGCTTTTCAGCCTCCTCAGGTAACCCGGCCATCCACCTCCGGCGGACCCGTGGCTTTCCGTCCCCCGATTGCTCGGGGTTTGGCGTTATCTTGAGCAGAAATTTATTAATTCAGCAACTTATTCTGCTAAATAATTAGAAATTATTCATTTCTATTGTTACAATTATCTTATCGGTAATTTGCCAGGAGAACTTTAGCTGAAATTTAGATCTTTCTGTGTTTTCACGGAAGGTTGAAAGATGCACCGCCCTATAAGATCAGGAGTACATATTTTTACAATTCGATTGACCCTGACATCTGATTAACGTATAGAAACATCATCCAGAGAGTTTTGTCCTTTTTATGTTTTTAGAAACACTATCCATTTCTAAGCTAACATAGATGAGGAGGGGCAAATGGTTTTCCATCAAACGAAAACTCTGGGTGCCTGTCTATTTCTAGCTGTCCTGTGTGTTTGTTTTGTTTCTACTCCTGCCTTCGCTGCTTCCAGAGGCTTCTTGGTTAAAACCCAAA
Organism: Desulfobacterales bacterium; assembly: GCA_030601425.1. Taxonomy (GTDB): domain Bacteria; phylum Desulfobacterota; class Desulfobacteria; order Desulfobacterales; family JAHEIW01; genus JAHEIW01. Next base: position 1,478 of record JAUVTR010000178.1, read on the forward strand.
CATCTTCAGGCGCCGCCCGGCAGATCAAGCTTTATTCGGGCTACCATGCCCTGGTGGTGGGTTGTGGTAATTACCGTGCGGGCTGGCCCAGACTGCCGCATCCGGTGGATGATGCGCGCGAAGTGGCCGCCACCTTAAAGCAGCTGGATTGGGAAGTTGAGCTGCTGGAAGATCCGGGCTGGGACCGTTTGGATACGGCTTTGAATCGCCTGATTGTGGGGCCGGGCCGGGCCAAAGACAAAGCCCTGCTGTTCTGGTTTTCAGGGCACGGTCATACGTTAGAAGAAGCCGACGGCACCAAATTAGGCTATATTGTTCCGGTGGATGCGCCGCGACCCAGCCAGGACGAAATCGGCTTTATGCGGCGTGCCATTGACATGCGCCAGATCGAAACCGTGGCCAAGCGCATCCGGTCCAAACACGTACTGATGGTCTTTGATTCCTGTTTTTCAGGGGCGCTCTTTACCATGGTACGCGCCGCGCCTTCCCATTATATCGAGGAAAAAATAACCGAACCGGTCAGAGAGTTTATCACCGCCGGCCGGGAGAACGAGCAGGTGCCGGACCGATCGGTCTTTAAGATCTGTTTTATCCAGGGGATCAAAGACGGCTATGCGGATTTAAACCGGGATGGTTATGTCACCGGCGAGGAACTGGGCGCTTACCTTCAGGAAAAGGTGATCAATTATTCGCGCAAAGCCCAGCACCCCCAGTTTGGCAAGATCAACAACCCCAAGCTGGACAAGGGTGATTTTGTATTTGTTTTAAAACGCCCGGAACCACCTGTCCAATCCAAAATTGATCTAAAAGCCGAGAAAAAGCAGCTGGATGCGGAAACGGCTAAAGTTGAGCAAGAGGGTCGCGAGAGTGAGAAAATAAAGGCGCTGATCGCGAAGCGCAAAAAGCTTGAAGCCGAGCGCCGCCGCCTGGAGCTTGAAAAGCAAGCGATAATAGAGAATCAGCGCAAAGAAATTAAAACCCAAACCCATGAGAATAAAACACCAAAATTGGCATCTATTCCCAAGGAGGTGAAGGCAGCCAAGGTGTCATTGCGCAAAGAGCCGAAGATACTTTCAAGGCGGGACTTAAAAAATATGCTTTTGCAATATCATTTTTTTGATGTCGAGCGAAATCCCTCTGGCAATTTTGCCAATGATCTTATCGCTAACTCCGATAGCACCATAACAGACAAAATAACGGGCCTCATGTGGCAAAAAAGAGGATCTGCGAACAGTTTGTTGTTGTTACAGGCGACTCGCTATGTTGAAATACTGAACAGGGAGAGATTTGCGGGTTATTCGGATTGGCGCATGCCCACCATTGAGGAGCTGGCATCACTGATGATGCGTACGAAAAAACAGGGACTTTTTATTGATTCGGCGTTCGACAGGACGCAGAAAAGGTGCTGGAGCGCTGATTCTATCCCCAGACCAAGCGCACGTTATGAAGATTGGATTATAAGCTTTTTAAACGGTTCAATTACAGATGCAAGACATAAAAAGAGTTATGCAAGCAGTTGGTATTTCAAGGATCAATACAATTATGTCCGGGCCGTGCGTTCTTTAGAATAAGAGGTAAGATCATCCTTACTATCAAGAACATCCGCAATCAGCGCTTTTCCATTACTCCATCACTCCATCACTCCACTACTCCAACACTCCAGCAGGCTTTCGAATTTGCAACGGCTTAAGATTCGAAGTTTCAAACGCAGCAGAATTGCTACAATTTCAATGTTATGTAGTACCCCTGATCGCCTCTCTGCAGCAGGATCACCAGCGATCGTTTTTGACGGTACTTGACAACCGTCTTTTTGAAATCTTCTTTGTTTTCGATGGCCGTGTCGTCGATCTGGCGAATGACATCTCCGGGCCGGGCGCCGATTTCAGCCAGTCCACTGCGGCTGTCGATTTCAGAGATGACCACGCCTTCCCGGGCTGTGGTTCGATAATGTCGGCGGTTTCGCTTGGTCAAGTCTTCGACTCGAATCCCCATTAATCGGAAGGCCAGATCCTCGGCCAGTTCCATGGGAAACATCCGGGTTTTTACGCGGACGGTTTTTATTTCACCGGCACGCCATATTCTGGCCTTGAGCGAATCCCCGGCGGCATAGGTTTTTTTAATTGACCAGTAATCGCGCACCGAAGCGATCTTTTTTTTGCCGATCGCCAGAATAATATCGCCTTCCAGCAGACCGGCTTTGTTTCCAGGGCTCTGTGGCTCCACGGCTTTTATCATGACGCCTTTTTTACCGGGAACTTTCAGATAGCCGGCCAGTCTGGCATCCAGTTTTTGTACGGTTATACCGATCCAGGCCTGGATCACTTCGCCGAACTGAATCAAATCGGAGATAATTCTTTTAGCTTTGTTGATGGGAATCGCAAAACCGATACCCTGAGCTTTGGCGTAGATGGCGGTATTGATGCCGATCAGATCGCCGTTAATGTTCAACAGAGGTCCGCCGCTGTTTCCGGGGTTAATGGAGGCGTCGATCTGGATAAAGTCGAGATACACTTTGTCTTCAGACCGGATACTGCGGTTGACGGCGCTGATGACACCGGTGGTCACCGTGTGCGAAAATCCGAAAGGGTTGCCGATGGCAATAACGGTTTCGCCGATCATCAGATCATCGCTACTGCCCATTTCGATGGACGGTAAAAGGTTTTGGGGATCGATTTTTAAAACTGCTAAATCCGAGTCTGGATCCGCACCCACAATTGTGGCTTCGAATTCGCGTTCATCCTGCAACACCACCTTAATCTTGCCGGCCCTTTCTATGACATGCGCGTTGGTGAGGATAAAGCCCCGTTTGCCGTCGATAATCACACCGGAACCCAGGCTGGTGCTCTTTTGGCGCCGTTCAAATCTGGGATCAAAGAAGTCTTTGAAAAATTCCTCGAAAAACGGATCCATACCAAAACCGGAGAAAGGATTGGCACGCTTGCGGATCTCATAGGAGGAGCTTATATTTACCACAGCCGGACTGACTTTGCGCACCGCCCGGACCACCGGGCTTTCACGCTCGCTTTTCAGGCCGTAGCCGGGATGTGGTATGGTCAGCCCGAGAAGCAGAAATGAAACCAGCGCAAAAAGAATGCGACCTGTTTTTTTGTCGATCGGCATTAAGGTGTTGGGCATATCTATCCTTCCGGCGATTCAGTTTGGGGTTGGTTTGAAATCAGGGACTGTTTTGTCTGCTAAAATATAAACATGAAGCTTAAAAAATAAAGGCGCCGGCAAGTTGAAATCTCCGTTATTTTGGAGTGTTTGATTTTTCCAGTAAATCTGGTAACATAACCCAGTAAAAAGTGACTAAAGTGAACTAAAGTTTGAAGTGCCTAAAGTTAAGGTGTCGCATTGCTCCGTCTTTTATAAAAATGATCGTTCGACCCAGTCGATAGACCCTGAGGCTCTCGAAGGGAGGCTCTCGACGGGTAGAATTCATTAACCTTAGTCACTTTAGATCATTTTAGGCATTTTAGGCACTCAACAAAGCCCATGAGCATCAAAACAATTGAAGATATTTTACCCCTGGTTGAAAAACCCAGCCGCTATTTGGGGGGCGAAATTAATCAGATTATAAAGGACCCGGACAGGGTCAGGCTGCGGATTGCGCTGGCCTTTCCGGACCTTTATGAGATCGGCACCTCCCATTTCGGGATGCAGATTTTGTATCATATTCTCAACGCCCATGCGGACATTGCGGCCGAGAGGGTTTTCGCACCCGCTGTCGACATGGAGGCCCGCCTGCGGTCCGCGGGATTGCCGCTGTTTTCCCTGGAATCCCGCCAGCCCCTGAATTGCTTTGATATCATCGGGTTCAGCCTGCTTTACGAGCTGAATTACACCAACATCCTGACCATTCTGGATCTGGCCGGTATTCCGTTTTATGCCGCGCAACGCGACAACTCCCATCCGCTAATCATCGCCGGCGGCCCGTGTGCCTGCAATCCCGAACCCATTGCGGATTTTTTTGATGCGATTATTGTCGGGGACGGTGAAACGGTCATCATGCAGCTGGCGCAATCCTGGATGGACTGCCATAAGCATACCCGGCCGGACAGAGAAGACCTTCTGAAACGCTGGTCGCAGATTGAAGGGGTCTATATCCCGGCCTTTTTTGAGCCCCAATATGACGCCCGCGGCTTTCAGACCGTGGTGCCGCGCTATCCGGATTATAACCATGTGACGCGAACCATCGTTGCCGATCTGGATCAGGTGCCTTTTCCGGACAAACCGATCGTTCCCTACGGCAAGCCCGTGCATGATCGCCTGCGGCTGGAGGTTGCCAGGGGCTGTACCCGGGGCTGCCGATTTTGTCAGGCCGGCATGATCTACCGCCCGGTGCGGGAACGGTCGCCGGAATCTCTACTGGCCCTTGGCGCTCAATCTGTTGGCACCACCGGATATGAAGATATATCCCTGCTGTCGTTAAGTACCGGCGATTACGGGTGTATCGTTCCTTTGATGGAACGCCTGATGTCCAGTTTTGCGGCGGAAAATGTGGCTGTTTCGCTGCCGTCTTTAAGAGCCGGCACCCTGACGCCGGAGCTGATGAAGCTGATAAAAACGGTGCGCAAAACCGGTTTTACGATTGCGCCCGAAGCCGGCAGCCAGCGGCTGCGGGACGTAATCAACAAAAATATCAGTGAAACCGAAATTATCGCCACGGTCAAGGATGCATTTGATCTGGGCTGGCAGACTATCAAGCTGTATTTTATGATCGGGCTTCCCAGCGAAACCGCCGAGGATCTGAAGGCGCTGGTGGATTTAGTCAAAGTGCTGCGCAATATCAAAAGTCCTCACAAGCGCCGGGGCAAGATCAATGTCAGCCTGACTACTTTTATCCCCAAACCCCATACACCGTTTCAATGGGCTGCCCAGCTGTCGCTGGCAGAATCTGAAGACCGCTTAATGCGGGTTCAGAATCAGCTGAAATTGTCCGGCCTTCAATTTAAATGGCAGAATGCGAAAGTCAGCCGACTGGAAGGCGTTTGGGCGCGCGGCGATCGCAGGCTGAGCCGGCTGCTGGTGGCGGCCTATCATAAAGGCTGCAGATTTGATGGCTGGAGTGACCATTTTCAGTACGACGGGTGGGAGGCGGCATTTGACGAGGAAGGTGTTGATCCGGATTTTTATACCACCCGCGCCAGAGATGTCTATGAGCCCTTGCCCTGGGATCATATTCATACCCAGGTGACCAAAGCATTTTTACGTGATGAATGGGAAATCGCACGTCAGGGCACTTACACGGCGGATTGCCGGGTTGATGACTGCAACCAGTGCGGGGTCTGCGACTTTGAACAGATTGAACCCCTGACGCATCAGGATTTTGGCGACAATGCTGTCGAGGTGCGTCCATCCAACGTTGAGAAGCAGGTGACCTATAAAAAACTCAGTGTGTTTTATGTCAAGCAGGACGAAGCCCGGTATTTCGGGCATCTTGAGCTGGTCAACATCTTTTTGCGGGCCTTAAAACGAGCCGGTATTGCCGTTAAATTTTCAGAAGGATTTCACCCCAAACCTAAAGTTTCCTTTGATAATCCGCTGCCTGTTGGAATTGAAAGCTTAAAGGAGCGCTTTATTGTCACCGTACCCGATCATATACGGCCCCAAGCGGTGATGGACGGCTTAAATGCGCATCTACCCACCGGACTGATGATCACCCGCTGTCAACCGGCTCTCAGGAAGACGTCGGCAAAACCCTGCCAGCTTATTCGTTACCGGGTTGCACTCAAAGAGGATCTTTTCGAGGAAGCCCGGTTAAAGGCTTTTAACGACATGTCAGCAGCACCCATTACGCTTGCCGGCCGAAAAGGAAAGTTGAAAAAGATAGATTTAAAGGATATTGTAGAAAGTAGTGAATGGGTGAACTCGCGGCAGCTGAACTTTACCCTCAAATCCGAACCGGGAAAAACTGTCCGGCCGTTTGACATTCTGCGCCATATTTTCAACCTGAGCGAAGAGCAGGTCAAACAGGCAACCATTACTAAGCTGGGAGAGGCATCGAGCGACTTGGGAATATAGCTTTATACTAGGGAGATAATCCTAATTTGGAGCGGTTGAAAATCCGAAACCCGAAACCCGAAATTCGAAACAAATTTAAAACACGAAATCCGAATGTTCAATACAA
>JAUVTR010000242.1 GCA_030601425.1 Desulfobacterales bacterium
CCCTTAACGAGCTCATTCCCCTGTGGATCCGTAACAATGATTTTACCCGCCTTTACTTTTTTACCACCGCTGAATTTGCTTTCCACATGGACGGTATCTCCCTCAACCCAGGCAAAGAGATTGACCCGGTGGGCATTTGCGGGTTCGATTCGGAACCACAAAAGGCAGACAACTAAAAATAAGTAGAAAATGGGTTTTGCCAAGTTCGATTTGAGAATGTTAGGTTTCATGGGTCTGCTACATTGTTTAACACATAAATTCATATTAACTCATTTATTATAAACAATTATAATAATTACTGCTTTGAAGATCCGGGCAGCATTGTCGGTTGGACTTTTTTTAAAAAAGCCACACAAAGCGCCGTGACAATGCCTTCAATGATCATCACCGGAATATGCGCCGCAATGACAATGGCCGCAACTTCAAAAAAGTTTTCCTCGGTAAATATCAGGGCCAGGCCCAAAATTATTGCGCTTAAAAATACGGATAAAAAGCCGCAGGCGAAGGCCGACGAGAACGCCAGGGTGGTATTTTTATGAAGAAAGGAACTGAAAACCAGATAGCAAAGAACTGCCGGCAGGGCCATAATCATCGTATTGACCCCTAAAGCGGTAATGCCGCCGAATTGAAACAACATCGCCTGAAGCACAAGCGCCACCAGGATAGCAGGAAAAGCGGCCCATCCGAGCAGCAATCCCACGAGGCCGTTGAGGATTAAATGCGCATTCGAGGGCCCAATGGGAATATGAATCAGCGAGACCACAAAAAACGTTGCCGAAAGAATGCCGGCCTGAGCAATGCGGTCATAATCGAGTTTCTTCAGACCGATCGCCGTTCCGGCCGCCGCCAATGCCCCGCCGGATATGAGAACGGGACCGGATAATACGCCTTCTGAAATATGCAAGCTAACCTTTCTCTGGACCTGAGATGCGCTTAAAATTGCACCTGGTTACTTTATTTGTCATTTTATCGATAAAATTTTTCTTACCACGAAGAGCACGAAGTTCACAAAGGTTTCAATACTATTTCCTATGGCCACTCTTCGAGTTCTTCGTGATCTTCGTGGTTTAACCCAGATGTTGACCTATTGCCAGTCGTGAAATTTGACCCAGATGACCGCTCCGAGTTCCACATCTTTTTTTTGACCTGCATGGCTAAATTTGAAATTTGCCGGATTTAAGGCCGCAAATCCCCACCAGCCGGATATCGGTGCTGCGTAGGTAAACACACCATTTTGATCGGCTTTAATCGTCTGTGTAATCATGTATTCGGTTGGAGCAGTGAACTTGCCGTTTTTGTTGTAGTATTCCACCTCGACCTCAGCGAACGGAACGGCTTTTGCGTTTAGTTTGACGATGCCCTGGAATACGTTGCCGGTATACAGGCCGTAAGGTTTCGACAGGGGGATGATTTCAGCTTCCAAGCCGACCCCTTGATCCCAGCCTTCATCATCGCCGAAAGCCGTTACAACCGTCTTCGTGTAATGAACAATAAATGTATCCTCGGCAGACTCCCAGTATGGCTGGGGCTCCATGTAAAAAATATAGACACCGGGGCGTTTGATTTTAAATTGAGCCGACCAGGCCATATGCCCCATGACTTGCGTTTCGTTCAGACTCTCCATCAGATTTTGTCTCTTGCCGTTGATTAGAACACCAAAGGTTTTGGGCTTAACCAACTCCATACCCTGGCCTTCAAAAGGATGAGAAAACGATAGGGCTAATGTCACCGTCCTGTCCTCACCTTGCAGGATCATGGAATCGGACGGGATAATCATGCCAAAGTGACCCAGTGCCGGGCCTGTCCCCAGCAGCAAATTTAACATGATACATGCTAAAATAGTTCTTTTTCTCATATAATTTCCTTTCACGTAATCCGGATAAACCGGAACAAATTGCCACAAAGGCACCAAGACACAAAGCGAAACCTTTGGTTAATATTCATCTTTGCGTCTTTGTGTCTTGATGCCTTCCATATAAGGTAGTGAAAATAACATTTAAGGGCATCACAAGTAAATGAAATTTATATATTCGCTAATTTAAAACAATATGCTATTTTTCAACCCGGCGTGCAGCTAAAGAATCTTGACTTGGCCTTGAAAAGACCTTATCTATCACGAAATCCAGGACGCCGAAGATCGCGGAATAATATGAAACAAAAAATTAAAAATCTAATTCTTCTTGCTGTCAGGAGTGCCCATCAAAAGGGGGATCTGCCGTCAGACGACATTGTTGAGACCGAGGTCGACGAGCCTAAAGCTGAAGCCCATGGTGATTTTTCAACCAATATCGCCATGGTGATGGCATCAGTTCAAAAAATGCCGCCGCGCAAAATTGCGGAAGTCATTACCCGCCATATTGAGGATCCGGAAGGAATACTTGAAAAGAGTGAAATAGCCGGCCCTGGATTTATCAATTTCTTTCTAAAACCGGCGGTCTGGCATCCGGTTCTGCGAGAGATCCATGAGGCGGATACCCGTTACGGGGCAACGGACATCGGGAAAGGCCAAAAATTCCAGGTCGAATTTGTCAGCTCAAATCCCACCGGCCCGCTTCATGTCGGTCATGGCCGCGGGGCCGCCGTTGGGGATGCGGTCGCCAATATTTTGTCCTTTTGTGGGTATGATGTTCAAAAAGAATATTACATAAATGATTCAGGCCGGCAAATCCATACCCTGGGACAATCCGTTTTTTTGCGATACCAGGAGATGTTGGGTCAAAAAGTGAAATTTCCCGATGAATGCTACCAGGGGGATTATATTCGCGATCTGGCTGCTGAAATTAAATCACAGAAAGGCGATGCACTTTTAGGCCAGCCGGAAGAAGAAGCCCTGATGATATGTGCGCGCTTTGCAGCCGAGAAAATACTGGACGGCATTCGGGACGATTTAAAATTATTCGGTGTGGAATTTGACTGCTGGTTCAGCGAGCAGAGCTTATATGACTCCGGTCGTGTGGATCAGATCCTTGATATTTTTCGCAACCAGGGAATTATTTACGAAAAAGACGGGGCTCTGTGGTTTAAAACCAGCGATTTCGGCGATGAAAAGGATCGGGTGGTGGTTAAGAATAATGGGGAAACAACCTATTTTGCATCCGACATTGCCTATCATCAGGATAAGTATGACCGCGGGTTTGAACGGGTTGTCGATGTATGGGGGGCGGATCATCATGGGTATATTCCCAGAATGAAGGCAGCTGTGGAAGCCTCCGGGCACCGGCGTGATCAGTTTGATGTCATATTGGTGCAACTGGTGAACTTGCTCAGGGCCGGTGAACCGGTGGCCATGTCGACCCGGGCGGGGAAATTCGAAACCCTAAAAGATGTTATCAACGAAGTGGGTCGGGATGCCGCCCGGTTTATATTTCTGACGCGTCACTATGAAAGCGCGCTTGATTTTGATCTGGAGGTCGCCAAACAAAAGAGCAATGACAATCCGGTTTATTATGTTCAATATGTGCATGCCCGCATCTCAAGCATCGTGCGCAAGGGAAACGAGCAAGGCACCTGTGAAGTTTCCTGGGATGATAAAGCTGTGGCCCGATTAATAGAGCCGGAAGAAATCGATCTGATCAAAACCCTGGCACGTTATCCGGATGTTCTGGCAGGAAGCGCCAAGAGCATGGAGCCCCATCGCGTGACGTATTATTTAATGGACCTTGCATCCGCATTTCATGCCTACTACAATAAACACCGTGTCTTAACCGATGATCCGCAATTGCGGTGCGGCCGACTCAATCTTGTTTTAGCGGTTCAGAAGGTCATTCGCAATGGCTTGACATTATTGGGCGTGTCGGCTCCTGATACGATGTAAAACCGGGTTTTAAATCGCCAATGAGAAAAAAGAATAAACGCAAAGAGCCGGAATTCAAGAAGCCGTTCATTGTCCTGTCACGTAGAAAAATTGCGGGCTGGCTTTTTTTAATTTTTTTTCTGTGTGCCTGGATGTTTGTGCTCGGCGTATTGGTCGGCCGGGGTACGGCTCCGGTTAAATTTGACATTGCAGCGCTTGAAAAAAAAATAGGGGCGCCAAAAAAAGATGATCTTGGCAAGCAGCAAAAAATGCCGGTTCAGAAGGAGGCGACCACCGTAAAGGATAAAACCGAACTCGACTTTTATGAAGCCCTGGAAGAAAACAAGGTAGACACAAAAGTCCCGGCACTGCAGAAGCCGAAGGCGGTTGAACGCAAGATTGAGAAACCGGTCGAGAAAACCGTTTCCCAAAAGCCGCCAAAGGCAACTCCCCAAAAGCGGGCACCGGCAAAAACGGGTCCCAAAAAAGCAGAGCCGCAAAAATCCAAACCGGTTGAAAGTTCTCAAAAGAAAAAGGTTGCTGCTGTTGAAAAAACCCATGCTGCAGGGCCCATATATACCATTCAGGCCGCATCCGTTAAAGACCCAAAGGACGCGGATCAACTGGTTAAAAAACTAAAAAAAAGCGGCTACCCGGCATACCGGGCGATCGGCAAAATCCCCGGAAAAGGTATCTGGTTCAGGGTCAGAATCGGAAAGTATAAAAGCAAATCCGAAGCCCTGGGCATAATGAAAAAGTTAAAAAAGGATGGCATGAAACCCATTCTGGTAATGAAGTGATGTGAATTACCACGAAAGCACGAAAATCTAAAAACACGAAATAATAATTATGAAAATAATCCATCATGGAGAACGTGTTCTCAAAACAAATAAAAAAACCAGGGAAAAACGTGTATTTGAAAAATTAAGTGAAGTTATTATTGGCGCTGCAATAAAGGTCCACAAAGAATTGGGGCCGGGGTATTTAGAGTCTATCTATGAGGAAGCCTTAAAAATCGAATTGTCAGAAACGAATCTTAATTTTGAATGTCAAAAAGAGATCAAAATTGAATATCACGGAAAAGAAGTTGGAACTCATCGGCTTGATCTTGTCATCGGAAAGGAAATAATTGTTGAACTCAAGGCGGTGAAAGAGCTTGCTGATGCCCATTTAGCCCAGCTAATATCATATCTTAAGGCCACCGATTTAAAAGTGGGGTTACTGCTGAATTTTGCGAAACCCACGCTAGAGATAAAAAGAGTTGTGAATTAATTTTCGTGCTTTCGTTCTTTCGTGTTTTCGTGGTTTTAATAAAGAACTTATTAGAAGGGATTGTTAATGAAAATAACCAAAGAAGAAGTCTTATACGTCGCTCACCTTGCGCGGCTGGATCTGGATGAGGAATCTATTGAGAAGTTCGCCGGGCAAATTGACGAGATCCTGGGGTACATTGAGAAATTGAATCAGGTCGATACAAAGGACATTAAACCCACATCCCATGCCATCTTTCTGACCAATGCATTTCGCGAAGATAAGGAACGGGAGCATCTTGACCGGGATCGGGCCCTGGCCAATGCACCTGAAAGCGAGGATGGGCAATTTGTGGTTCCCAAGGTCGTCGGCTGAGGCATTTGAAAAAGGCCCCCTTTTGCCCAATTTCTGTGTCAAGCTC
>JAUVTR010000009.1 GCA_030601425.1 Desulfobacterales bacterium
CTGATGCGGGTCTTAGCGGTATCGACACGGGGAAGTACAGTATCAATTTCCTGAATGGTCTGTTGGGTCATTTTAGGCCCCAGAAGCTGGTTGGACTTTGATAGAATATTTAAAATAAATTCATTAAAACTTTTGATCAAAATCTGACTAGCGTCTGAATAATTTTTTATGGGCGCTATTTCCTGACAGATTTCTTGGGCATTAACATCAACGGCACTTTTGGGCTGAAAATTGCGGAATATGTTATAGGGTTGCGAAGCTGTAACCTGTTTGGATTCATCGAAAATGACAAATGCCTGATTGCCAATCTCGCCTTCCAGGCTGCGAAATAAAACCTGTAATATATTGTTATATGGCACGATGATGGTGGAATAATCTTTAGATTCTTCTATCGGTTCTATCGCTGTTTGTTCAGGCTGCGTTTCGATAGATTCGATGAGCCCGGATGATAACAGGGAATAGAGAATTTTGTAGGCCGAGTATTCGTCAAAGCCGCCATCCAGGATTATCTGTTTGACTGAGCGTTGGCCATCGATTAAACTCAAAATTTTCAATTCGGCTGAATTTAGAGTGATTTCATCCTGGTCGCTGACCTTACCCGTGATGCGGTAGGTCAGCATATCGTTTGGAATATGTTTTTTTAATATAGATATTTCGTCGATTCGGCGGGCTGCCTCTAAAAGCAGACCCACTACGTTGATCTTGGCGACAATCATGCCCTTCAAATTAAGAGCCGCGTCGTTATATTCAAATTCGCCATTATCCCATAAAAAGAGATTGAATATCATGTGTTCGATTTGTTGGTGGATAATTTCTTTAAGATTTTGGGAGGTGAGAATGCCTTTCTCGAGGAGAATTTTTCCCAGGGCTTTTTTTTCGGCCTTGCCTTTCTTTAAGGCCTCCTGAAGCTGTTCCTGTGAAATAATGTCTTTGCTTATCAGAAAATGTCCCAATCGATCCTTGTTCTGCGATCCGGTCGCATATATGATTTCCCCATCTTTTAGATAAATTCGGATTTCTTTATTTTCATTTCTGACCTTCAACACACCGGTCTTTTGATCATCACTTAAAAGCTGAAAGATACTGTTAAGGTTAAATGTTTCAAAATTACCTTTAAGCGGCATGCGTTTCAGGCCCTTTCCTCTGGATTTTATTCTCAATGAGAGAGATATGCGTCGCAATCAGCTGTTTGATTGGTTGTTTTCAAACCGGGTGGTCGTTGACTCGGATATCGATGACCGACTCGAATCTTAATATTTAATCTTATCGGTCAACGCAATTCTTGTCAACGATCCGTAATACTTGACCTGCTGCCTCTAACACGTATATTGTTAACCGCAAGAGGAAATCAAATGAATATCCGAGCATTAGTGGCTGGTATAAAAAATATGGACAAAACCGGCATCAATGAGGCCGAAGCCAAAACGCTTCTTAAAGAATTTGGCGTGCCTGTTGTGCCGGAAACGGTAGTAGCGGATTACCAGGAAGCCATCTCAGCCGCCAATGAGCTGGGCTATCCGGTGGTGGTTAAGGGTCTGGGTTCCGCACTGGCCCACAAAACGGAAAAGGGATTGGTACATTTAAATCTCAGCAATCCGCAGGATATTCAAAATGCAGTGGAAGCCATCATAGCAGCGGCCGGCGATGATCTGGAGGGACTTCTGATTCAGCCGTTTATACAGGGAAAAAGAGAACTGGTGGCAGGGTTGTTTCGCGACCCGCAATTTGGGCCGGTTGTCATGTTCGGCATCGGTGGTGTGTTCACCGAAGCTTTATCAGACGTTACCTTTCGGGTGGCTCCTATAACCCAAACCGATGCGGCCGATATGCTAACGGAAATAAGGGCAACGGCATTTCTGGGGAAGTACCGGGGGGAAGAAGCCATCAACCGCAAACAGATCATTCAAACTCTCAGTGGGCTTTCACGTATCGGAGTTGAACTTCCGGAAGTTGCTGAGATTGATATCAACCCGCTGTTGGCTTCATCTGATGGCCGACTCTGGGCAGTGGACGCTCTGATTGTTCCCGGTGAGGCACCTGTGGATCAGCAGTTACCACCCCCCGTTGCTCCGGGTGCCATTGCTGCCATATTTTACCCCAAATCCATCGCATTTATAGGCGCTTCGGCCCAGATGGGTAAATGGGGACATATGCTCATGTCGAATACCATCAGCGGCGGGTACGAAGGAAATATATATCTGGTTAATTCGAAAGCAGATTCCATCGCCGGGCGCAAAGTGTATCGATCCGTTACAGATATATCCGAGTCGGTTGATCTGGCCGTCGTGACCATTCCTGCCGCCGGAGTTTTGGACCTGATACCCCAGTTAAAAGAAAAAGGCATTCGCAACATGCTTCTGATCACATCCGGTTTTGCTGAAACCGGCAATGCGGGTAAAAAAATGGAAGCCAACTTGGTGCGCGCTGCCCGCAAAGCAGGGATTTTGATTCTGGGGCCGAATACAATGGGTATCTGTAATCCGCATGTCAATTTTTACTGTACGGGTTTTCCGACTAAACCCAAAGCGGGATCAACCACCATGATTTCTCAATCCGGCAACATGGGCGTGCAGCTGCTGGCATTTGCCGAACAACAGGGCATTGGAATTCGAGGATTTTGCGGCTCCGGCAATGAAGCCATGATGAGCATCGAAGACTATCTGGACGGGCTTGAAGTCGATACGCTAACCCGCACGGTAATGTTATATGTGGAAAGTGTTAAAAACGGGCGGCGATTTTTTGAAGGTGCCCGTCGCGTCGGAAAAAAGAAACCGATCGTGCTTTTGAAGGGTGGTCAAAGTCAGGCGGGAAAGCGGGCAGCGGCCAGCCACACCGGGGCCTTAACCTCTGATACACGGATATTTGATACGGTCTGTCGCCAGGCAGGTATCGTTAAAGTCGACCAACCCACGGAGTTGCTCGATTTGGGCGCCGCTTTTTCATCTCTGCCCCTGCCAAGAGGAAATCGTGCGGCCATTATGACCCTGGGGGGCGGTTGGGGAGTGGTTACGGCCGATTTATGCTCACAATTTGACCTCGATGTTCCTGAATTATCTACGCAAATTATAAACGACATCGATAAAATACTACCGCCTTACTGGAGCCGCTCCAATCCCATTGATCTGGTAGGCGAACGTGACCCTTCGATACCCAGAGACGTACTGGAATTATTGCTAAAGTGGGATGGTTGTGATGCTGTAATCAATCTGGGGACTGTGGGGCGTCAGAAGGTCCTAAAAAACCTGGGAGAATCGGTTTTAAAGGCAGACCCGACCTATTCATCGGAATTCATCAAACAAATTCACCGGGATTTTAAAAAATTTGAAAAAGATCATATCGCCCAAATTGTTGGCTTGATGGAACAATATAACAAACCGGTTTACGGGGTCAGTATGTTACCCGATGAAAAACATCAGACCGTCTATCCGATTAAAAAATCCGCGTTCAAGGGTGTATTTTTTCCAACACCCGAGCGTGCGGTAGGTGCATTTGCTAAAATGGTGCAGTATCAAAAATTTTTGAGCCGCGAGGAATAGCTTTTGGAAGTGCCTAAAGTTTCGGATTTATTAGTTTAAGAATGGTAATTATCACTTGTGAGGAGAGCTGGTTCTATGGTATGAGACCACTTCTATTTGGATTTGCATGGCTCAATGACAATTAGAACATTAACCGCGAAACACCCTCCTGATACAGGGCTGAAATAAATGGCAAAAAACTTAAACTATCAATTCGATTTTGAAATCGGATATCTTGTCAAAAGCCCCTGTCTGCAATGTCAGCAAAGACAGGCGTTTCCACAATGCGCGGATACGTGCAGCTTGCTGGATCAAATACATGCTGTTCTGGCGGAAGCCGTATCCTGTACCCAGCGGGTGTAAACTTTTGTCAGAAGTCAGAGGACAGATGCCATCAGAAAACAGAGAACAGATGTCAGGAGACAGATGACAGAGACCAGCCTGCGACGTCGCAGGTTCCGCGCCGAGTCGTAGTCGGGATATAGAGAAGAGAATACATGAAGCGACTCTTATCAATTCTGACTTTTTTATTTGAATTTGCAGAAGTTTTGACCTCGTCCCTATTCTTTCGACGCCTCATCGAGTGGTTCGCTTGTACTCGTCTCTCTGAGTCCTACCTGCCACGATCCTACGCCGTGACTTTTCCTAAACGCTCACTACCCTGGCTCTTTACCAACGCAGCTTTAGGTGGTTTGAAGCCTGCTCCTGCAAGCCAGCTCCGAGGGGCCCGCCCTCATCTTTTGTGCAGTTGCGCACACTTTATGAAAAAGTGCGCTCGTGGCGCACAACATTGAGAATATCCAGACTACGGTAAAACTACAGATATCATAATTTGCAGTTGTCGTCGCAAGTGAGTATCGATTTGGGTCTTTGTAAAATCATTTTCGTTCAGCGAAATCGGCTTTTTGAATTCTGTCATCGACCCTCGTCATCTTTTCTCTGTTTTCTGCCATCTGTCTTCTGACTTCTGTCAACTGCCCTCTGTCCTCTGTCCTCTGACATCTGTTTCTTGACACCCCACAATGCATCGCGCAGGCCTGACATGCGCTCTATTTTTCGGGCAACGGCACTGCGGATAATCGAACGATTTCCCCAGATGTGAATTTTCTTCCGGGCACGGGTCAGGGCCGTGTAGATAAGTTCACGGGTTAAAATAGAAAAATCTTGGTCCGGCAGTATGAAAAGCACTTCATCAAATTCGGAGCCCTGGCTTTTATGGACCGTCATAGCAAAGACAGTTTCGTGTTCCGGAAGCTGGTAGGTCTGGAAACGGCGAACACCTGCGGTATCGTCCGGGAAGTACACAAACGGTTCCCTGTCTTTGGAATCGGCTTCCGGCATAGTGATACCGATGTCACCATTGAATAATCCAAGCTGGTAATTGTTGCGGGTAATCAACACGGGCCGGCCGGCATACCATGGGTTTTCCGCCAGGGGATCCAACTGTATCAAATTCTGCCGGCTCAATACCTGTTCCGCCAGTTTATTGATGGCTCGAACCCCCAGTGGACCGATATTTAGAGCACACAATATTTTAAAACGCCTCAGTCGGTGCAGCGCCTCTGCGGGGTCCGTGGTTTTAAGATAGGACTGATAACCGGAGAGAATCTGTTGCGACAATGCCTCGATCAGACCTTCATCGGCTTTCAATTGCTGCCAGTTGAGGGATTTTTCATCGGGGTTGTCGAGCATGGCAAATACCATCTCAACGTTTGCTCGGTTTACGGCCCGGCTTAACCCGCCGATGCCGCTGCCGGCTGCAAAACGGTAGCTTTTTTGTAGTACGATGATGGAGTCCTGCAGTCTGGATCCCTCATCAAATACTTGAACCACCTGGTCGACAGCTTCTCCGGTTAATTCTTTGATACGATCCATAAAGGAAACCGAAAAACCGTGCATCACATCCCGGTCGCAGATATCCCCCAGAACCGAACCTGCCTCGACTGAAGCCAGTTGGTCCTTGTCACCGATTAAAATCAAACGCGCCTTTTCGGGGACCGCCTGAAATAGTTTGGTCATCAAGGCCAGATCGACCATTGAGGCTTCATCGACGACAACCACATCCGCCATTAAAGGATTATCGAGATCGTGGCGGAAATATGGGGACCCTGTTATGGGTTTGAGCATCCGATGAATGGTGGATACTTCTGAAGGAATCGCCTCTTTTACCGAATCATCGCAATTCATGCGGTCCTTGGCAGGTTCAAGAGACTCCTTTAATCTGGCGGCGGCTTTGCCGGTGGGTGCTGCCAGATAAATTTGAAGCATATGTCCGGGCACCTGCTCCAGTAAAAGCGCCAAAACCTTGGTGACCGTAAATGTTTTTCCGGTTCCCGGCCCGCCGGTGATAACGCTAAAATGCCTTAAGCTGGCGACCGCTGCAGCAATTTTTTGCCAGTTAATCCCCTGCCCTTCGATTCTTGGAAACAACCGATCCAGACTACGTTTTAGTCGCTGAGAATCCAGGTCCTCAATATTTTTGCGGATTCTTTTATCGATCGAATTTGAAAGTGTATTTTCATAATCCCAGTATCGATACAGATAGAGACGGTTTTTAGCATCCAGGATTAATGGGCAGATCTCACCCGGTCGGCCAACAGCCGGACTGGCTGTCAGTTTTTCAAGCCAGACATCAAGTTCAGGGCATTCGATGGGCTTCTTGAAGTGCTTCGCACCGGTGAGGAGATTACCGGCGGCCGTGTCGAGGTTCAGGCAGATATCGCCGGTGCCGGTCGCATGGCTAACCAGGGCAGCGGCCAAAAATATATCCGGATCATTATCCGGCGAAAAGCCGGTGATAAATTGTGCAAAATGAATATCGATCTCGGACAGCAGGCCTTTTTGTAGAAGACTTTTTACTGTATTCTTATCAATCATTTGGAATTTAAGATTTTATATATAACAATATATTATATAATAACAGTTTGTTATTTATTTTAATTAATGTATAACTTAAATCTTTAAAAAGCCTGGAATCAGTGCTTTTCCCAAAGCATTGATGAGTGCGGCGTTCGGAAGGTCATGAAAAATTCCGAATTGCGGGCCGCGACGGCTGTCGACTCCCCTGATAAATATATAGAAGACACCGCCAAAATCAGATTCATATCGAAAACCGGGGTGACGCAAGCGCAGATATTGGGATAGCGCCAGCACATATAGATGGTACTGCAGGATGTAGTAATTTTCCTGCATCGCGTATCCAAGCGCTTCCTGTCGATAGTCTTCAAGCTTCGGACCCAGATAGTTGGATTTCCAATCCACCAGATAGAATTGATCCTGGTGCCCAAAAATCAGGTCCATATAACCTTTCATGAAACCAGCGGTGGGACTGAAGATCAATTTTTGCAGCCGGCCTGGAAAATCCCCGATACCCTCTATGCTGTCATATCGTTTGAAAATGGTTCGCAATTTTTGGGGAGTAATCGCATTGATCGGAAAGTAAAATTCCATCTCGTTGATTCGGTTTTCGAAAGCAATTGAAGATAGGACCAACTCCGGTTGGGTCGCTTTCAGAGAAGCGTTCAGTACATGGGAAATCGTCTCAGAAATGGTACCCTGCCAGGCGCTGTCAAAGCCATAGGCCTGGAGCGAGCTTTGAACCGGGCTGCTTAATGCTTGAGACGAACTGGATGTGTAATCCATTTGCTCAAATAGGTCATGAAAAAAATTTCCGGTGTGCGAACCTTTCGGAAACATAAAAATATCAGCGCGCTTACCTGGTTCCTGGGGTTGGATCCAATCTTCGGTGGTATCCGTTAGATGTTTGAACAGATTGGCAAAGGCATCTCGGTCTGGAAGATCAATGTCGGAAATCCGCTTTGAGACCAGCGACGAATAGCTTGAAATCTTCCAGGTGTGGTCAATTTTACCTGAAAATTTTCGACAGGCCAATGCCTCAGCGCTGTCCGGCGGTTCAAAAAAGTTGCGATCCGAAGGCTCTGGCAAGGAAACAACCTCAATGCATCCCTGTGATTTTTTTACCAGTCGTTTTAAATCGTCAACCCGATTTTCATCTGATTTTCCGCCAACGTGTTTCTTCAATCCGGCAACTATATCTTCAGTTCGGTAATCGGTTTGAAGGCCCTCGGAAGTGTGCAGCAGATAAGCAAGGGCTGAAGAATCGGCGGTATTGATGCGTCCCCAGGCAACATAGCATTTCGATTTTGCACGCGTCAGCGCGACATATAACAGCCGGATATTTTCGGCCAGCAGTTCATTCTGTGCGTGTATGATATTCAAGGCCCGGGAATCCGAGCCCAGATCCAGTGTCAGGCGCTGGTCACCATCGTGTTTATCGGGTTGATGAAAAAGAATCTCGTTGTCTTTTAAAAATGAACCCTCCCATCCATAGGGGCAAAACACCACCGGGTATTCAAGGCCCTTGCTCTTATGAATGGTCACAATTTTTACAGCCCTTTCATCACTCTCCAATCGCAGCTGATGTTCTTCAAGACGCGGCGATTGAGGGTCGCGTTGCTCTGCCAGTCGCTTTAAAACACCGGCAATGCCTAAATTCCTCTGCGTGGATTCTTGATGAAGGATCTCAGCCAGGTGGAGCACGTTGGTTAACCGGCGTTCACCATCCGGAAAGGACAAAAGACGTTGCCTGATCTTTTCGCGGGCCAACATCATTTGGAACATGCGCATAAATCCGGATCGTTGCCACACCCGAAAATATTCTCGAATTCGTGCCAGTCGATTTTCCCACTGCCGGGCGTCGCGTTGCAAAGATAGAAGATCTTCGCCCTTGGCACCCATCATATCCATTGTCAGGGCAGCTCTGAGATAGCGCATGTTATCCGGCTCAGCAATACTGAGTAAAACTTTTTCAATCTCCATGGCTTCATGGGAATCAAAGATATTGCCGGTGCTGTAAAGAACCGATGGAAGGCCTCTGGCGGATAACCGGACTTTTACAAGCTGAGCCTGTCGGTTTGTTCGAACCAGAACAGCAATATCACCCGGCAGCCAGGGTTCGGATTCTGCGGTTACAATTCGGCAGATCTCTTCAGCCACCGCTCCGGCGATCAATCCTTCGGCTTCGGTTTTATTGATGGGCTTATGCTGATCTGAATGGGCCCTGGAATCCAAATGCCATAGCGTCAAAGGTGTTTTGTTTGCTTTCGAAGCAATTGAATGTTTATATCCCGAGCTTGCATTTTCAAAGGGAATCTCTTCAAAAAGAAACGGGTTTTTCACATTTGAAAAAATAGTATTAACAGCATTGATCAGAAGCGGTTCAGACCGCCAGTTTTCGGTGAGCGTAAATTTAGCCTCGGCATGCCGGGCGGCTTTTATGTAAGAAAAAATGTCCGCCCCGCGGAAGCTGTAAATTGCCTGTTTAGGGTCACCGATCATAAACAGCAGGTTGTCTTTGGCTGAAAAAAGTCTTGAGAAAATTTCATATTGAACACTGTCCGTATCCTGAAATTCATCTACCAGAGCGGCTTTGTATCTTTGGCGGATAGCTTCCGCAAGCGGGTTACCCTTTTGCGCCGTCAGTGCCTTTTTTACAAGAACAAGCAAATCATCGAAGAATTGAACGTTTTTTGCAGCCTTTCTCTCCATTAGTTCTGACGATGCGTAAGCAAACAACTGGGTTTTAAGGTAAACAAGGTAGTTTTCCATTTCGGCTTCCAGATCGGCTGCTTGGCGGTATACTTCATCACAGGCAATGAAAAAATCATGTGAGGGCGGTGGCTGGTTTTTTCTGACGGCCCTGTTTAATTGATGGGTCGTAAACTTTCCAAAATTCTTAAAAAGCGGAAAGCCCGTACTGTTCGGTACCACATATTTATCCATGTCATCGACCATGGATGATATTTTAATGTCCCTTTTTGTCATACCGGCGGCATTTTCAGCGGGTTTCAGGCTGCCGTACCGGGTGCCGCTCAACGCCGGGTCTTGCAAGGCTTGCATTACAGTTTTACGTGCATCGGGCCATTGATCTTTTAAACGTTTAAAAGCTGTGCGGTAAGCAGGGAGATTTTTCAAGAGCGGCTTGCTGATCTCCGGAACAATTTTCATTTCTGCAGCTCTTAATTTGCTCAGAAGCTGCCAGAAATAACCGGGCCCTTTAATCTTCTGAGTAAAATAGCTGATAAATTCCAGCGGTGCGTTGTAAAAATTTTTTCGCCAGAAATCTTCGGCAACTTCCCGGATCCATTCGGTCTGTTCGGTTATAAGCTCTGTGTCGAACAAGTTTGCGGTTTCAAATGCATGTTCATAAAGAATTCGGGCGCAGAATCCGTGAATGGTAAAAATGGGCGCTTTGTCAAATTCAACCAGCGCATCATGTATCAAATCAATGGCGGCACCATGATCCGTTTGGCGTTTGAGCAGATCCATCAGCAAATCGTCCTTACTGGCTCCTCTGCGAAATGCTTTTTCAGCCTGCAGCAATTTGACCCGAATCCGATCTCGCAACTCTTCAGTGGCCGCTTTGGTAAATGTTACGACCAGAATCTGATCGATCAGGAGCTGTTTTTCCAGGATCAATCTTAAAAACAACCCTTCAATGGTGTAAGTTTTGCCCGTACCGGCACTGGCTTCAATCAGATTGATGCCTTCCAGGGGAGTGTTTACTAGATCGAGGGGTTTCAAGTTATTGTCACTTCTTCCTTTTATTAGATTTAAAAATGCTAATAACTACCAGCGTTGGTAGCTTCCTGAAGGTTTCAGGTGTCGGGTGTCAGGTGTCAGTTTTCGGATGTCAGAGGACAGAGGTCAGACGAGCCGCTTTAGCTCTTTGAGCTACGGCGCGGCAGCTACCGCCTTCGTCGTCGTACTCGTACTCGTCCCCTATAAAATTCTGATCTACGAGGACGAGCACGAGGACGAGTACGAAAAGAATCAGATTAGATCACATGCATCCGCCCTGCGCCCTCTACCTTCTACCCTATACCATGTAGCTCGTATGAAACTACAAAGTTTCTTTTTCGATCAAACTGGCCGCTTCGGCGGCCAGCGGCGACGCTGAAACCTGAACACTGACACCTGAAACCTACTAATTCCTGACACCTGAACACTGAAACCTAAATTCTGTTTAACCTGTAGATAAACGCCAGCACCTCCGCCACGGCACGATACAACTCCGGGGGAATTTCAGTTTCCAGATCGAGAGCTTCCAGTACCTGTACCAAATTTTTATCTTCATGCAGGGGAACGTTATGGGCCCGGGCAGCTTCAACAATTTTCTCGGCGATAAAGCCCCTGCCTTTGGCTGTGATTTTGGGCGCCGCGTCTTTGTCTTTGTTATATTTAAGCGCTACGGCTTTGGATTTATTTTTCATCATTAAATCCTTAGATCGATCTGTTTATCACTGCCAAGATCTAAATCTTCTCGATGGAAATCCTGAATTTTTTTCTCTGAAACAACTGTTTTTAAAATTAAATAGTCAAATAAAGGATCCAATTGACCGCTGATCTCGTCAAGGTGTTCTTCAAATTTTATCTTGCGGGTATCATCATTAACAAAAAAAGTGATCGATAACTCTTTTTTTATAAGAAAAAAATCCGCACGGACTTCTCCGATTTTGTCCATATCCAGCAACAACGAAATCTTAAAACCGTTCTTTGGTCCATTTTTTTTCTTCTTGGGAAAATAGAATTTTAATTTGGCTTTTTGCTGATTTTCTTTTAAGGGAAGCGCGAAAGAAAAAACATTGTACGGATCCGGCAATTCATGCTTGTGGGCTGCACGGGTTTGTTGATTGAATATATCAGCCAGCAGCATATCCAGGCTGCCTTTAAAGCGCGAGAGGTTTTTGGTATTTAGGAGTTTAGCGCTTAAATCCGGAGTTTCCAGATATGCTTTGAGCATGAAAAGGACCGGCTTTAAATCTTTTGTCAGGATCTTATTTATCTCCGCTGCCCGAATCAGTTCTTTGGTTGATTCGCCTTCACCCTCAGGACGTTGAGCAAATTTATTAATGATGTCGGCAAACTTTTTTTCAAAGAAAAACCCCGCGTTTTCAATATATGATTTGAGAAATGGTAGCCACTTTGTCATGGGTTTGCTTAAATCAATTGATTCAAAATGAGTATTCAGAGCCGCCAATGCCCGGGTGATATGCTTCGGAGGCTGCTGGTTATCAGGAAGGTTTAAAATCTGACGGGCAGTTTGCTTAATGTCGGACTGAATTCTGTTAAATACGTCAAAGGAAAGGATTTCTAGCCGGCTGAAAACATTTTTGCGCGCGGAAGTATTTTGGGAATCGGGATCTATCAGTTGCAGACGAAGATGTCCGTCGGTGTCGGTGACTTTTACGAGTAGTTCGGCGCCTGGTTTAACGGGAAATTTTACTTCAGCCAGAGCACGAAATTTTCCAAGATCAACTAAAACGCGTTGGTCATCTTTGACTTCGATAATTTTTAAGTTAAAGACATCACCGGGCTTGACGATCTCCTGGATCCATACGGATCGATTCAGTCGGGGATCAAGAATCGCTTGTAAGAGTGAAGAGATATCCATGTGTCGGTGCAACCATTGGCGAAAAGGATTTCAACGCACTTTTGAATTTATTAATCCGGTAACGTTTATTTTGTTATAAAATTCGAAATACGAATATCGAAATGCGAAACAATTTCGAATATCAAATTTACAAAATTCAAAACTTGTTTTGAACATTCGAATTTATGATTTTGAATTTGTTTCGAATTTCGGATTTAGATATTCGGATTTATAAATTCCCTTAATACTCTATAGAAAGGAAACAGAATATATTATCAAAAGAACTTATTTCTCGTCTTCGGTGTAATAAACCCCTGGAATCCAGCTTTTACGAATTTTGGAAGTTTTATCCGGATCCCCTTCCGCTTTCGCTTCATCAAGAAACTTGAAATGATTCCATCCGACCCGAATCATATCATTGTGCTGTAATTTATGGCGCGTAATTTTCTCACCGTTTACAAAGGTACTATTGGTGCTCTTTAAATCTTCGATAAAATATTCTGGCGCACCACCGGATTGCGGATTATTTTTCACTTCAATGACGGCATGTGCCGAGCTGACCACCGTGTTATCGATAAAAATATCACTGTCCGGATCGCGCCCAATTCGCAGTGTGGGTTTATCTAATTTGAATTTATTAATTGCCACACCCTCGTGTAGCTGAACAACGATTGCCATAAGTATCTCCATTTGTTTCTGTTTAGATTTCCAGTTCTGTGTAATGCGCCAACACGGGTTTGAAAACTGTTTCAGAAATTTCCTGAAACGATTCATCAAGGGGGTCGTACGTTCTAAAACAAACATCATAGTAGGGATCATCTGAATCCCCTCTGACGAAATCACTGTTTACCCATTTTCTTTGCGCCGCTTTTAGAGCTGCTGTTTTCGATTTACCCTTGATCTGCTCCTGTTGAACATATTCCAGGGATGCGTTCGGGAAAAAATGCAGCGGCTTTTCCAATCCCCGTTTGAACAGATTTAGAAGATCCGTAAGAATTTTTTGATGGTGATCAACAGGATTCAATTGCCAGGCTGTATTTTTAAATATCAAAATGCTGGTCGGGGGCCGGTTCTGTGGCTTCATTTCACAAAGTGCTAAATGATAGATCCAGGATCTTAGAATATCTTGCGCCCGTTGTTTGGCATATCGTACATGGATCAGACCACGTTCGTAGATTTCCGGCAGCCGAACCTGCAGACTAAAGTCATTAATTTCGATTCGCGCTTCCGAGTGTTCGGCAATTTTTCTATTTTTAAAAGATTGAATTTTGCTGACAAAATGCTCAACATCAATACTCATTTCATTATAATGAAAAGTACCCACCTTTGCATGCGGAAGTTGTCCCATCGCGATTTGTACCGGTCTGTAAGCGTCAAGATCTCTGCCTTCCAACCTTGAACGCACCAGGTTCTGGCCTACCAGATATTTGTCCAGAAAATTTAATTCAAAATCTTCGCGTTTATCGGTTAGCGTCGCCGTCTTATCCAGATAAATGCCAAGGCGCTGCTGTAACAAAAATCTGGCTGGATTGCTAAAAAACCGACACAGGGTTTCAATATCAAGCTGATGCAACTCCGCTTTTTCCATTGGTGTCAGGGGAAGTTCGATGGTTAGCAATGGAGCGGGTTCTTCAAGTTTGCTTATACATGCAGCGGCATCCCGGTTTTCTTTAGAATAACTAAAAAGCTTGGCATCATCTTTAAAATAATGCGGTGAAAACGCCTGCAGGCGGTGAAAAGTGACCACATGTTCCATGATGTCTTGACCGTGCAGATCAAATCCCTGTTCAATAGTGTCCAGCAACTCACTGACAAGGACAGAGGGTGGGATACGGCTGTTGTCCTGAATGCTTTGCCCCACATAACTGATGTATAGTTTTTCGCGTGCCGAGATAATAGATTCCAAAAATAAGTATTTGTCGTCATTTCTGCGGGACCGGTCGCTGGGTTGCGGGTGTTTGGCAATTAAGTCAAAGGTTAAGGGTTGAAACTCGCGCGGAAACCTATCTGAATTCATGCCAACCAGGCAAACGACCTTAAAAGGAATACTGCGCATGGGCAGCATTGCGCAAAAGGTCACCCCGCCTGTCATAAACCCGGATCTGAAGCTCAAATTATCCAAACGTTGTCCCAGGTAAAACCGAATGGGCTCGAATTCGAGTTTTTCATCGAATCCGATCTCAGTTTGCCGATTGCTTAGGTCATCTATAATCTTTCGTAAACTTTGTAATTCCCTTTGCGTTTCTTCGTTCGGCTGAAAAAAATCATCGAGTAGCTGTTTTAATACCGTGCACCACTGTTTCAGTTGCTTCGGGCGATTCAGCTTTTTGACGAATCGAAATACACAATCTGTAAACTCCAGAAATTTTCCGAAACTATGAATTTCATTGCCTTCAACTTTGTCGTAGGGCAAGATGCCGTCAAACATCCGCTGATTCTTCCCCGGCATGGCGTAGCCTAATAGGAGCCGGTGTATTCCTGCCTGCCACGTATTTTCCGAAACTGCAGGGAGGCCCAATTTTTGACGACTGGTGCCATCAATGCCCCAGCGGATTCGGGTATCGCGGATCCAGCGTTCAATAGTTTCGATGTCGCTGATGTCTAACCCGAATTTTTCCTTAACGCCGGGTGATTCCAACAGCCGCATTACTCGCGCCGCGCTGACTCTGGATCCTTTTAGGTCCAGCAATGAAAAAAAACCATCAATCAGGAGGCTTTGACCCCGGGCGTTTTGATCCGCAATGCTAAACGGGATCCAAAGGCTCTCATCGGTTTGAGCTTCAAATACGGCCTGAATATACGGGGCATACACATCAATGTCCGGTGTCATCACCACGATATCTTTGGGCAGCAAGTGCGGGTCTTCATCGAACATTGCCAGCAGGTTATCACGCAATACTTCAATCTCGCGCATCGGGCTGTGACAGCAATGAATCTGAATCGAAGTATCCGAGCCGTCTAGACGAAACGGTGGCAGGGTCTCGGACGCAGACATGTGTTTGCTTTGATTCTCGATCGGATCGGCCGCTGCTTTGCGTTCGCGAAGATTCAAAATGTCAGATTGAATACAGGAAAGCAAATTCGTGCAATCCGGATCCTGGTAGATTTCCTGTATTTGAATGTCAAAATCGCTGATCACTGAGAAAAAGTCTTTGCCGTGAGTGCCCATGGATGCCAGCAGCCGGTTTCCTTCTTCCAGGTGAAGCTCTGTGCTCATATCCGCTGATGGAGGATATTTTTTCCTGATTCGCTGCATCTGCCTTTCTGAAACAATATTGCTCCAGTATTCGCGGCAGGGATTTAGAAGAAATAAATTCATGTCGACAAGCTGCGACAGGGCCGCAAAAGCCTCTATATGGAAGAGTGGCAGATACGATATGCCGAATACGAATATGCGTTGCGGCAGGTTTATCATTTGATGCGGGTCGGATTTTAATTTTTTAATCAAATCACGCTGCAGCCTGGCGCGGTGATAGTTTTTCTGGTCTTTGACAAGTTGTCTCCAAAGATGAGCCTGCCATTTATCCCCGGGATGCTCATTTTTTGTGCCCTGCTTGTCTTGTTCCCATCGAAATATCATTTCCGGCCGAAATACCTGATATTGATCATATATATCGGCCAATTTGCTTGAAAGCTGTAACCGCTTGAGGTGAGTGGCATCATTGGCGAGGTAGGCTTTCAGATGCTTAAATCCTTTCTGCCGGGTGCAGTCCGGGAGCTTTTTCATAATTTTGAACATCAAAACATCCGGATCGAAAGGCGACAACTCCGGAAAATCCGGCATCATCTGTCTGGCGATTTCTTCCAAAAATGAATTGGGAAATGGAAACTGAACATTGGCGCAAATGCCGTTATGTTTCGCAAGTTCCAGAGATACCCATCGCTCCATGCCTGTGCTCTGAACCACTATAATCTCCTCATCAAAAGGTGATGACACAGGCGTTTTCACCAGCTGAGCCAGTTGCTCTGCAAGAATCTCAAGCTTGTTGCTGGTAAAAATGTTCAGGCCGGGCATAGGTCAATTCCATAATGAAAGGTGTCTAACCGATAAACCGATTCAAAAATCGGAAAAAACGCATTTGCCAATATGCAATGTTTACCGGGATCAACAATCGCGGATCGAAATTGGGATTTTTTATTTTAGCCATGGCAGATAGATAATTCACGTGCTGAGCAACCGATAGCGGACAACCTCTGGCATGAATATATCGTGATCTGCGTTTCAACAAAGAATGCACAATGGCAGTTGCTGTTTTTAATAGCATGTCGTTTGTGCTTGATTTTTTCGCGTCCACATCATCGGCGGTTTTATAGCTGCTTTCAATTTTAACGGATTCACCGTCGATGTCACCCTCCCAGCTGGTGCAGTTGCCCGCGAAGATCACCCGTTCGCCTTTGGCTAAATTCAACGGCCCATCAACCTTGCCGACGACATAGCGTACTTTTTGCATCTGTTTATCGACGTCCGGGTTAAATCCGCGAAATATGTGTATGGCTTCCTGCAAGGCACCCGGGCATCCACCGCGGCAATAATCCAATGAATGCCCTTCCGGAAACTTTCCCACCGTACATGACAGATTACGGGTTCCGCTGAAATAGTTATCAATGCGTTCAACGCAAAATTTAAAATTTTCAGTACGTTTTTGGACCTCTTCCAGGGGATAATTCCCGCCGACATCGATCTGATCTAACGCCATCGGGCCAAAGCCTCTTTGAGAAGCATATTTCAGGTGTGTTAAATCATTTGGATTTATCCGCACCATGTGGCATCCGACGGTGTCAACAGCACATGAATTGGTTCCCATTACAATGGCGCCCAGTAAAAACGGCGTCGGCGTGAGCATCATTTTCTGACCGGCCACAATTCCATCGATGGCAATAAATTTCGGCTGGATCACTTCCTGTAAATCAGCGATTTTATGCTCCAGAAACTGATTATGATCAATTAATCGATGGCGGTCATCCTGAAGACCGATAAAATTTTTAAGACTCAGGGTCAACCGGCACCAGGGATGGGCTTTAAACTTGGGCAGATTAATCAGAAACTCACAGCGTTTGATGGGTTTGGGGATATACAGGGTCTTTCGAATCGCCTGGGGGATCTTTAGCTGAACAGGCACATGTTTGGATTCGTCAAAATAATAAGCCTTGATGCCGTGCTTATCTATGACTTCCAGGTAGCCGGCATTTTTAAAATTATAACGGGTGGGCACGGTGATGCCGGATCGTTCACCGACAGCAATCTCTTTAACGGATTCAGCCCGGGATTTAACCGCTGCCACAACCCCATCTAAAAACTCCCCGCGCGTATAAGCATTGGGAAAAATTTGCGGATGGGCCAGTACCACATTGGGCTTTAAAAGAATCCTGCCTCTGGGTGTGACCCGCAATTCTTCCATGCCCTCTTTGATAATGCCGGCAATTCGATCGGGATCGTATCCATCGCATCGCATGATGAGGACTTTGTGTTTATGATCCAATACGCAATCCTTCGCGGGTTCAGGCATTTGGTCAGCGGGAACAGGACATCTATACTCGCATCATAAGCGGTGAGTGCCTGTTTTGTCAATATGTTCAAGTGACTGAAATTCAATAAAAAAATTATTAAGTTCGATGCGCAATTCACTTTGAAATCGTCAACGATTCAAGCAAGTTGAATGTCCATCGTATGGTTTATTTTGTCAGACTGGATAAAGTTGTTGAAGAATACAATGAGGTTTATTTCAAACCGGTCAAGAAGATGCTGGATGATCTTTATGCCAAAATAGTACAAATATTATTTATTGACAAAAACGCAAAAAACTCTGCGGCGCATGCCGTTCGCCGGGTTTTTCTTTTTTAGGTTGGCCTGTTGAGCCGGTTAAGCCAGTTGAGCCCGTTAAAAGGGGAAAAAGGTCTGATTTTATTTTTTTGACCGGTAAACGGGCTAACGGGAAGGGAGCTCAACCCATAGCATGTGAGCATTTTCAGGAGGCTCATAACAAAAATATTACTTATATAACGAGAACGAGGACGAGGACGAGTAGGAAGCGAAGGAACGTTGCCTAACCTCGTATTCGTCCTCGTGCTCCTCCTCGTCCTCGATATTGGCATTTTTGAGATAGGTTCTTATTCCCATCGGTTATCCCCTTTATGCTCCAGATCAATCGTATCGTCCTGCTCTTTTATCCTCGCACCCGGTCCCTGTTTTATATTGATAGATGAAAACCTTCCCTGCTCGCTAATAAAAGAGTTTAAAAGCCAGCTGATCAGGCTGATCAGTAAAGACCCGAAGATGGCGGTCCAGAATCCATAGACATCAAATCCCGGGATAACACCTGAGGCCAATTTTAACATGAGTGCATTGATGATAAATGTGAATAAACCGAGGCTCAAAATGTTAATTGGAAGCGTTAACAACAGTGCGATCGGTCTGAAAAATGCGTTCAGGATGCCCAGCATGGCGGCCGCAAAAACGGCAGAGAAAAAACCGCTTACGTGGATTCCATCCAATAAATAAGAGGTGGCCACAATGGCGCCTGTGGTGGCCAGCCATCGAATCAAAATACCCGGCATTGACTTTATCCATTAAAAAAGCATCTCATTCGATATGAAGAGATGCCGAAATAACCAACTGATCAGTTTATCAATTGAAGCGGCCATAAAATACATTGACCTCTCTCCAATCCTTCATTCCTGGATCAGTAATTTCATTAAATAATGGGTAGGGTTAGAAATCCGAATGAAATACCCTAAAAGTGACCGTTAATTTTGTCCCTTAACAGATGGGAGCATCTGAAGGTCACCACCCTGCGTTTATCTAATATCATATCGTTCCCGGTGGCAGGGTTTCGTCCGCGGCGTTCATTCTTTTGCTTGACACAAAATTTTCCGAATCCGCTAACCAAGACATCTTCGCCTTTCTCGAGGTTGCCTTTAATTAATTCCAGCAGTGTCTCAAGCATTTCGGCGGATTTGTTTTTAGGGTATCCGAGTTGCTCATGGATTCGATCAACTATCATTGATTTTGTGAGTGTCATAGATCACCTGCTCCTCCGAAGCGTTACGGACATAAATAATTTTGCACGCAAGTGCTATCTCAAATATATAGAGTTTGTCAAGAAATATCTTAAATGTATGCAAATATTTGTTAATGAACCGCGAAAACTATGCCAAGTAAAGAACTTAGTTCGCTGACGTTTATTTAACGGTGATAAGGTGTTTGTTGGCTTCAAATGTTTTGGGTCCTATTCCAGGAACTTTGATAAGATCTTCGGGCCGTTTAAAAGGACCATTGGTTTCACGGAAATCGATTATACCGGCTGCCTTTTTTTTGCCGATTCCTTTCAGTTGAACCAATTCATCAGCAAGTGCCGTGTTGATGTTAATTTTTGGTGAATCTTCGGCCCATGATGCTGCAAACAACCCAAAAATCAATACAACGAAGATAGCCAATAAAATTCGGGATTGTAATTTCCGCATTCCACACCTCCGTTAAGTTGAAATTAATATAAAATCAATTAAAAACAAATCAGCCACCCATATGACCCAGGTGGCTGATTTTCGGAACTCTCACATGATGGAGCATAGCGCCTATTGCGCGATTATTTGATCTTTTATTCTGTCATAGGTACGCGGCCCAATCCCCGGAACTTCCATGAGGTGTTCGGTAAGTTTGAAGTGACCGTATTTCTGGCGATATTCAATTATGCGCACGGCGTATTTGGGTCCGACTTCTTGCAATTTGGCCAGTTCTGCAGCCGACGCCTTATTGATATTTATCCTTTCAGTATCCTGTCCGCATACCGGACCGATGAATGCGAAAAAAACCACCAGAGCAGCGAATACCGCGACAGATTGTCTATAACGCTTCATATCCAACCTCCTCTATATGGTTTGTATTACCCTAATTGATCGTAAACAAAATGAAAAACTGGGGAGTTTTACTCCCTGACGTTTTGAGATTGAGAATATCATATAAGAAAAAAAAGGGGGGCACAATACGTCAAGTGTCGTATTTTTTTTAATACTTCATAAGTAACCTGGGTGCAAAAGTATTAATACTCAAATGGTGGGATTCGTTTTTTCTAATGAAAAAGTACTACGCTCATTGAGCATGGCGATATAACTTTTATTTGAATTCTGCATGAAAATAGATGAGAAATAAAAAAGATTGTCATCCGATTTACGTTATAAATAAAATGTATTGTACGCTATTCTCTTGCGAAGCTGCTGTAATTAAATAACAAAAAGGTTCTCATCTATTTTCATGCAGAATTCAAATGGGCACCGCGGCCTTGTAGCAAACCCCTTCGCCCCTGACGGCGTAACGCTCAACAGCCGCGGGGATGAGAGCCGAAGCCCCCTGTTGCAACTGTGTTTCGGTTTGGCTGCTATAATCCGTGAGCGTAGCTTTTCCACGGGTGCATATTAAAATCTCAACACTGCGATCCACCGGGCTCCGGTATTGTGCTCCTTTGTTCAGTGTAATCACGGACAGTTCAAATTCTTTTGCAGGACTGGGATAAACAAGCTCGTCAGCAATCGATGCCTGCGGTTTTAAAAGAGTGGCATCCTTGTCTTCAAACTCTAAAACCCGCAACAGTTCCGGTACGTCCACGTGTTTTGGAGTCAGGCCTCCTCGTAAAACATTGTCTGAGTTTGCCATCAACTCAATCCCTAAACCCTTTAGGTACGCGTGAAGCTCCCCGGCATTTAAAAAAATAGCCTGACCCGGTTCAAGACAGATTAAATTCAAGAGGATGGGCGAAAGCACGCCAATATCATTAGGGTAATCGTCGGCAATTTTTAACATCCATTGAAAGACCGGGTCATCACTCGTAAAACGTTGAGCCTGTTTCAGGGCTTCGGCAACAACCTGATTTTGCCGACGGGCATCCATGGACATCAAAGCCGTATAAAATCGTTTTAAACCATCCGAAGTCGGCTGCCGCTTCAAGTCCTTAATTTCGGGTTCCAATCCGTGGGCACATACTTTTTCTAAATAGGATAGCATACCTGAAATTGACCTGAAACGGCTTAATGCCCAAAATTGAGTTAAAGCACAAAGACATTCCGGTTTGTGATTATCGTCCCGGTAATTACGGTGGGAGGCATCCAGCGGGATTCTCCGAGCGTTTTCCCTTTTAAAACCCTCGCGGGCCTGACGCAAGTTAGGATGCGCCTGAATGGAAAGCGGCTTGGCAGCAGCCAGCACCTTGAATAGATACGGCAGCTTATTATCAAAATTTTTGGCCGTCTTCTCACCAAGGACATCTTTGGGGCTTTTGCTAATTAAATCCAGCAGAGATACCCATTGGCCGTTATATTGAACCCGTGACGGTGCTTTGGGATGGGCGCCCATCCAGAGTTCAGCCTGAGGTTTATTCTCAGGATTTCTTTGCCCTAAAAGGTCCGGAATTGCTCGCGGGGAACCCCAGGCATATTCCTGAATCGTATTTTTCAAAAGGCCGATTTTTTCCATATTCATATTTCTCCGATTGCCTCAAACCTCACATCATCTTCCTTTGAGTTTATGATACGCCCTGCAAAACTTTTCTTTCTACTATGCACATCCAAAGCGAACATGTCAAAGGCCTGTTTTATCAGCAAATCACATTTTTAGCATATTTTGCGTTTTATCAGCTACGTGGCAACCCATTGATAATTAACCATAAATATCCAAATACTTGACCAGAGGCGATTTTTATAATATAAATAATAATAATAGCCAGTTAGTAAGATCTAGATTGCGGCTTGCCCTTTGGACATCGAAAATCAGAACGTCAGCAAAAATTCAATCGAAAACCGAAAATTCTGAATAATGGTTATAATCGAATCGGCGGGTATTAGTGACATCGGCAGAAGAAGAGAACAAAATGAAGATTCCCTGTTCTTTGATGACGGCCTCGGGCTTTACGTGGTCGCAGACGGCATGGGCGGGCACAATGCCGGCGAAGTAGCAAGCAATCTGGTTGCTGAAACCATCCGGGATTATATTAAACAAAACCACTCAGACGCTCAGGTGGAAGAGCAAGTGAATGTCGACGCAAATCTTTCAAAAGAAGCTCGACGATTACTGGCCGGAATTCACCTATCCAACCGTATCGTCCATGAAACCGCTTTAAGCAATGAGGCTTACAGGGGGATGGGGTCCACCGTTTCAGCCGTCTATTTTACGGAAAAAACGTTTATTGTCGCTAATGTGGGGGATAGTCTGATTTATCTAATTCGGGACGGAGAAATCGAACTGCTCTCGGTACCCCACACACTGATCGCCGAGCAGACAGAGCTTGATCCTGAAAATGCGGAACTCCTTTGGAGCGATTTTAAGCACGTGCTGACCCGGGCCATGGGTGTTGAAGAGTCCGTGAAAGCCGACATTAACGAAGTTCCGTTTTTCAAAAATGACATCTTGGTAATCAGCTCCGATGGATTAACTGATAAGGCCACCCCTGAAGAAATTCTCGAATTGGTTTACAACCGCCGCTCTGACAAGGCCTGCCAAGGGCTCGTCGATCTGGCCAATGCACGTGGTGGCGATGACAATATTACTGCAATTGTACTCAAAGTAAAATCCCTGGGAAGTGATACCCGCGGGCTTGTGGGATGGATAAAAGGGATAGCGAAACCGTTTTTTAACACGAATTCCAAAAGGAAAAATTAGAGAAGCCGGATATTCAAATGCCCAAGATTTCACTTAAATTTAAAGGCAGCGTGTTAGCCGATTATCATTTACCCGCAGGATGCTCTTTGAAAATCGGGCGTAAAACGGATAATGATGTTGTCATCGAAAACCTGGCTGTTTCCGGGCACCATGCCAAGATCGATTCGGTTGGCGATGGATTTGTATTTATCGATCTGAAAAGCAAAAACGGCTCTTTTGTCAACGAAGAACTGGTCACCTCGCATTGGCTGCATGACGGCGATACGATTAATATCGGAAAACACGCTCTCAGGTTTTCTTACTTTGATGGCGAGGTTCGACCGGAAGATGCACAAAGCGAAATGGATAAAACCATGGTCATGGACACAAATGAATACCGCTCCATGATGGAAAAAAGCGAGCCGAAACCAGAAGATGCTGCTGAGCCTGTCGCCGCCGTTTCAGCTGAAACTAAAAAGAAGCGCGTTCGTGGGTATATCACTTATCTGGTCGGCGGTGAAGGCACGCTGGCACTCAAAAACAGATTAACAAAAATCGGCAAAGCCCTTTCGTCTGACATCCTGGTCAAGGGTTGGACCATCGGAAAAACGGCCGCCACTATTAGCCGAACCCGCGACGGTTATTTTTTCAGTTATGTTGATGGTTTTTCAAAACCCAAAATCAATGATAAAAAAGTCTCCAAAAAACCGCTCAAGCTTGTTGATTCAGATGTCATAGATATCGGCTCGGTTAAATTGCAATTTATTAATAAGAAACGAAAAAAACGCACCGCGCATTAAGAGATCCCCATCATTTTCTATCCAGTCCATTTGCCTGCTGCTGCACACGATTAATGTCCCAATCGCATTTCCCTCTATGTCTGTCTCATCCAACACATTTTGTCTGAAATACCAATGTCGGTTCTGATTTTGGATACCATTTTTATGGAATTCATGTTTTAATAAGTTTTCGGACTGTTATGATTTGGTACACATCATTTCTTTGAAATTAGCATCTTAGAGCGTTTGTCATATTAACGTTCCGATACGGGCAGTTTTTTGAGTCTTTTTGGGATTATTAATAACGTCTAAAATAGCTTGATCCAAACGCTCTAATAATTTTTCTTCATTCTTACAGGCATCGTTATTGAACCAGCGTGCTTTCATCGTCAGCCGGATTCGCTCGATCGGATTTAAGTCGGGCGAATAGGGTGGCAAGTACTTTGGTTGGCAGCGGTGCCAATTTGCAGCTTTGCGACGATGCCAGGTGGCATTGTCCATAGTGATTGAAAATGGTTGATCCACTTTCTCAGTGCACGATTGGTTACTAACAGCGCATTGCACATGGTTCCGTAAAAGTCTAGATTTTTTTCAATAAAAACAATAATATAGCGGTTGTCATGTTTGAAATAATTTCAGGCTGTTACACATTACACTTTCTCCTTTTAGGAAATCCGGCAAACGGAACATATTTATGACAACCGCTATAACCTGAATGGGTGTTTCAAAGGTATGCAATGAAAATCGCCTTCATGCATTATCATCTTAAAACCGGTGGGGTAACAACCTGCTTAAAGCAGCAGGTGGATGCCCTGGAAAACGACTGCGATATGCTTGTGATCACCGGCGAGAAGCCTGAAGGGGCATTTTCAGTCGATACGGTTCATATTCCACAACTGGCCTATTCCGCCCTTTACCGGAAACCGTTCAACCCTGACGATGTTGCCGCCGCGGTAATCAGCGCCATTCAAACTCGCTTCAACGGTCGCGCTGACATCCTGCATGTGCATAATCCGCTCCTGGCAAAAAATATTTTTTTTTTAAAAATTCTAAAAGCATTGCAAAAAAAAGGCATCACCTTATTTTTACAAATTCATGATTTTGCCGAAGATGGCCGACCGCAGTCTTATTTTAACGAAGACTATCCGGCAGATTGTCATTACAGCGCTGTCAATTCCCGCGATTATCAGATCCTTTTAAAGAGCGGATTGAAAAAAGAAGGACTGCATCAGCTATCTAATACCGTGAATCTTCCAGACAGTCAGTCCGATTCCTCCGATGAAGGTCCTTATGTCGTCTACCCCATCCGGGCGATCCGGAGAAAAAATATCGGAGAAGCCATCCTGTTGTCCCTTTTCTTTGAAAACGACGAGACGCTGGTGATTACGCTACCGCCGAACAGCCCCGCAGATATTGTAAGCTATAAAGACTGGAAAGTATTTGGGACCGATCATCACCTGAATGTCGAATTTGACACTGGCTTAAAGCGTTCGTTTGAGGACATTGTGTGCTCGGCGCGGTATCTGCTGACCACCAGTATCACGGAGGGTTTCGGTTTTTCATTTTTGGAACCCTGGCTTTTTGAAAAGCTGGTATGGGGGCGAAAGCTTTCCGATATCTGCTGTGACTTTGAAGCTAACGGTGTTCGTCTTGACCACATGTATACCGAGTTGAATATACCGATTGACTGGATTGGATCGAGCGGCTTTTTTGAAAAATGGAACCGCACACTGCAAGATACCTGTAAGTTGTTTGGCGTTCAAATCGACAAAGAGCGAATCCAAAACGCCTATGATTCCATCACTGCTGACGGCACCATAGATTTTGGGCTGTTGGATGAAGATTACCAGAAAGATGTGATCCTGAAACTCCTGTCGGACAAAGCTTATTTACAAGACCTGTTAAGACTGAACCCATTTCTTTCTGAAATCGGGAAGGCCTGCAACGAAATAGATATCATTAAAAAGAACCGTAGTGCTGTGGTCCGCAATTACAATATGTCTTTGTACAGACAAAAACTGTTAGCTGCCTATGAGGCGGTAAATGCATATTCCGTCCACCAGCGCATCGATAAAGAGATCCTGCTGATGCAATTTTTGGATCTAACGAAATTCAGCCTGCTTAAATGGGGTGATTATGGGATACGATAAACTGGCCTCAGAATACTCGATTCCGATGTATCCCCTGCCAACTTCAATGAGCCCCGGCGGCCGCTTAGCGGAGCCGATTCAATGTGTATTGTTTGATATCTACGGTACCCTGTTTATCAGCGGGTCGGGAGATATCGGTCTCGCAAAAAAAACAGCACTTGAAGCTGAGAAGATCGAACGTTTGCTTCAGAAATTTAACATCCACAAAACACCCCGGGGTCTTGTCACTGAATTGTATAAGGCCATCGAAGATGAACACCGGCAGCTTCGGGACGACGGCATCGATTATCCCGAAATTGAGATCGACCGGATATGGAAACAGATTCTTGAAATCGATGACCTCGATCATGTTCAAAGCTTCGCCATTGAATATGAGCTGACCATAAATCCCGTTTATCCAATGCCCAATCTTGAAAAAACACTGGCTGTCTGCAGAGAACAAAACCTAACGATGGGCATCATCTCCAACGCCCAGTTTTTTACACCCCTTCTGTTTGAATGGTTTTTGCACTCAAGTCCCGAAGATCTCGGGTTTCATTCAGAGCTCATTTTTCTGTCATATCAAATTCGACATGCCAAGCCATCGATGGTACTTTTTAAAAAAGCAGCAAGTGCGATCAGCGCTAAAGGGCTTAAACCGGCTGCTTCACTATATGTCGGCAATGACATGCTGAATGATATTTATCCCGCCAAGCAGTTTGGATTTCAAACAGCACTATTTGCAGGTGATACGAGGTCCCTTCGGTTGAGGACCGATGACTCGCGCTGCGTCAACCTGTCGACGAATCTGGTTCTGACTGACCTTGAACAGTTAATCGGCCACATCACCGGGAGCAAAAAATGAAATTAAAAAAAGCCGTTGCAAACCGTTTGCCTTCAATAAAAGCCGACCAGCCCTATCCCCTGGGGGAAAACCCGCAAAGAGACGCTTGGTACACAGCGTTTTTTATCGAAAATCATCTGGATTATTTCAGCCATCCGGAGCATGCCGCTACTCCCGAACAGGTTCGGTTCATGGTGTATACGCAGGAAGATGAGCGTTATTATCCTTGTTCGGATCAAATGTTTGAGGCCATTATCAACCGCAATAAATCCCAATTTCTACAGGATCAATACCGTTCGGTGTTGGAAAAAATGCTGGAGTTGATCCAAATCCAAATCGAAGACAAACTCGAGCGCAGTTATCTGGAGTCGCTAATCAAGATCAAACACCGCCACGAAACGCGAGATGAAATTATGATCCCATCGCGGCTCGAAAAACGCTTGATGACCATTTTTCTTAACCGCACCCAAATCGAAGATCCCTACCTGAGCGAGAAGGCCGCTCGTAACCAGCGGGTCAGCAAAGTCTTAAATTCTCAAGCTTTTCAAACCGCCATAAACCATGTCGACAGCTCCGATTTATTATCCTCCCCGACAACCGTGACCGGTATAAAAGAACTGGCGGAAAATATCGAAATTAAGCGGCTTTTCGCTCTGTCTGTGGAAAAATCTTTGTGGGAATCCGATGGTGCACAACAGCTCTCGGAGGCGGAATATCTGAATTTGTTTGTCCGCCAACTGACGGGAAATGGCGTAGAACCGCTGCTTGATTTTCTGGGCATTCACCACAAGAGATCGTCCTCCGGTTCGGAACAGAATAAAAAGATTCTGTGGCTGGCCGATGAAACCGGCGAGGTCATGGTGGATTTGGCCATCATTAATTATCTGGCCAAACTGGGCCATAAAATTATTGTAGCCTTTAAGGAAGGGCCTTTATTTACCAAAGTGAGCATTGATGATGCCCGGCGGGATGAGGCGCTTAGCAGGGCTCTAGGCGGCGCACTGCTGATAACCGAAAAGCGCATAGGAAAAAGCGATATGGTCAAGACGCTCAGGGGCGGCTACCCTGTTGTTGCGATATCCGACGGCTCCAGAGAAATTCTTAATTTACTGCATGTTTCCACCACCTTTGCGCGAATCTTTAAAGAAGTGGATGGCATCATTTCCAGAGGCCCGGAGCAAAAGCGACGATTGTTTGATACCCATTTTCAATTTACGCGGGATGTCTTCAATATCTCCAGCAGCTCAACCGGCTCTGTGGAAATATCCTACAAGCCCAGACATTTTGAAGCCGTCAAATTTGCTCATGCCGACCTTGAGCAAAAGGCCCGGCGGATTATTGAACAAATGAGAGAGGCCAAAAAGAAAGGAATGACGGTTATTTTTTACAGCGGCATCATCGGTTCTATTCCCGGCAAAATTAATATCGCAAAGAAAATAATGTCGGTAGGTATCCAGCACCTGAAAAATCAGTTCGCCATGACCTTTATCATCAATCCTTCAGAGTATTTTGAACCGGGAATGGATGCCGACGATTTAATGTATATGTGGGAGATCGTGCAAACCAGCGGGCTGATCGACATCTGGCGATTTCAGACCTATGACGATATTTCTCAGGCATTTCAGATTATGGGAAAAAAGGTCCCGCCCGAATGGGTTGGCAAAGACGCCACCTTCAGTACCGGTTGCACCATAGAGATGAACATTGCCCTGGAAGTTCAGAAAAAGCATCCGGAAATGCAAGTTATCGGACCGGCAAAGGAAACATTTATGCGCCGTCAGGAATATGGGGTGGGCAAAATGTATGACCGCAAGTTCGGCGCGATTGCGGGAACAAATTAGAGTTGCGGGCGCAGGGCGGATGCATGCGATCTAATCTGATTCTTTTCGTACTCGTCCTCGTGCTCGCCCTCGTGGATCAGAATTTTATAGGGGACGAGCACGAGGACGAGTACGACGACGAAGGCGGTAGCTGCCGCGCCGTAGCTCAAAGAGTTAAAGCGGCTCATCTGACCTCTGTCATCTGAAGCCTGACTCCTGGCACCTGAACACTAAACGTCGCCAAAGCATATTGAGATAAAATATATATGGTAATGTGCAAGGAACCGATTGACATTGTTTGGAGGAAATATGACCAGGTCGTTTAAACTGCCGGATTTAGGCGAAGGCGTTCACGAAGGAGAAGTGCTTGCCGTTCATGTGTCTGTTGGACAGGAAGTAAAAGAAGGCGACATCATTTTAGAAGTCGAAACGGATAAGG
>JAUVTR010000212.1 GCA_030601425.1 Desulfobacterales bacterium
TTTGGTTTGTCGGAGACGCTCGATCAGGCGGTCCAAATCATCATTGCTGTAAAATTCGATTTCAACCTTACCCCTTTGGCCCCGCTTTTTAATCGTAATTTTTGTGCCAAAATGCCGCGAGAGATCATCAGCCAGACTCATCAGGTGACGGTCCTCAGAGTTTTTTCTTGCCACTTTTGGTTTTTTCTTTTCGCCTTTCAAAGTTCGAATAAGGTCTTCTGTTTCTCTGACCGAAAGCCTTTTTTTAACCACGGCGCGCCATGCGGCCAGTTGCTGGGCGGAGTTTTCGACACCCAGCAGCGCTCTGGCATGGCCCATTGTCAAGGAATCATCAAGTATGCTGGCTTTGATTTGTTCGGGCAGCTGGCGGAGTCTTAAAAAATTGGCTACCGCTGATCGGCTTTTTCCGACCCGGGTTGCCGCTTGATCCTGGGTAAGATTGAATTCGGTGATTAAACGGTGGTACGCTTCAGACTCTTCGATGGGATTTAAATTGGCCCGTTGAATGTTTTCAACGATTGATAGCTCCAGTAATTTGGAATCGCTGATGCGCTTGATGATTACGGGTACCTGGGCCAGTCCGGCCTTTTTAGCAGCCCGCAGGCGCCTTTCGCCGGCAATCAACTCGTACCCGTCATCGTCTTCATGGATTAACAGCGGCTGCAGAATGCCCTGCTCTTTGATTGATTGGCAAAGATCATCCAGTTCATCTTTGGGAAACTGAACGCGCGGCTGAAACCGGTTGGGTCGAATAAGTTCAATATCACAATAGAAAAAATCCTTGGGGCGCTCATCCGCTTCTTCAATTTCCGGAATGAGTGCAGCCAAACCTTTTCCCAGGGCCACTTTTTTGCGTTTGACGGGCCCGCTAGATCTTTCTGAGGTTGTTCCCTTCTGCATGTCATTCCCCGGCGATTTGTAATTTCAACAAGGACTTCTTTTTAATTTCTTAGAATTTCTTTTGCCAGCTCAAAATAGCTTTGGGCGCCCGCGGATGTGGCATCGTAGAGCAATATGGGTTTACCAAAGCTTGGCGCCTCGCTTAATCGAATATTTCTTGGCACAATCGTTTTAAAAACCAGATCTTTGAAATATTTTTCAGCTTCTTCTGCAACCTGATAAGAGAGGTTGGTGCGTTTATCAAACATGGTCAGCAAAATCCCGGCAATGGTTAAATCCGGATTCAAGTTGCGCTTAATGCGTTTTACCGTGCTGAGGAGTTGCCCCAGTCCCTCTAAAGCATAGTATTCAGCTTGCAGCGGTATCAACAGCGAATCGGCGGCGGTGAGAGCATTTATCGTAAGAAGGCTCAAAGAAGGCGGGCAATCCAGAAAAATATAGTCAAAAGCGTGATCAAGACCGGCAACGAGGTTTTTTAGTGCCATTTCGCGATTGGGGTCGGATATCATCTCCACTTCAAACCCGATCAATTCCACACCGGAAGGAATCACCTTCAGGGTGGATATTTCGCTATCTACGATCAGATTCGTTGCGCCGGCTCGGCCCAACATACCGTGATACAGGGTTTTTTCTATTTTGGACCTATCGATCCCAAGTCCTGAGGTGGCGTTTGCCTGTGGGTCGCAATCGACTAACAGGGTTCTTTTTTCGGAGACGGCTAAAGCAGCTGACAGGTTTATTGCCGTAGTCGTCTTGCCGACGCCCCCTTTTTGGTTGGCTATACAGATGATCCGTGCCATAATTTCGAAACGCTAACATAAAATTTAATGTTTGAAAAGAACTTTAAAATATGGCATTTATATACCATACGCAGGTACTGGAAATTGCGCTCGGCGCCGTGTTTTGATGAATTTATTCGCCTGGCCGGAAGACCCTGTTCGCCAGGGGCGGACGGCGGAGAGCTTCATGCCCAGTTCCATGAGCGCTATCATTTACTTTCGATTTATACCGGAGTCTTCATGAGTGTGTTTCGAAAATTCATAGGTATCGGGCTGACCGCTATTTTGGTGGCGGGTCTCCTGACGCCTCGCGCCGCCTTCGGCCTGACCGTCCGTGAAGAAGAAAAGATGGCCCGTTCTTTCCTTCCCATTATTTTTAAATATTTCAACATGATCGAAGACCCTGTCATTGTGAACTATGTTAACAAAGTCGGGAATCGAATTGTTGCGAGTTTGGACGAGCCCCTGTTTAACTACCGATTTTACGTCATTGATACGCATACATACAACGCTTTTGCCATTCCGGCCGGCTATATTTTTATCAATAGCGGGTTGGTAATGGCCATGGACAATGAAGAGGAGCTGGCTGGTATTCTGGGGCATGAAATTGCGCATGTCAATGCACGCCATATTTCCCAAAAAATCGAAAGGTCAAAAAAAATTGGGTGGGCCCGCATGGCGGGGATGGCTGCCGGTGTGCTGATGGGCGTGGCCGGTGCGGGAGGAGACGCTTCACAGGCGGTGATGCAAGGTTCGCAGGCCGCTGCTGCAACCGCTGAGCTGTCCTATAGCCGCGAAAACGAAATGCAGGCCGACCAGCTGGGGCTGATTTATTTGGATAATGCCGGTTATGGCGGCGAAGGCCTGCTCAAAATTTTAAAAAAGATGCGCGCCAAGCAGTGGTACGACTCGAAGCTGGTTCCGACCTATTTGATGACCCATCCGGCGATCGATGAGCGTATTGCCTATATTGATGGCCAGCTTGCAAGCGCTCCCAAAACATCCAAACCGAAATCCCAAAAGTCCTCCGGCGAATTTGAAAGAATCCTCACCTATCTGATCACCCAGTATGGTGATGAGAATCTGGTCTTAAGAAAAACCGAAACCGCCGTGAAGGATC
The DNA here is from genome assembly GCA_030601425.1 of Desulfobacterales bacterium. Lineage (GTDB taxonomy): Bacteria > Desulfobacterota > Desulfobacteria > Desulfobacterales > JAHEIW01 > JAHEIW01. The sequence goes on from JAUVTR010000212.1 coordinate 2,800, forward strand.
ATCCGTCAGATCCGTTAGCGCGTTACCGCTACGGTCTCATTCTGGCCCGAATTGGCCGACGGGAGGAAGCCATTGACCAGCTAAGAATGGTATTAGAAAAACGAGCGTTTGATCCTTACCTATTAAGGGATATCGGTCGAGTTTATTTCTTAGACGGGCAGTTTCAGCAAGCCTTAACAATGTTAAAAACAGCCCACAATATGATTCCCGATGATGCGGAATGCAGCCTCTTTCTTGGGCAGACGCAGTTAGAGCTTGGGGCATTTGATGACGCTTCGGCTCTTTTATTGGATACTGTTAAAAAAAATCCCAATTATACGCAAGCTTACTACTTCCTGGGTCAAAGCCTGGGCAAACAGGGCAATTTAGCAGACGCCCATTATTATCTTGCAGTCTTTCACAGTAGAAAAAGAGACTACCGGACGGCTGTCCTGCAGTTACAGCGTGCGCTGAAATATGCCAAAGATGCTGAAAAGATAGTAAAAATTGAAGAGGCTCTAAAGAAGCTGCAGGACACATTGGCAAAGAAAAAATCAGGATAGAAACAAACGGCCACCACCTGTCGCCCAGCGGACAGATTGGCTTACCATGGTAGCGCAAGGGGTTTTAGCTGCGGTCAAAATGAGAAAACTGCATTGAAAAGGTTCCGCGGCCTTGGGTTGCAGACCGAAGGGAAGTCGAATAGCCGAACATTTGTGACAGCGGTACGATTGCACTGATAACCTGGGCCCCACCTTTGTGTTCTATGGATTCAATTTTACCGCCTCTGGCATTTAAATCACCGATAACATCCCCTGTAAAAGATTCCGGGACAAAGATCTCCACCGTCATGATCGGTTCCAGCAAAAACGGATTTCCCTTGGACAGAGCTTCCTGGCATGCCATCGATGCACTGACGGTGTAGGCAAGTTCGGTCCCCAGGGACTCTTTGTAGGTCGCAGCGGTAAGTCTGACTTCGACGTCAACCACCGGATATCCCATCAGCGTTCCGCTTTCCAAAGATTCCATCACCCCTTTTTCAACGGTAGCGATGAACGCAGGCGGCAGGTCGTCGTCTGAAATTTTAGCCATGAATTTTTTCCCGGTCCCCCGGGGCAACGGTGCCAGGCTTAATTCAACTTCCCCGAAATGACGCTGGCCGCTGATCTCCTTATCAAATGTGGCCGAGGTCTTTGATACCGTTTCAATGGTTTCCCGGTAAACGACCTGGGGCTTCCCAACATTCACCTGGGTTCTAAACTCACGTTGCATGCGGCTGATAATGATCTCCAGATGCAGTTCTCCCATCCCTGATAGGATCGTTTGCCCGGTATCTTCATCATTTCGTGCGGTAAGCGTAGGGTCTTCGGCCATGAATTTGGTCAGCACCTCATCTATTTTTTCCTGATCTGCATTGGTTTTGGGTTCCACGGCGATGGATATAACCGGTTCATAAAACTCGATCTTTTCGAGCAAGATCGGATGTTCGCGCGTGCATAAGGTTTCGCCCGTTGAAGATTCCTTTAAACCCACCACGCCCACAATGCTTCCCGCACCTGCTCGGTCCACGCGTTCCCGTCGGTTGGCATGCATATTCAATATGCGGGCAATTTTTTCTTTTTGATTGCGCCCCGGATTAAATACCTCACTGCCGATTTTTAGCTGTCCGCTGTAAATCCTGACAAACGATAATTTACGGCCTTCCATCATCGCTACTTTAAAGATCAGTGCCGCTAACGGATCGGAATCTTTGGGCCTGCAGTGAATGATCTCGCCGGATTCAGGATGGCTTCCTTCGATCGGTGGGACGTCAACCGGGCTTGGTAAAAATTGCCCAATGGCATCGAGCAAGGGCTGGATGCCTTTATTTTTTAAGGCGGCACCGCACAGAACCGGGACCAGCTTTTGATCAATGGTGGCTTTGCGTATGGCAGCCAACAATTTGGGTGTATCGATCGTTGTTTCCGCAAGATAGGCTTCCATGAGGTCATCGTCATACTCGGCAACAATTTCAATCAGTTTCTCGCGGTATTCTTCTGCGGCAGCGATAAATTTCGATGGGATCTCGCGGGCTTCAAACGTTGCTCCCAGGGTCTCATCATCCCAAACAATCTGCTTCCATCGGATCAAATCAATAATGGCCTGGAAGTCATCTTCCATACCGCATGGGAGCTGAACTATAAGGGGATGGGTATTGAGACGTTCTTTCATCATCTCAACCGTGCCCAAAAAATCTGCTCCAACACGATCCAATTTATTGATAAAAGCGATTTTTGGAACCTTATATTTGTCCGCTTGACGCCACACGGTTTCAGACTGCGGTTCCACACCTTCCACGGCACTGAAAACGCCGATGGAGCCATCCAACACCCTTAACGATCGTTCAACCTCAATGGTAAAATCAACATGCCCGGGAGTATCAATAATGTGGATTTCCGTATTGTTCCATTGGCAGGTGGTGACGGCAGATGTAATTGTAATGCCCCGCTCCTGCTCGTCGGGCATCCAATCCATCACAGCCTCTCCATTATGAACCTCACCGATCCTATGTGAACGGCCGGTGTAATAAAGGATCCGCTCCGTTACTGTCGTCTTGCCGGCATCAATATGAGCAATAATGCCGATGTTGCGTACATTTTCGATTTTTACGTTTGCACTCATCGTATCAACAACATGTTTGCCTTTACCGGAACCTGTAAATCGATATGACCCGCCAGGGTCGTTGATTCACTCCCGTTGATTAGAATTTTAACCGCTTCTACTTCCGGCACGTTTAACACGACCGAGTTAACAATTGAATAGACGGTAAGTAGCTCGGATTTTATACCGCCTGGGTGTTGGTCTGCAATCTTAGAGGTCAGGTCCACATAGCAGATGCCTTCCTGTGTGACATAAATTGCCCGAATTTTAGTGTTCTGCGGGATGGTGCGCACCAATCCCCGCTGCGGACCTTTTATCAAGGCTTCAACAATACTTTTGGCAAAAAAGGCAGGATTTTCAGGGTGTTTCAGGCTGCGCGCTTCGGCTATTAAAAATTGATTCTCCTGGTCCGAAAAATACAAATGCGCCAGTGTTGTTTGCGTTGGCTTTAAACTCACCAGCGGTTCGGTTTCCCCGGTCCGTTCGCGATCGGGTGAGTTTGCCGATCGAATGACGATGACCCCAAGCACCACCACAACCCCGATCAAGGCTAAAACCGGAAAAAAAATATATCGTTTTGCGATCATTGTCCCGGTGCCAGAAAATTATGGGTTGTTTTCAAACCGGGTGCATCAATTCGTTTTGAGATTTCAGCACGCGGTTAAAATTAGATCCCGATTTTTATGCCAATCACCTGATGATGTCAAGCAAAAGGGCTTGCATGATCTTCAGCATCCCGATTGATGCCGACTCAAAAAGGTAAAAGCCGGTTCTTTACTTTATGGGTTCCCTAATAAACCTGGAGCAACTGATTTTTCAGTTTGACTTGCTTTAAACGAGAATGTTATTAGAAACAGTTTTACAACCAAGAAAAAAAGGTTAGTCATCGACTAACCCTTTTTGTCGAATGGGTGGTGGAGCTGGACGGGATCGAACCGACGACCTCATGACTGCCAGACTGCTGAGAGGCTATTTCGCAACCACCGGTAATTATTTAAGTTACTGATTTTATTTGAAACCGGCTGTATATACTATAGAAAGAATAGACAGAAAACAAGCTATTTTTTCCGTGATTGTCATTTTTATGTCATTTTATATGACCTACTATATATTGTGGTAGAAAAAGGCGGGTAGCAC
>JAUVTR010000119.1 GCA_030601425.1 Desulfobacterales bacterium
TATTGGCGACTATCTTTTCCATGACAAAAGCGGGAAGCAAAATTTCATACCCAACCTGATTCGCGAGCACCAACAACCGTTCATCTTCTATTTTCAGAATTTTACCCTCGATATAACCGATCACGTAATTGCTCCGCTGTCATATTCTATTTGTGTTCATCCTAATTTTATCCTGGTACCGGTACAACCCGATAAGCGCCAGACCCATTGCGTCAGATGCGTGCACGGGCTTGATGGGAAGCTTATGGTTTAATTGATGTCGCACCGCCTTTTCTAGTTGTTTTTTATCGGCATTGCCGTTTCCGGTCAGAATTTGTTTGGCCTCTCTAACAGGCACCGCGATGGCTGGTACCGACGCACGAAATCCGGCCAACTGGATAACACCGGTCACCTGTCCCAATATAATTCCCGACTTTGGATATCTGTTCAGGAAATATACATCCTCAATGACCATCAAATCCGGATTTTCACTCTCCAGCAGCTGGAGAAGTTTTGAAAAAATCTTATCGAGACGGCTTGGAAAAGAAGTGTTTTTGGAAGTATGAATACTGCCGAAAGAATAGCTATCAATCTTTGTCCCAAACCCTCTGACAATTCCGATACCGGTAGCCGCGAGGCCGGGATCTATGCCAATGATCTTAACCATTCTCGTTTCAGGCTCATTTCAATGTCTTTAACTTCTCAGCGGCAATCTTGGCTTCGTTGCTTTTGGGATATTTTCGATTGAGTTCTTCTAAAATCAGCTTAGAGTTTGCCTGATCGCCAATATTGGAAAACGCCAAACCCTGTTTCAAAAGAGCAGCTGGAACCTTGTTGCCTTGCGGGTATTTTTCAATAACATTCTGATACTCCAGAATGGCTTTTTCATACCATTTTTCACGATAGTAAATCTCGCCGATCCAAAATTGAGCGTTATCTGCATTTTTTGAATCTGGATAACGCTTAATGAATTCTTGAAAACCCTTGCGGGCCGCTTCAGAGTCGCCCTGATCAAATGCTTGTTTGGCAGATCGATAAACTTCGTCTTCCGATAGCGGTTTTTTTGCTGAAACGCCTGGAGTTACCGCAGCCACCGGCTTCTTCGTAGATTCTAGATTTAGATATTGCTCCATTTGAAGTATTTTCTCTGAATTTTGATCCGTGCGTTCCGCAAGACGGTTCAACTTTTCTTCTCTTTGTTTCTCTATTTCCCCTGTCTTGCCTTGTTGCTTTTTCAGCGAATATTCCATTTCCTCGAGTCTGCCGCTTAGAATCCGAATTTCTTCATTCATCTCTTCAAGTATGGCACGCAACCCGGCGGATTGTTTGCGCAATGCCTGGTTGCGACCTTCAATATCGGATTTAAGTGCCTGCCTTTGCCTGCGTAGTTCTGCATCGCGCAATTCCATTTCGGAAAGGCGATTGTCAATTGTGTTTACATCGGTTTGAGTGGCACATCCCCAAATACCCATCAGGCATACGATAAGAAATTTATATATAATGAATTTTTTCATATTTGCTTTTTGTCGTCTTGTCTTTATAAGGGTGTTTTTAAAAAAAAACACCCGCCGTCAAGGCGGGCGTTGACACGATAAACAGCAAGCGCATAATCTGCTTTGCGCTTGCTGTTTATCATGAGCGTATCAAAAATTGGTATCATCGCTCAACTCTATCTGCTTTATGGCAGACAAAAAGCTTTTTTCCGGATACCAAATTAGCCTAGTTTACAACAAAGTTAGCCCGCCTGTTTTTTGCCCAGCATTCCTCGTCTTTCTGGCCACATACCGGGCGTTCTTCACCGTAACTGATCGTCGTTAACCGCGAAGCCGGTATGCCCAGATCCACCAGAAATGCTTTTGAACTATCAGCACGTCGGTCCCCAAGCGCGAGGTTATACTCGTTGGTGCCGCGCTCATCACAATGGCCTTCAACGGTCACGGTGACATCGGGATTGGCCCGCAGCCATGCGGCTTTTCTCATCAAGTTGTCCTGTGCGGCAGAGGTAAGGCTCGATTTATCGAAGTCAAAATAAATATCCTCCTGCATAATCATCCCGGTTGTATCCGACGGCGTGACTACGACTGCCGGAGCTTCGGCCTTTTCCGGTGCCTTTGCAGGTGCCTTTTCAACAGGGGCTTTTGCCTGACTCACTGTTTTCTTTTGACAGCCAAGCGTGAACAGCAACCCGGGAACCACCAGCAACAGCGCTATCATTAACCACATCTTCTTTTGCATTTTTCTCCTCCTTTCACATTCGAACATCACTTAATTATTTAGATAATTCGTTGACCACTTGGGCTTAGTCTGCTCACCGGCCAGAACAAGTAAACGCCGCTGGTCGGTTCCATAAGCCGTCATCACATAAATTCTATTCGGTCCATCGCGGTTTGAGCTAAAAGCAATTAGACTGGCGTCCGGGGACCAGGAAGCTGCTTCATTATTCCCGGAATCATATGTCAGCTGCACCGGGTCCTGTCCGTCTAGTCCGATTACAAAAATATTATTTCCCCCGCTCATTTCTGAGGTATAGGCAATTTTATCTCCCCGCGGGGACCAACTGGCCTGCGTATTCTTGCGCCCTTCATAAGTAAGCCTTCGGACTTTGCCGGAGACTAGATCTTTGATATAAATCTGGGCACTGCCGGAACGCGCGGACTCAAAAGCTATCTTTTTGCCGTCCGGCGACCAAGTCGGCGTTGTATCGATTCCGTGACTCTTAGTTAATCTTTTAATAATTTTACCTGAACCAGTCAACAGATAAATTTCTGAATCACCTGAAAACGACATTGTTGCGGCCAGCTCGAATTTTCCCGGAACCCAAGCGGGTGTACTATTAATTCCTTGTCTAGAAACTTTTGTCTCCTGGCCCTGTTTCAGATTTCTTATGTACAGATCGGGGTTGCCGGCTTTAAAAGAAGTAAACGCCATCCATTTTCCGTCAGTTGACCAGGCCGGAAAAAGCGTGATTGCATTATTGTTGGTTAAACGCCTGGGATTATATCCATCAAACGCACTGGTATAGATCTCCTTATTTCCGGTACCATTAGAGATAAATGCAATTTTGCTTCCAAAAATTCCTCTACTGCCTGTTAGATAATGAATTACATCGCTGCAAAATCGAAGAATGATACTTCGCTGATTCGATTTGCTGCCTGCGTACTTTTTGCCAAGAACTCGACGGGCTTTAAACGTATCAAAGAGGCGAAGTTCAAGAGAAATCCGGTCATTATTCACCTCATAATAGCCGGTTATCAAAAACTCAGCGCCAACCACGGTCCAGTTTTGAAAATTTATATTTGCCAGCGTAACGCCATTTTTTTCCGGATCGAAAAGAAATGCGCCGCGCTCAAGAATTTTAAAATAGCCTGTAAAATCGAGTGTATCGGAAAGAAAATCGGCTGCCGTTTCTGATAACTGCTTTTCTTCAGCAGATCCGGACGTATTTTTAAATAACGGAATTGCTAAAGGAATTTTGCGCAAAAACGGCTTGGTGATATCGATAACGTCATATTCAGCCCAACTCATCGCCGGTCCGAATGTAACTAAGATAACGCCAATAACAAAGATGTAAAGCTTTATTCTTCTGATCTTAAAAGACCCCTGACCACATGAATCACCCAAAATCTGCATCATAAAAAAGCCTTTGTTGTGTTTAAATGTTCAGTCCGAATAACTGCCTTTTTTGCGAAACTCGAACCTATTCGTTTTTTAATCCCTTCGGACCAAATCGTAAACCGATTTTATAATCGGGACGCATATAATCTTTCGGAAGCGGGGGTAATGGGTTCGATTTGACAAGAGCTTTATAAGCAGAGTCGTCTAAATACGCGTTGCCGGATTTTTTGTCAAACCAGATATCCTCTATTTCGCCGTTGCGCAAGATCTTAATGGCCAAGACAGCTTCCAGCTCGGTATTTTCGCCGGCGAGTTGCTGTGAAAAAGCCCAATTTTTTTGGATTTGGTACTGAATTTCAGCCTGATAAATCAAAATAGATTCTTGCACCCGTGCGCCACCTGTCCCGAAAGCCCCTATCGGACCTGCCTGGCCGCCACCGGCTTTGCCGGATGCACCTCCTGAGCCTTCTCTAACTTGAGATTCGGCGTCACCAACCTGACGTTTCAAGCGATCAATGGCCGCGGCCACCGAATCGGTTTTGGTTTTTTCAACTTTTTTTTCAATGCGCTCGATGGCACTGTCGATAATTTTTTCGCGATCAAGGGTCTTTTTCTTCAGCGATTTTTTAATTTTTTCCTTTTTGGGTGCCAGGGATACAGCTTTGGGAGGCTTTTTGACAACCGGAACCGGCTTGGGTTTCGGGACCTTAACAGCTGGCTTTTGCGGAGGCTTCTTTTCAACCGGTTTGGCCTTTACTGCCACGGCAGGCGGTCCACCGGAATCCGGACCGGACGATGGTAAGGAAACAAGCCTGACATTTACCACCCCGGCTCGAAACCTTGGGCCGGAACCGAAGTCCGGCATAAAAATTAACGCTCCCATGATCACCAAATGAAAAAGAAAAGAGACACCAAAAGGAAATACCATCGATTGGGGATGGGTATCTTTCCCATGGTATCGTTTGGCGTAAGCAAGTTTGCTATCCTTCATTATTTTTTAGATGTTGGCTTTTTCTTTTTGCCTTCTTTTTCAAAGGCCTCTGGCTCGGTGACCATGCCCAATTTTTCCACTCCGGCGCTCTTGATTTCAGCCATGACATGAACCACCGTGCCATAGGAGATGTCTTTATCCGCTTTTAAAAATACTTCCCGATCGGATCGACCTTCCAGAATTTTTTTTAGCTTTTCCCCGAGAAAATCGATGGTCACCTGAAAGTCATTTATGAAAACTTGATTTTGGGTATCGATGGTGATGATCAGATGCTCTTTTTCGGATTCCAGGGGTTCGGCAGTGGCTTCGGGCAGCGATACATCCACGCCTTGCATCATCATCGGTGCGGTCACCATAAAAATAATTAAAAGAACCAGCATAACATCAACAAACGGCGTCACGTTGATATCGGACATGAGCTGGCTACTATTTCCGCCGGGGGTCATGATCTTCTCCTCTCTGTGCGCAGGATATCACGCTCGATGATGTTTAGAAAATCCGCTGAGAAGCTTTGCAGTTCAGATTCAACTACGCGTATTTTACTCATAAAAAAATTAAAGGCGATGACCGCCGGAATGGCAGCGGCCAGACCGGCAGCAGTTGCGACCAGCGCTTCCGAAATACCGGGTGCCACAACCGCAAGGTTGGCAGAGCCCATTTTAGCAATGCCCACAAACGAATTCATAATTCCCCAGACCGTGCCAAACAAACCAATAAACGGCGCTGTATTTCCGGTTGTTGCCAAAAAAGGAACCATCTGGGTCATTCGCGTCATCTCTGTTGTAATGGCCCGGCGTAACGCACGCTTGATGTTGTCCGTTCCGGTAAATCTGGCATCCAGGGACATCGTTTGGTTGCCGGCCGGTTTATTCAGCGGCGGACTAGCGGGAGCGGCAGACTGGCTCATCTTCTTTAGTTCCACATAACCGATCCTGAAAATTCGTGCCAGCGGACTTCCGTGAAGCTGCTTGGCTTTAGCAAAAGCATTGGACAGATCCCGGCTTTTCCAGAAAAAATCGGTAAACTCTGCCGATTCCTTATATGCTTTTCTGATGTAGCGATATTTAATGAGAATGATTGCCCAGGACATAATTGAAAAAAATAGCAACAGCAGCATTACAAACTGGACCATGGGCCCGGCATTACTGATCATATGGACGATATCAAGCTGAGCAATACCCATAAAAATCTCTCCATTTCAGAATTTTGGTTTAGGTTAATAAGAAAAAAATCAGTTAACAGAAGCCAAATTGTTGCGGTAAAAATATGTTGAAATGACATTATTCTGGCTAAAGTCTTTAAAGTATAATGAAAATAAATAGAGTGTCAACATGTTTGGGTTTGTTTGTATGGGATAAAATTTTGGGTTGCGTTTAGCGGGTTCCATAAATGAAAAAAATCTGGTATTGGCTATCAGCACCTGTTAAACAAAATTAGTTCACAAAGGAATTATTATGAAGAATATTGCCAATTTGCTCTTTGAGGCTAAAATGCTCAAAGAAATTCCCCGCTCAGGGTTTCACTTTCTCGGTTCCGGCAAAGAATCCATTGCGGAACATTCTTTTAGTACAACATTTATCGCCTATGTGATGTCTCAGATAGAACCGACTGTCGACGCACTCAAATTGATCACCATGTGCCTGGTGCATGATCTTCCCGAAGCCCGGATCGGTGATCTGAATACAGTACATAAAACATACGTCACGGCAAACGAGGCTAAAGCGGTCAAAGACACCACTGAAGGCCTCCCCTTTGGGTCGTCAATTGCCGGCCTTATTGATGAGTTCAATGAAGGCAGCTCACCCGAAGCCAAATTGGCCCATGATGCAGACCAGCTTTCTCTAATTCTGGAGTTAAAATACTTATCTGATATCGGGTATGCCCCCCCTAATAAGTGGCTGCCGCCTGTGCTCAATCGATTAAAAACAGAAATTGCGAAAAAAATAGCCCAGAGTATTATGAAGACCAATCGGGACGATTGGTGGTTTAACAATTATGTTGACACTGATTGAAGAAATTATTAGGAATACAACTTTTCACGGATTAAAATTTGTGTGTAAAAGTATACACTTATGTCGGTAAATGTATACATTGGAGGTAATTATGAGCTGGCTGATACGCACCTTTTACTCATCCATCGGTAAAAAACTGTTGGTGGCGATTACCGGCCTGGGCTTCTTCGGCTTTTTGTGTGTGCACCTGGCCGGCAACCTTACGCTTTATAAAGGTGGTACCGCATTCAATGCATATGCTCAAAAGCTCCACTCGCTGGGTCCGATTTTGATTGTATTCGAATTGGGGTTGCTGGCTTTCGCGATCATTCACGTTGCCACGGGCATCATACTTTTTGTTCAGAATTTTAAAGCAAGATCTGTGCCTTATAAAATCGACAGAAGTGCGGGGGGACGCACATTGAGCTCCTCTTTGATGCCTTATACAGGGTTTATTCTTCTGGCATTTGTTATTTTTCACCTGATCAATTTCAGCTTTGTAGACAAGAGCCATCAGACGATTTTTGAGATTGTTTCTGCGGCTTTTGCCAGTCCGATCTATATAATTGTTTACGCGTTTGCGATGATTGTACTGGCATTGCATATCCGACATGGGTTTTGGAGTGCCTTTCAGACAGTTGGTGCCAATCACCCCAGGTACATGCCGGTGATTATGGTGCTGAGTATAGTTGTGAGCCTGATATTCGGACTTGGCTTTGGCCTACTGCCAATCTATATCTGGTCTGTTGGATAACGAATAACAGATAACTTCCGATGAAAGGGAAACACGATGCCGCTTGAAGCCAATATCCCTGCAGGACCGCTGACCGAGAAATGGGACCGACACCGTTTCGAATTGAAGCTGGTCAACCCGGCCAACAAACGAAACTTTGAAATCATCGTGGTCGGTACCGGTCTGGCAGGCGGTTCGGCCTCCGCCAGTCTGGCGGAGCTCGGATATCACGTCAAAACCTTCTGCATTCAGGATTCACCCCGGCGTGCGCACAGCATTGCCGCCCAGGGAGGGACCAACGCCGCAAAAAATTACACCAATGAGGGCGACAGTGTCTGGCGTCTGTTCTACGATACAATTAAAGGAGGCGATTTCCGGGCGCGTGAAGCCAATGTTTACCGCCTGGCCCAGCTGAGCAACAATATTATCGATCACTGCGTCGCCCAGGGGATTCCGTTTGCCAGGGATTATGGCGGCTTGCTGGCCAACCGTTCTTTTGGAGGTTCCCAGGTTGCCAGGACGTTTTATGCCCGGGGGCAGACCGGACAACAGCTGTTGCTGGGTGCTTACAGCGCTTTGATGCGTCAAGCGGCCGCCGGCAGGGTCACATTATTTCCACGACGCGAAATGCTGGATCTGGTAATCGTTAACGGGCAGGCCCGCGGCATTGTTGTTCGGAATTTGATCAACGGCGAGCTGGAAAGTCACACCGCCCATGCGGTGGTGCTGTCCACCGGGGGTTATGGCAATATTTATTATCTTTCTACCAATGCCGAATCTTCAAATGTCGGCGCCGGTTTTCGCGCCTATAAAAAAGGGGCCATGTTTGCCAATCCCTGTTTTACCCAGATCCATCCGACCTGTATTCCGCACACAGGCGATCATCAATCCAAACTGACCTTGATGAGTGAAAGCCTCAGAAACGACGGTCGTGTTTGGGTACCGCACAATTCCGGCGACATCAGAGATCCCCAGGATATTCCCAAAGAAGATCGGGATTATTATCTGGAACAAAAATACCCCAGCTTCGGAAACCTGGTGCCCCGGGATGTGGCCTCGCGTGCGGCCAAAGCCCAGTGCGATGCCGGCAAGGGCGTGGGGCTGACCCGCTGTGCGGTGTATCTGGACTTTGCCGATGCCATCAAACGCGACGGCAAGGAAATCATCGCCAAAAAATACGGTAATCTTTTTGACATGTATGAACTCATCACCGATGATTCTCCTTATGAAAAGCCGATGATGATTTATCCTGCGTCGCATTACACTATGGGTGGTTTGTGGGTCGACTACAACCTGATGAGCACGATTCCGGGATTATTTGTCCTGGGAGAAGCCAATTTTTCCGATCACGGAGCCAATCGTCTGGGAGCCAGCGCCCTGATGCAGGGATTGGCCGACGGCTATTTTATCATCCCCTATACCCTCGGTGGATATTTTGCCGGAACGCAGCTATCATCGGTGACTACTGACCACGCGGCGTTTAAAGAAGCCACTCAATCGGCAAATAAAGGCATCACCAAGCTAATGTCCATTAAAGGCAAACGCACCGTCGACAGCTTCGCCCGGGCGCTGGGACAAATCATGTGGAATTATTGCGGCATGACGCGCAACGACAAGGGGCTGAAAAAAGCCATCAAGCTGATTCAAGATCTGCGCGCTGAATTTTCGGAAAACGTGTTGGTGCCCGGTACCGATAAAGATTATAATAAAAGCCTGGAAAAGGCCGGCCGTCAGGACGACAGCCTTGAATTCGCCGAACTGATGATTCAGGATGCCCTGGATCGCACCGAGTCGAGCGGCGGTCATTTTCGCGAAGAATCTCAAACAGAAGAAGGCGAAGCCTTACGGGATGATGAAAACTTTACGCATGTTTCAGTCTGGGAATATGATGGTTACGATAAGATGCCGAAATTTCATAAGGAACCATTGGTTTTTGAAAATGTGGAGTTGTCCCAAAGGAGTTACAAGTGAAAAAATTGCCGAAAACGATTAACGTAACCCTGAAAGTCTGGCGTCAACAAGGGCCTGAAGATAAAGGCCGTTTTGAGACGATTGCCGTCCCAAACCTATCGGTTCATATGTCCTTTATTGAAATGCTGGATACGGTCAACGAGCAGCTGACCCTGGAAGGCAAAGAACCGATTGCATTTGACAATGATTGTCGCGAAGGAATTTGCGGCACATGCGGTGCCGTGGTCGACGGTCAGGCCCATGGTCCGCAAAAAGCAACCACACTCTGCCAGCTTCACATGCGAAAATTCTCAGACGGTGACACCCTTGTGGTGGAGCCGTTCCGCGCCCGGGCGTTTAAGGTCATCAAAGATCTGGTAGTGGACCGCAGCACGTTTGATAAAATCATCCAGGCCGGCGGATATATATCCGTCAATACCGGGGGAGCGCCGGATGGCAATGCGATTCCCATATCACAGGAAGTTGCTGAAAAAGCTATGGATGCCGCAGCCTGTATCGGATGCGGCGCCTGCGTAGCCGCCTGCCCCAGCGCATCGGCCATGCTTTTTGTCAGTGGCAAGATTTCTCAACTGGCATTGTTACCCCAGGGCAAACCGGAAGCGGTCAGGCGCGTCCTAAATATGGTTAAAACGATGGATGACTGCGGCTTTGGGAACTGCTCCAACCACCGCGAATGCGAAAATGCATGCCCCAAAGAGCTGTCCATCATCAACATTGCGCGTTTAAATCGCCAATTCTATAAAGCCAGCTTTTTTTCGGATGAAATCTAACCCGGACAACCGGAATTGACAATTGAATATTGACAATTGAATATTTGTGGATGTCGCTCGCGCAGCGCAGGCGCTTGCGCCGCGTGTCGCTTCGTCATTTTTATGATCGCTTTTTTAAAAATGAAAGAATTCCTTAAATATTCAATATTCAATCGGAAATAT
>JAUVTR010000015.1 GCA_030601425.1 Desulfobacterales bacterium
TATTTTGACTCTAATCCTTTTACCAAAGCGCTCAGCGTGCGATTATACGGCGTAGCGGTTCCCGTTCGTTCACCGTATTCTATAAACTTGCCGTTGATGTAATCTATTTCAGTGCGGCGAGAGGCTTCGATATCCATCAACATAGAGGGCTTGTGGTCGCCGGCATTTCCCATGTATTCCATTGCATGGGTATAAAAATCCCACCCCAGATCAATTTCATTTGAGCGCGCTACCTGGATACATTCTTTTACCAGGGCATCCACAATCTGAAAAACAATCGGATCGTTCATGGCGCGCGACATTGTCAGACCGGTTACCGCACATACGGGATTCATGCAGGCGTTCATAACGCTCTTACGCCAGACCATTGAAATAATGTTATCGATGTGTTCGGTTGTGAGGTCGCATTTGCTCAACACCTGGGCAATGGCTACCGCCGCGTCTTGCGATTCCGGATCAAGCTCCTGGATGTAATGTGGTGGATGGTGAAATGGTATCCTGACGTGAGCCGGTCCAACCAACCCGCAGCCATAATTGACGACCGCCCGCATCACATAGGTCTTGCCCAGTATTTTCGCCAGCTCCAGTTCAGTATCAATTCCATTTTGCCAGCTGACAATCGCCATGCCCTCTTTGTGAAAGCCCTCGATGGCCGAAGCGATCAATGGCAAGGCATTGGCTTTGACAGTGATGAAGATCACGTCCGGGTTAACGTCTGCCAATTCATCAACATGGGTGCATGTTCGGGAAACTTTGTGCTGCATATTTTCGGCGCCTTCCAGAATGATTCCGGGGTCCAACGCCGGCGTCAGCAAGTCCGGGATTACATCACAAAGGGTTACCTCATAACCGCCCTTGGCCAGAAAGCAGGCGACAATGCATCCCACCGGACCTGCGCCGACCACCGCGAATGATTGGGGACTAAAACTGGACGCATCACTCATATTTTACCTCCCCACTGTTTGAAGTGAACTAAAGTGAGAAATGATCTAAAGTGATCTAAAGTTAAAGGAAGGAAGCAATTTTCATTTTAGAATAGACAGAATGCCTTAACTTTAGGCACTTTCAACTTTAGTCAATTTAGTCACTTCCAAGAGCTACCACAAGCTAATTTGTTTATATTTGGTTTGATCTGGCCTGACTGCAGGATTAAGACGATTGCTTACCGCTCTTGCTTGGGGCGTTCGTCAATTACGCGCAGGGCTTTACCTTCGCTGCGCGCGATGGATTTCATATCCACCAATTCTACCCCAACGCCGATCCCCATCATGCCTTTGATATGGGCCGCGATTTTGCCTTCGATTTCATGGCGGCGGTCTTCACCGGCTTCGTAAACTTCTTTTTTGGCTTCCACCTGAACCTTGAGCTGGTCCAGATACCCTTTTTTGCTCACCACCAATCGATATTGGGGTTCGACCTCTTCAATTTCCAGAAGGAGCGCTTCGATTTGCGAAGGAAAGACGTTTACACCGCTGATAATGAGCATGTCGTCCGAGCGACCGTAGATTTTGTCCATACGAATAAAGGTTCGGCCTTCATATCCGGGCTCACGCCACAGCTGGGTGATGTCTTTGGTGCGGTAGCGAATCATGGGCATAGCGCGTCGCTGCAATGACGTAAAAATCAGTTCTCCTTTTTCGCCCTCCGGCAGAGGCTCCAGGGTCTGCGGGTCCACGATTTCTGGCAGAAAAAGATCTTCGTTGATATAAAGGCCGTTTTGATCGCCGGCGTCATACGCCACACCGGGCCCGCACAGCTCGGTTAAGCCATAGGCTTCCATGGCTTTAATTCCCATGCGTTCCTCGATTTCCTGCCGCATGGCCACTGTCCAGGGTTCAGCACCGAACACCCCCACCCGTAACGGGAGTTTTTTAATATCGACCTTCATTTCTTCAGCGCGTTCGGCAATTGTCAGGGCGTACGACGGTGTGCAGAACAGAACATTTGACTTAAAATCCTGCATGATGGTAATCTGCCGTTCGGTCATACCGGCGCCGGTGGGTACCAGCGTACAGCCGATTTTGGTCGCTCCCTGGTGAAAGCCCAGCCCGCCGGTAAATAGGCCATGCCCATAGGCATTCTGGACCACATCTTCTTTGCGCACCCCGGCCGCCCAGAGGTTACGAGCCATGCATTCAATCCATTGTTCCAGGTCCTCGGCGGTATATGGCCCGGTAATCGGTTTACCGGTCGTACCTGAAGATGCATGCACTCTGACCACTTCTTCCAACGGGACAGCACACAGGCCGAAGGGATAATTGTCCCTTAAGTCGTTTTTTACAGTAAACGGGAGTTTGGTGACGTCTTCCAGACTTTTAATATCGCCGGCTTTAATGCCCATTTCTTTGAATTTTTTCTGATAAAACGGGATCTTCTCAGATACCCAGCTTACAGTTTCCTTTAATTTCTTTAACTGAAACTTTTTAAGCTCTTCCACCGGCATGCATTCAAACTTGTCATTCCAGGGCATGATCTTCCTCCTTTTTGAAAAACTAGAAGCTGTAATTTTATTTTAAAGGCTTAAGGCCTCAGGGTCCGATTCGATGTCAATTCTGTCGATCGACTGTTGCCTGCGATGAAATCTCTATAGAATTATGCAGCCTTGGCCGCAGCTTCAAAACCCAGTTCAAAGGCCTTGATATTGATATCGACAAAGGCCTTTTTGGTGGATGTCCGAATGGCTTCTTTAACCTTGTCAGCCGACACCGGCATTATACCGATCTGAATCAGCGAACCCAGTAACACCATGTTCAGCGACATGATGTTTCCGGCCTGCTTTGCCAGTGCCTGGGCATCAAATGCGATCAGTTTGGCGGTTTTATTGCAGATCAGCTTCTGGAGTACATCCAGATCAGGATAGGTGCCCTTGCCGATGGCCACCGTGAACGGCGGCAGCGGTGCCGTATTCGTGATCACCACGGTATCGGCATTGCATTTGTTTAACGCTCGCAGTGTTTCCGACGGCTCGAAGCCCAGCAGCAAATCCGCTTCGCCATCTGAAATAATCGTGCTGTCTGCATCTCCAAATACGACCGCGGATTCAACCACGCCGCCCCTTTGGGCCATTCCATGGATTTCACTCATGCGCACTGGAATGTCAGCCAGCAGAGCCGCCTCTCCCAGCACTTTGGATGCCAGCAGGTTTCCCTGTCCCCCAACGGCTACGATGATCAGTCTTTTTGTTTCCATAAATTTGTTCCTGAATTCTCAGTTAGTGGAGTTAAAACTACTTGTAATTATATGTTTCTAAATAGCTTTCAATGTCTCACTTGGAGTACTGGAGTGATGGAGTGTTGGAGTATTGCATTGATGATAAAATGTGTAATCTCCAGTTCAATTTTTTTCCCCATTACTCCATTACTCCAGCACTCCAATATTCCAGTTTTCGTGATGACCCTGTCATCACGAAGAACTTGCCTTTTCTTTCGACCGGACCGGCACGATTGCTTTTTCCGGGCAAATCTGTGCGCAAACGGCACAACCGGTGCACAGATCCGCATTAATGTATACCTTTTCGCCTTCGGTGTAAAAGGCCGGACAGGCCAACTCATTGACGCAATCTCTGTGATTTTTGCATTTTTCGCTAATGTAAAAGGGCTTGCCCCTGGTCTTTTTAAGACTCTGGGCATAAAGGGTACATGCTTCTTTGGAAATGATTACGGAAACGCCTTTAAAATCGATGGCTTCCTTTAACGCCTCGATACTTTTGTTCACTCGATAGGGTTTGATCACTGCCACATGCGGGACGCCGATGGCCCGGACGACATTTTCAATAGATACCCGGCCATAGCCTGTCAGGTTAAAATCTTTCATGTCAACGCCCGGATTGGGTTGATGACCGGTCATCGCCGTGATGCTGTTGTCCAGAATTATCAGGGTAAAATTGTGGTTGTTAAAAACGGCGTTGATCAGACCGGGGATGCCGGAGTGGAAAAAAGTGGAATCTCCGATAAAGGAAATAACTTTTTTATCGGTGGCAATTGAAAAGCCGCATCCCGTGCCGACCGAGGAACCCATGCACAGGAGAAAATCTGCCGTTGAAAGCGGCGGCAGCACACCGAGGGTATAACACCCGATGTCGGTGGGGTAAATGGTGTCGAGGCCTTCGGCCGCTTTTTTAACCGCATAATACGTGGCGCGATGGGAGCAGCCGGCGCACAGGTTGGGCGGTCGCTGAGGCACCTCCGGCACATCGGAAATATCCGGTTTGGCGGCGGGCGTATACGGTATTCCGAAAAACCTGGCGATATTTTCTCTTACCTGTGCGGGGTCGAACTCGTAAAGACGGGTAAACAGGTCTTTGGCTTTCCCGCGGATCGGCAGGGTTAAGCCTTCTTCCTGCGCAAAGGCCTTAACTTTTTCCTCCATATACGGCTCGCCTTCTTCAATTACCAGTACTTTTTCACATGCTTTCAAAAAGTCCTTAATTATTTTTTCGGGCATCGGGTATGAAAATCCCACCCGCAGCAGCCTGACTTTATCAGCGATATCTAACTCTTTGACGGCGTCTGATGCGTAATTATAGCTGACCCCGTTGCAAACGAGGCCCCAATTTCCATTGCCGTTGATGAAATTATATTGCGAGGCTTCCGAGAATTCTTCGGCTTTTTCGATGTTTTCCAGGAGTTTAACATGCAACTTTCTGGAAACCGCCGGTATCGTGACCAGGTTGAAGGGGTCTTTGACAAAATCGCCTTTGGTTTTGGGTGCCTTTATTTCCCCCAGAGTAACAATTGCGGAGGAGTGGTTGATGCGGGTGGTGGTGCGAAACAGGACCGGTTCCTGCAGTTTTTCAGAAATTTCAAAAGCATATCCCACCATTTCTTTGGCTTCTTCCACGGATGATGGTTCCACCATGGGCAGCCCGGAAAGTTTGGCATAAAAGCGATTGTCCTGCTCATTCTGGCTGGAAAACATATAGGGGTCATCGGCGGTAAGGACGATCATCCCGCCTTTGACGCCCACGTAGGCCAATGTCATCAGCGCATCAGCTGCGACATTTACGCCCACATGCTTCATCACACACATGCTGCGCACACCGGAATTGGCCGCTGCAGCTGCCACTTCCATGGCAACCTTTTCATTGGTGCTGTATTCAAAATACAGATCGCTTTCCTGGGATGTCTGGAATAATTGTAGAGAAATTTCAGAAGACGGTGTGCCGGGATAGGTACTGGCAACCGCAACACCCGCTTCGATCGCTCCCCTGGCAATGGCTTCATTACCCAAAAGCAGCATTTTTTGACCCGGGTTTTCGGTAAGTAATTTGTGCATGGCACCATCCTTTATCGATTCATTTAAATCAGTTTATTAATTTTTTTATTTGAGCTTAAACGCACGCATGGGTGCTCGAATTTCCTCTGAATTTTTAGCTATTTTTTAAAAATCTGTCAATAAAACGGATAAATACTATTTTCTTGTTGAATCTTATGATTAGCTACATTAAAGCTACATTGTAGTTTCTGTCAAGATAAAATATTGAATACCTTATTCAGATTGAATGCGTTAACCGCCGCAAGATTGTTTAGGTTTTAGAAAGGAAAATTTTATGATTGTCCGAAATGTAAAGGACAAAGCAGTTATGGAAACTACCTATCTGGCCCATGGGGGTGCGATTGCCCAGATGATACTGGATCGTCGAATATTACAGGAAATTGGCTTCCTGGCGATTGCGACCCTGGCACCGGGAAAGAAAATCGAAGCGCATGTAGACCCCATGGAGGAAATCTATTTTGTGCTGACCGGTTCCGGTGAAATGGCCGTGGATGATGAAAAGCGCGAGGTCGGGCCGGGGGATGCAACCTGGATACCGACCGGATCAAGTCATAGCCTTTTGAACAATGGTGAAGCGGATCTGGTTATTTTGGTGGTGGCATCACCCCATTGGTAGAAGTTTGTCGTCCGTTGTCAGTAGTCCGTTGTGATTTCGCAATGATTTTTATCAGAGCCCTCAAACAATTTCAACGGACAACGGACAACTAACAACTGACGCTGAGCGAGACGCTCAATCAAGACTTCTTGCGGGTATAGATCGTTTTATACAGCTCCGGCGTGATTTCCATACACCCGATGCAGCCCGGCTCTTCATCGGCATGAAAAGGCTCCAGATGAACTTCCAGGCCGATTTCCCTGTACATATCAGCCATTTCCGACAAACGGGGTTCATCATAGGTTGCCTGTCTTTCCCACCCCTGGCGGGTCAGTTCCTCCTGACGTGTCATACCCGTTACGCGCCTTTAAATTCAGGTTTTTTGCGGCCCAGTGATGAAAGACCTTCCAGGGCGTCGGCAGTGCTGAAAAGATCTTGCGCACGCCCGAGTTCAATTTCCACTGCTGCGGTCATTGATTGTCCGATCTGCTGGTCGATGATTTCATTGGCCAGCTTGAGTGCCAGCGGTGCTTTGTAGCCGATGATTTTAGCCGTTTTGGCTGCGATTTCCTCCGGCACGCCCTCGGGCAGCTTTCCGGCCAGCAACCGGGCCGCATTTTCGCTGCTGCAAACCTGAGCCTGCAGTTTAAATTTTTCAGGAATTTCACGCGGCCGGTATTTATCGGGTTTTCCTTTTGATGCCAGCTCGTTTATGGCGGAGGGTACTTCGGCCGGTGCGACCAGGCGGTTAACGATACCCAGCGTCTGAGCATCCTCTGCGCTGAGGGATGTGCCGGTAAAGACATAGTATTTGGCGAGCTCAGGTCCGACATGACGCGCCATCCGCAGCATACCGCCCAGACCGGGAAAGATGCCGATGCCGGTTTCAGGGAATCCCATGGATCCGGCCGGCGTCGCAACGATTACCTGGCAGGCGAGGGCCAACTCGCTGCCGCCGCCTAAAGACAGACCGTCAAGCAGGGCAATGGTCAGCTTGTCTGAGTTTTCCATTTTAAGGAGCAGTTCGTGGCCCTTGCGGGTAAATTCTACAATATCCGCAATTTGATCCGCTTTGATCTTGTCGACAAAATACTTGATATCCGCTCCGGCTCCAAATGCCTTGCCGGCGCCCTGCAATACGATGGCCTTGACATCCGGGTTTTTTTCGGCTTCTTCAAATCGCCGGGTGAGCTGGGCTACCACCGTTTCGTTGAGGGCATTCATCGCTTCGGGACGGTTGAGGGTGAGGTAAGCGATATTGCCTTTGGTTTCCAGATCCACAAAATTGAAAGTAAACGGTTTGCCGATCTCAATTTGCCTGGCGAGGATTTCAGGCATCTTGAAATCAGGGTATTTTCGGGTAATGGCCTCCACCGCTTTGTAGGTTTTTTCAATGCCGATTTTATTCATGATTTCAAAGGGGCCCATTAGCCAGCGCAATCCTATTTTTGCACCCCGATCCGTGTCTTCGATGGAAGCAACACCTTCATCCACCAGGGCCGCCGCAACCCCGAGACATACACCGTAAAATCGATCCTTAACCGCCTGGAGTTTGGCCTCATCGACATCGCCTTTTAGATCCCAGTTTTCATTTTTATCCAGCTGGGATTTTAGGATATCCGCAGTGGCATAAAATGGTCCCAGTTCATTACCCAGGCTGGTTGAGGCGTGCACGGCGATGGGGATTCCGGTGACATTCATGAGCTCAAATGGGCCCATGCCGATCTTAAATGCCTGTTTGGCGGCTTCTTCAAGGGTGGGAATATCGGCCACGCCTTCTTCCAGCATTCGGGCGGCCTCGTTTAAAAACGGTACAAAGAAGCGATTGACGGCAAAGCCGGGCGCATCTTTTACGACGATGGCGGTTTTACCATGAAGCTTGGCTGCCAGAAGTGATTTTTCCAGGGTTTCGGCGCTGGTCTTTTCATGGGGAATGACTTCCAGAAGGCGATTTTTAGCCGGGTGATAGAAATAATGCAGTCCCACAAAGCGGTCCGGGCGGGAGGTTTTTTCGGCAAATTCGTGAACGTAAAAACTGGAAGTATTGGTTGCCAAAATGGTCTTCTCGGAGCAGATCCGATCCAGTTTCTCAAAAAGATCGTATTTAACCTGCTTGTCTTCGAAGACCGCTTCTATAACCAAATCGGCGTTGGCCACCATTTTAAAATCGCAGGTGCCAATAATGTGCGACAGGATATCGTGAACCTGTTCGGCACTGAGAATCTTACGCTCAACCGCTTCTTTCAGCGTTTGCCGGATGGTAATAATGCCGCGTTCGACAAATTCTTCACTGATATCCAAAAGAACGACGTTGAGCCCTTCCTGGGCCAGCTTCTGAGCAATGCCGCTGCCCATATTACCTGCGCCAATGACCGCAATTTTATTAATTTGAGACATAAAAACCCCCGTATTAATTGACTATTGACTATTGACTATTGAATATTGTTAAAGGAATAAAACTCATTTTTCTTTTCAATATTCAATCGGCGATCTTCAATTTTAAATCCTATTTGTTCTTCCAAACCGGCTTGCGCTTTTCTTCGAAGCTTTTAATACCTTCCAGCACATCCTCTGTTTTCATCAGGGTGTTCAGAAACAGATTACTGACACTTTCAATGGCTTTTGGCAACGGCATACCCAGGTGTTTTTTTACTGCCTGTTTGTTAAGCCGAATGATGAGCGGGCTGTTGTATTGAATTTCCTTAACGAGTTTATCGGTGGCTTCGGCCAGCTGATCATCTTCGACGGCGTATGAGACCATTCCCATTTGTCGGGCTTCTTCAGCGCTATAGCGCTTGCCGGTCGTGCAGATTTCCACGGCTTTAGAAGGACCCACCAGGTGGGGCAGGCGTACGGCCGCATAGGGCGGCAAAAAGCCGAGTTTAATTTCCGGCTGGCCGAATAGGGCGTTTTTGGCAGCCACAATGATGTCACAGGCGATAGCAGCCTCCATGCCCCCACCCAGACAGGCGCCGTGTACAGAAGCAATACTGGGTACGTGGAGTTGATCGATAAGCTCAAAAATGTGATTAAATGTTTCGATCATTTTAGCGGCCATCTCAGGCTTATGATCGGTCACTTCAACGCCCGCGCAAAAGCTGGCCCCTGCACCATTCAGCACCAGACATTTGAGTTCATCATCGGCGACAAGCCCGTTAAGCTCGGCAATGAGTTCATTCATCATTTCAATATCTAAAACATTGTGTTTCGGCCGATCAAATGTAATCCGCGCAACCCCGTCAGCTTTTGCGACTTTAAGATGCTTATATTCGCTCATGATTTTGGTTCCTTTACACTACTAGTTTTTGAACCACGAAGGACACGAAGTCCACGAAGCTCCTTTGAAGTCGATTCTAAAATGGTCTTCTTTGTGTTCTTCGTGATCTTCGTGGTATCATACTTAATTGGTCCCGGCTTGTCCGGGTTAGTATTTGGTGTTTTGTGTTTTGCTTTATGACTCGGTGTCCTGCTTAATTTTTAGGTAGCATGCCAAACACTAAACCCTAAACACCAAACACGCCTTACGCTTTTGTAAAAACATAATTCAACTGCCCGTTCGGCAGCGTGTTGACAACAGTTTGCACCTCCATGCCCACCTGGATGTCTTCTTCCGACAGGTCATTGGAAATTCTGCCAAATACCTTGTAATCACCATAATCCACAAGAGCGATGCAGTAGGGGACATCGTCCTGGAATCCGATGGGAGCATATTCCAGCTTGCTGTAGGTAACGAGTTTGCCCTTACCGCTGACTTCGAACCATTCCGTGTTACTGGCAAGACACTGATGGCAATCCGCCCGGGGCGGAAAGAAAGACGTCCCGCAATCTTTGCAGCGGGTTCCCATGACTTTATTGTCTTCCAGGTAGTCGACAAAATCATTGGTTTTGGTAATAGAGGTAAAGCTTACCGTGCCGAATTTTTTAAATCGATCATCTGCTTCTTTAACTTTGCTCATTATTTATTCTCCACTAAATAAACTTGTAATTTGAATAGGAACGTTTTCTTTTTTAGGCAAAATATTTCAAGTCAACCACGAAAGCACGAAATTTTAAAATCACGAAATTAACTTTTTTTCTATTTTCGTGTTTTCGTCCTTTCGTGCTTTCGTGATGAATAATTCTTACCCGCGACCTAATAGGGTCACATTTCCATAAAGGCCCACACCACCGATGTTATGGACCAGTCCGATCTCCGGGTCTTTAACCTGTATATCTCCAGCCTCGTCTCTAAGCTGCAATACGATCGTGCGGATCTGGGATCCACCGGTGGCCCCGATCGGGTGCCCCTTTGATAAAAGGCCGCCGTCCACATTCACCGGGATATTGCCTTCCTGATATGTTTCTTTGTTTCGGATTAATTCCTTGCCTTCTCCCGGTTTGGCAAATCCTAGATTTTCATAGGCCATCATTTCGGCGATGGTAAAACAATCATGCACTTCAGCCACATCGATG
This sequence comes from Desulfobacterales bacterium, assembly GCA_030601425.1. GTDB lineage: Bacteria > Desulfobacterota > Desulfobacteria > Desulfobacterales > JAHEIW01 > JAHEIW01. The sequence goes on from JAUVTR010000015.1 coordinate 10,322, forward strand.
TCTTTGGGTCCGACACCGGCCATTTCATAGGCTTGCTGGGCAGCCTGCTGGGCAACGGTCAGTCCCGTAAACAGGTCTCTGCCGGCTAAATTGACGCTGGTGGATGCTGCGCCCACCCCTAAAATCCAGACCGGTTTTTTCGAAATGGATTTAGCTTTTTCTTCGCTGGCAACGATGATGCAGGCGCTGCCATCGGCATTCGCGCAGCAATCTCCAACCCGCAAAGGGCTGGCCACCGGACCGGCCATGCGGTTTTCCGGATCAGAAAACATTTCAAACTCTACGGGCTTACGATAGACGGCCCTTTCATTTAACTGGCCGTAGGTTGCCGCTTTAACGCGTATCAGTGCAAGGTCGTCCAGGGTGGTTCCGTATTTTTCCATATGCGCTTTAGCATACATGGCATAATAAGCGGGCATCATTGTGCCGAAGGGGCTTTCCCACTGGATGTCGGCCCCCCGGCCCATGCGCTCCTGGGATTCCGAAGAACTGATTTCCGACATTTTCTGGAATCCGATCACCGCCACTGTATCGTGCAGTCCCGACTTCACAAGCGAATAGGCGAGCTTTAACCCCGTACTGCTCGATGAGCACAGGGTCTCAACATAAAAGGTCGGCTGCGGGTTCAACCCCAAATATTCAGCAAAAACGCCGGCCGGTGAACGCTGTTTGTCGTATTCGGGTGCTGAGCAGACCACAGAAGCATCGATATCTTTGGTACTCAACTGCGCATCCTGCATGGCTTCCTTAAATCCTTCAAATACCAGCTCCCGGATGGAACCCGGATAACTTCTAACAAATGTACTCTGTCCAACTCCGATAATGGCTACTTTTCCCATATAAGTCTCCTCTCAAAAGACTGATAATTGGCTAATTCGTAATATAAATAAATTCTTTTTTTTGCAAATATGCTTCTAAAACCTGGAGACAAATCCGAAATTCGAAGCACGAAATCCGAAACAAATTCGAATAGCAAATTATCAAATGTTCAAAACACCAAAGATGTTACTGGATCCGGAAGAAGCACTGAGACTGATTCATAGTTTCATATTTTGAATTTTTGTCATTCGGGCTTGTTTCGAATTTCGGATTTCGATATTCGAATTTTATAATTGACAGTTTAGTACTCAAATTTATGATAGAATAAGCAAAATGGGAGGTACCAATAATTGTTCTCGATCAGATATATTGTCCACCGTCTATCTTAATAACTTCCCCGGTAATATGTTGGGCTTTGTCAGATGCCAGAAAAGTCACCAGATAGGCAAGGTCCTCCGGCTGTCCAACCCGTTTTAGGGCACTTTCGCCCATGGCCATATCGATAATTTTGTCCCGGGCATCCGATTCTTTGAGCATTGCCGTTTCTATCAAGCCGGGGGCGACGGCATTGACCGTTACGCTGAAGGCGCCAAGCTCCTTGGCAAGCGCCTTGGTAAATCCGATGATCCCGGCCTTGGATGCAGAGTAATTGGTTTGGCCGAATTTTCCGCGCAATCCATTAATTGAAGTAATATTTATGATTTTGCCGTATTTTTGCTCTTTAAAAAGCGGTGCCACCTGACGTGTGAAGTTAAAATATCCTTTTAAGTTGACTTCCAAAACGCGATCCCATTGCTCTTCGGTCATTTTCCAGGAAACCCCATCCCAGTTCATGCCGGCGTTGTTGACCAGAATTTGCAGGCTGCCGAATTCTTCGATGGCGGTTTTGACCACTTTTTCAGCGTCGGCAAAAGAAGCAATATCACATTGCAGCGCAAGGGCCTTACGGCCCATTGCCTGAATTTCCTTCGCATATTTGATGGCCTCGGCTTCGTGCTTTCGGTAGGTAATACATAAGTTGGCCCCCTCGCGAGCCAGTTCGAGAGCGGCAGCGGCACCTATTCCTTGCGAGCCGCCGGTCACCAGCGCATTTTTGCCTTCCAGTAGCATAAAATCCTCCTAATTATACGTTTCGGAATTTCTACAATTTGTTGGAAATATAATGTTTTTTGTGGTCACCCACTTTGGGAAGCCACATGGAATGATGGAATAGTGTGGAACTATTGGCATATCTGTTGGCACGACAAAATGTCGAAGCTACATTAAAGCTGAGTCTTAATTTAGTCAATAAAATTTCTTGACATCAATATAGTTACATTGTAGCTAAAAAGTAATTTCAAATTTTGACATGAAAAGCAAGTGAAATTTTAAAAAAAGGAGGGGAATATGGCAGGAGTACCTGACAAAATACAGACCTGGCAGATGGTGCAACCCACTTCCCGCGATAGGGAAACCAAAGAAGTGACACCGGGTAAAATCGAAAAAAATGAAATTCCGGTTCCGGAATTAAAACCCGGTGAAGCTCTGATTGAGATCGCAGGCTGCGGTGTTTGTCATACCGATCTGGGTTATTTTTATGATGGTGTACCAACAGTTTCAAAGCCTCCGTTAACGCTGGGGCATGAAATTTCCGGAACCGTGGTTGCGGGAGATGAAGAATGGATTGGTAAAGAAGTCATCATTCCCGCGGTCATGCCATGTCGCAAATGTATCCTTTGCAAAACCGGTCGCGGCAACAGATGTCTGGGTCAGAAAATGCCGGGAAACAGCCTCGGGCCTTATGGCGGGTTCTCCAGTCATATCCCGGTGCCGAGTGTCGATCTGTGCGAGGTAAAGAATAGAGGCGATATTCCACTGGCCCATCTGGCGGTTGTGGCCGATGCCGCCACCACCCCTTACCAGGCCGCCAAAAGAGCCGATTTCCAGCCGGGTGATAACGTGGTCATCGTCGGTATTACCGGCGGGGTAGGGCAATATATGGGGCAGACTGCCAAAGCCTTGGGCGCCAATACCGTTGTGGGCATTGCGCGCAACCAGGCTAAACTGGACCGGGCCTTAAAATTCGGAACGGATTATGTCATTAATTCGACAGATAAAGATGCCAGAGCGGTTGTCGGTGAATTTAAAGCTATCTGTAAGGAAAATGGCTTGCCGAGTTTTGGCTGGAAGATCTTTGAGATCACCGGCGCCAAAGGCGGCCAGGAGATTGCGCTGAGCCTGTTGAGTTTTGTGGGCAAACTGATTGTGGTCGGATTCGGACTTGCCAAAGCCGAGTACATGTTCGGCAAATTAATGGCCTTTGATGCCGATATTATTGGGACATGGGGGTGTCTACCTGAATACTATCCGATCGTATTGGATATGGTTGTCAAAAATAAAATTAATATAGATGCGTTCGTGCAAACCCGCCTTATGAGCACGATCGTGGAAACCTTTGATGAGGCTCACAAAGAGTCCCCCGATAAACGGATTGTGCTGACGCCTGATTTTTAAGCTTTAGCAAATTTTTAAGGTACAATAACGAAAATTTTTCAATATTAAAGGAGGTAAGTATTATGGCTTTAGACTGGATGCCCCGTGACAATGAATTAAAAGACCACATGCTGCACACGGATGTACACTGGGGCAAAGAAAAGGATGCCCCCTGTGTGGTCTTTGAAAAGCGACCCCTGACAGACCCGCAAGGAAAGGTTCAGGAAGGGCTGTATGTTGCCTGGATTCGTTTGAACAACCCCAAACAGTATAATTCCTATACCACGGAAATGGTCAAGGGTGTGATTGCCGGTTTTGAGAATGTTTCATTAGATAGAAGTGTAGTGGCGGTGGTCTTTACCGGAACCGGACCCTATTCGTTCTGCACCGGCGGTAATACCAAAGAATACAGCGAGTACTACGGCCGGCGGCCGGATGAATACGGCCAGTACATGGAGCTCTTCAACCATATGGTGGATTCGATCCTGGCCTGTAAAAAGCCGGTAATCTGCCGGGTCAACGGGATGCGCGTGGCCGGTGGCCAGGAAATCGGCATGGCGTGTGATCTTGCGGTTGCATCGGATCTGGCGATCTTTGGACAGGCCGGCCCCCGTCACGGGTCCGCCCCTGTTGGGGGCTCATCGGACTTCCTGCCCTGGATGCTCAGCAGCGAAGATGCCATGTGGAACTGTGTCTCCTGCGAGATGTGGTCGGCCTATAAAATGAAGGCAAAAAATTTGATCAGCAAAGTCGTGCCGGTACTTAAAGTAGATGGCGAATGGGTGCGCAACCCCATGATTATCAACGACAAGTATGTGGAAGACGGTGAAATCGTCTACGGTGAGTATAAAAAAGGCGATGCCGCTAAAGAGGCTCGCGCTTTCGTAAAGGAACATCAGCCTAATGCGGATTTTGAACTGCTGGACAAAGAGGTTGATAAGATCGTCTGGACTTTTGCCAACCTGTTCCCCGGATGCCTGATTGTGTCAATTGACGGCATTCGTCAGAAAAAGAAATACTTCTGGGATATGAGCAAGAATCAAAATCGGCACTGGCTGGCTGCCAATATGACCGGCGAAGCCTTCCTCGGCTTCGGTGCCTTTAACACTAAAAAGATCACCGGTCAGGATGTGGTTGACTTTGTTAAGTTCCGTCAGAACGTTGCCGACGCCAGAGACTGGGATATGGACATGTTTGCAGAAGTCATGGGAAAACCGCAGAAGTAGGTCTTTATTTTCCCCATTTGGAGTCAACAACCACCCGCATAGCGGGTGGCTTCAATTTTCGGCTTAATTTAATGGCAGGACGGACACCGCAAATGGGTGTTCGCCTGCCATTTTTTTGAAGTTATAGCGGTTGTCATAAATATGTTCCGTTTGCCGAATTTCCTAAAAGGAGAAAGTGTAATGTGTAACGGCCTGAAATCATTATAAACATGACAACCGCTATATTATTGTTTTATTGAAAAAAAATCTAGACTTTTACGGAACAATGTGCCATATTTTAATACATGGCACGGCCTTTACTCATTCCCAATCCGGAAAACGCCACAATTGAAGAGCTCAAGCAAGTTTTCCGGGTCGGATCCAATGAAACAGCTACACGCTGTACGGCGATACAGATGCTTTTGGCCGGTGCCAACAGAGATCTTGTTTGCACTGCGCTGTTAGTAACCAATCGTGCACTGAGAAAGTGGATCAAGCGTTTTCAATCACTATGGACAATGCCACCTGGCACCGGCGCAAAGCTGCAAATTGGCACCGCTGCCAACCAAAGTACTTGCCACCCTATTCGCCCGACTTAAATCCGATCGAACGAATCTGGCTGACGATGAAAGCACGTTGGTTCAATAACGATGCCTGTAAGAATGAAGAAAAATTATTAGAGCGTTTGGATCAAGCTATTTTAGACGTTATTAATAATCCAAAAAGGGCTCAAAAAACTGCCCGTATCGGAACGTTAATATGACAAACGCTCTACAACAAATAATGAATACGGAGAAATAGAAATCCGATGATTGCGGGCTTGCCCGTATCTGAACATGATCGAAAAATTATCAAAAGAAGAAATTGTACCGACTCCCGGAGGCGACGTTTTGATTCGTTCGTTTTGCAATCCGGACGAAATCAACCAATATGCCTTCGAACGTCAATTTGGAGTTAACGATGATTATAAATCTCTTTTCACGCAGCGTGAAAGTCTCGCAAAAAGCGCCGCACTATCCGGTGCCAATGTGGTTCTGGCCCTGGCAGAATCCAAAAACATTATTGGATACGGAGTTTTGACTTATCCCGATGCGGGTGAACGCTGGGCTGAGTTGGGGCCAAAGATCATGATGGAAATAAAAGCCATTGAGGTTTGCCGGACATGGAGATCAGCCGGGATTGCCCCCCGAATACTGAAAATGATGCGAAGGCATCCGCATATTGAAGACAAAATTATTTATATGGTTGGATATTCGTGGACCTGGGATCTGGCCGGCACCCATATGACCGCCGGGCAATATCGAGAAAAACTCTTCGATCTTTTTCAACCGCATGGTTTTCAGGAGTATGAGACCAACGAACCGAACGTATGCTTAAAACCAGAAAATATTTTAATGTGCCGAATCGGTAAAAATATTTCTCAAATGGTTAAAGATCGTTTCAAGTGGCTCAGGTTTGGCCTTAGCCCGTGGACCTGGAAGGTTGATAAACACTAGTGTCATGTCCCACAAATATCAAATGGTTCGGCAAGCTCACCACCCTGAGCCAACCTGTCGAGAGCCTCAAGGTCGAACGAGTCGAAGGGCAAATCACGATGATCAAGGTTTCGGGTTTCGGGCCTTCGCCGCGCCGTAGCGGCTACGGCCGCGCAGGCGGGTGTCAGCTAACAGATGACGGAAGACAGAAAACAGAAGCCAGATAGGGTAGCTTCATTCTCCAGCTTTTAGCATCTGTCTTCTGTCGTCTGACCTCTGTCTTCTGACATCCGAAAACTGACACCTGAACACTGAAACCTGAAACCATAATCATTCTTTTATTTGGTGCGGCGAGGCTGGATTGTTTGACAGTATTTCTATTGAAGTGGTATGAAGTTTTCATATTAGAAAATAATTAAGAGGTTAAAAATGATTAAAGACCGTATCGTTTACATAAATGGAGAATATGTCCCCTGGGAGAAAGCCACTGTCCACATCATGAGTCACAGCTTTGGCCGGGGTTCAGCTATCTTTGAAGTGATCAGTCTTCACGCGACCGGTTCCGGGCCGGCTATTTTTCGGCTTCAAGCGCATATCGATCGATTGTTTAAATCCGCTGAGCTACTGGATATGGAGCTGCCGCTTGCTAAGGAAGATTTATATAAAGCAGTGGCCGGCACTGTAAAGCGTAACCGTCTGCAAAAAGGTTTCATAAAACTTATCTGCTATTATCCTGAATTTTCGATTGAAATTCTTCCCCCTCAGAAGCAGCTGAGCGTTTCTGTTTTCGCAATAGATCCCGAGCAGGATTTAGGGAGAATCGGCCTCCCATTCGAAGAGGGCACAACGTTATTTATTAGCAATTGGCGCAAATTGGATCCTTTGACGGTTCCGATTGAGGCCAAAGCCTCTGCCAATTATTTAAATGGTATGGTTGCGCGTCTTGAAGCAAAAAAGAACGGCTTTGAAAATGCCGTCATGCTCGATACGCAAGGGTTTATTGCCGAGGGTGGAACCGAATCGGCTTTTCTGGTTAAAGGCAATCGCTTGATGACGCCTGCGACAGGTACGGTTCTAAAAAGTATCACCCGCATGTCAATTCTCGAAGCGGCAAAGACCGTTGGTATTGATTGTTTTGAAGGGCAGTTAAAACCCGAACTGCTGTTCGAAGCCGAAGAAATATTTTTATCCTGCACCCCCTTCAAAGTCCTACCGGTCAGGCAGATCAATGATCGCAAAATGGAAAATGCTCCCGGGCCTTTAACTCGAAAAATAGCTGACCTATTGGATGACATTGGCAGCGGCAATGATGACCGCTTCAAGGATTGGCTATATCCGGTATGATAAATGTAATTAAGTAGGTTTCAGGTCTCGGGTGTCAGGTGTCAGGAAGATACAGAGGTCAGAGCACAGAAAACAGATGACAGAAGACAAAAGGCTGACTGTTTTCTGTCGTCTGACTTCTGTCGTCTGTTATCTGACACCTGAACACTGACACCTGAAACCATAATCATTAATGGTAATTAATGCTGTGAAAGCAAATATTGAAAAAGTTTTGCGCGGCGACCAGTTAGCCGGCGCCAAACTGATTCGGATGCTGGAAGAGGGCAACCCCTTAGGGATTGAAGAACTCAAAGTCCTTTATCCGCATACCGGAAATGCATTTGTCTTGGGCATCACCGGCTCTCCGGGTTCCGGAAAATCCACCTTGATAACCCATATCATTACTGAATTGCGACGACGCAATATGAAGGTCGGTGTGGTGGCAGTTGATCCCTCAAGCCCGCTGACAGGCGGAGCGTTCTTAGGCGACCGCGTAAGAATGCGGCGACATACCGAAGACCCAGGCGTCTTCATCCGTTCTATGGCCACCCGAGGGCATCTGGGTGGTTTAAGCAAGACAACCCGTGAGACCGTCATGGTACTGGATGCCATGGGACATGATGTCATTATCATCGAAACCGTGGGCGTCGGGCAGGCTGAAGTCGAAATCGCCGAATTTGCTCATACCAAAGCCATTGTCTGCCTGCCGGGTATGGGTGATGATATCCAGGCCATGAAAGCCGGACTGTTTGAAATTGGTGATGTGTTCATTGTCAACAAAGCCGACAGACCCGGGGCGGATGATGTTGTTACACAGCTTCGGGGAATGCTGCAAATGGGAATGATTCCGGAGGATGGTTGGCACCCGCCGGTTCTCAAAACCGTGGCCGTAAACGCTGAAGGAATTGAAGAGTTGGTCGATGCTTTATGGAGCCACCGCCAGTATCTGCTGGGCAGCGGTGAGTTCAGCGCACACAATTTTGAGCAGTCCTTCCAGTTAGTGCGGCGCCTGGTCATGGAAATGGCGGCTGACAAGATTTTTAGTGCCAGCAGCGAATCCAAAGATCTTCAAACACTTCTCGATGCCTTAAAAAAGCGTAATATGGATCCATTTACTGCGGCCGAAAAACTCGTAAAGGAATATCTATCTCAAAATTAGCAGTTCATCTTCGAAGACAGAGAGAAAAAGTTCTAAAGGTGCTCTAAAGTTAGGAGTGCCTAAAATGAACTAAAGTTTAAAATGCCTAAAATTAAGGAATTCTATCCGTTTTATTAAAATAGATGGAGCCTAGCGACACCATAATTTTAGGCATTTTAGATCATTTTTAATTTTAGCTCATTTGTTGGGGTAAGCACTTTTTATAGGTTTAAAACTGTACCATCGGGTGTTAAATGTATTTTTGGAGATAGGTTCTAGTTGTTGATCGGACGCATGGATTCAATAAATGCTTCCAACCGGGTCTCAACCTGGGCATCCGAATAAACCCGTGGGTCATTTTGGTCGGCTTCGATCACGACTCCCGGTTTGCGGCTTAAGGCGGATAATTCTTCCTGTAAACGATACATGCCCACAGAGTACGGCTTGCAGGAACGGTTGGAGTGCATAATAAAACCGGTCAGTGAAAATTCCTCAATGAGCTGCGCCAGATAGTTGATACGCTCCTCGAATCCAAGATTGATATAGACATTGAGATACGAGGCAGCCATGGCTTCGTATATGTCCTTTCCTTGATAATTATCAATATTACTGTACCCGCCCCAGCTATTGGCATAAGTGGTTACCGCGAGCGTGCATTTTTTCTCTTCAAAAAACTTTTCAAGCCTTCTCATTTTAAACCATATCGGTAAGTTATCCCACAGAACGCGGTATTTCTCTTCAGGTAATGATCCAATTTTTTTCGCTGCCCGCTCGGCCACCTCGGCATAAAGAGATTTATAAAAATCCACACATTCCTGGGTACCCCGGAGAGTGACGATCGGCCCCAAGTGAATGAATGAATCCAAACTGTTAAAAGGGGCGGGCATTTCTTTTGCCAGATAGAGCATCTTTTTCCAATACCCGGAAGCTTCACTGCTAAGGGATAAGACCTCAAAGAAACGTTCACGGTCAAAAGGCTTGCCGGTAAACTCCGCCAGAAAATTTTCTAAATCCTTGAACTGCGAAATCGTATAGTCGATCAGCTCTTTAGTGAGACCGTCGTGAAGAAATGGTGTGTCGACGATGAACAGGGGTACATTGTATTTTCGGGCGATGACCTCATACCATTTAATGACGGTTTTGCAAATGTTGGTGGAACAGAGCAGAAAATTGGGAGGCGGCAGCCCGGCAACCGGGCCGCCCTGGGTGATGTCTGCACCAAAATCGGTGCGAGCATAGGCACAAAGGTCCTGTGAGAATCCGGCGGCTTCGGCCGCTTCCAGCAGCTCAATCGATTGATGCCCGGCAGCACACATGGCCGCATAGTTTTCAGGATATATCGGCAAGACATCCATGGCATAAAGAAACTCCACCGGCGCACCGCTGGTGACCCATGCAATCGGTTTTTCCCGGGTCGTCTTGGCCTCGATGTAATAATTTGTCATCAGCTCCTTCATTTTTTTGTAAGCGGCTAACTGCGTCATATCATCACCTGAATCTTGTATGAAAATTAATGAGAATATGAAAGCCTCCGATTCGTGCCAAATTCAGGTATCAACCTTCCAGAATTTCGCAAAAGGCGTTGATTCGTGTTTTTAGGGCTTCAAAGTTCGACATGGAAAGTTCCATGTCAATGAAAGCAGCCGGGATACCTTCTGCTTTCAAGCGATTCATCAATTGCGGGCGATCAAAGGCGTCCGGTTCACAGAATTTTATGTACCAGAATAAAACGCCGTCGGCTCCCGATTGTTTTACCCTGTTCAACAGATAGGTATGGCGGTCATTTTCTGGATTGTATATGCAGCAGCAGGGTGCCGGATTAAACAAATATTGCGTGATTCCTTCCACCAGGTTTTCAATCTGCAAATTTTCCTTGGAAACGGTCCTCCAGCCATTGGCCAGATCATCATCGACGATATCAAACTTTAATTCATCAAAGATCTTATAGGTGTCAATCGGATCGAAAACCATACCGGAAATCAAAACTTTAGGTCGGCTGTCTTGCGGTTGAGATAATGCCTCCAAATTATGTAACAATGTTTCGAGCAGCTGATTATAGGCACCGGCGGGCAAAAAGAATCCAGCCTTTAAGACGGTATAAAAATCGTGATTTTTCATTATGCCCGGTTTTTGCCGCCGGATATTGTATAATTTTCGCTGAAGCGATCGGGTGTGTCCATAAAGTGTGGCCGCCTCTATTAGCGACGCCTGCGTAATCTGTTGACCCGTAATTTCCTCAAGCCCTGTTGTCACGCTTTTAAGTACGTTTTTGATGTATGCCTGCCGCGCCTCTTCGGTCTGGGTGATGGGGATGGAAAGTTGCAATGTTGGTTTTGAAAAGAGCCGTCGATATAATTCTCTTAAGTTAATTAAGGTGTCGCAAAGCGATGTAAACGCATAGGCTTTCACCATCTTGCTGATTTCTCTTAATTCGAGCTCCAGCACCGATCGTGAGATCGAGCAGCAATAGCTTTGCAGATAGGCGTCTGATTTTTCAAGGGTTAAATTGTTGCCCCACAATTGGACCGGATACCCCCCGGCGGCATAGATCAATTCCATGGGAAAATAGGCCGGCATCACGCCGATGACCGGGCGCCGAAGCTGCGCTTCAAATTGCATTATTGTTTTCGAAACGTTTGTTACAACCTCGTGAAATGGATCAAACATAAAACTCACTCTCCATCAGAATTGGTAACATGGGAATTGAAGCGTCCTATAGCTTCGGGTGGTTTGCTGGCCGGATGCGGAATCGCAAATCGGTTTTGCCCGGGATTGTAAACGATTAAAATTTGGTTTCACTTACAATCTAGTTTCCTCCGGATTGCAGGTTTCGTATTTCCTGGACGATTTCACGGCTAAGCTGTGCGATTGCCCGACTCTTGACCGCAACGAGTTCCTCATAGTTTGTCGCCGACAAAGGCTCTCTAATAACCGATTTTCGAACGGTCTGCGGTTTTTGGCTCTCCTGGCTAGCCAACGCCCAGCTGACTTCCAATAGGACGTCCTGACCCCATTGCCCCTCAAAGTACCAGACTTCCAACGCAATCCTATAGTGTGGCTTGAAATCCGTTTGCCAGGGATATACTGCCACGAGATCTGTACCGAGCAGCAAAGAGATGTTTTCCGCCAATACCCGGGCGAAATCTTCGTCCAGGCGCCCGGCCCAGCGGTGGAACTCATCGATTTTTAGCTTATTCGGACCGCTGCGGGTAACGATCTGAGGGCGGTCAAGGATTTGAGGGATTTCCACGGGACCGACACCGATGGAAAGTTTCTGATCGGGTTCAGGGGTATTTGTCTTCTCTTCTAAGCCGGTGAGGGGGTTTAAGGTGTAGAATTCGACAGGGGGGGCACTGCTGCGGCATCCAGCAAGCATAAGTGCGGAAAACATAACCAGCAACGTGAATTTAAGAAAAAAACCTTTGCGCATCATTGTGATTTTCCTTTCCCGTAAATGAGGGCATCCGGATGTCGTTCCAGGTAATCAGTCAGGACACGAATGGAACGCGCGGCTTCAGCCAGCTCTTTGAGCGCCCGTCTCATTTCGTGCTGCAATGGCGAATCTTTGCCCAACGTACCTTCGACCGAAACCAGGGTTTTCTGCGCCTGGTCTAAAGTCGAACTGATCGCCGGGGCAACATTTGAATCTAAATTCTGCACCAGCTGCCGGGTCTGTTGAAGGGTTTCATTCAGAGCCTGAACGGTTTCCAGCAACTCTTTGGATTCCGACAGGCGTTTGACGTTTTGAAGGGTATCGCCCAGGTCTTTGCCGATCTGCTTTATCGGCACCGTTTCGATCTTACTCAGGAGATTGTTGACCCGGGCAGTAATAATCTGAAGCGGAGCCGGAATCGTGGGCAGCTCCGGAAATTTTTCTCCATATATTACTTCTGCCGTCGGTGCATCGGGATGAAAATCGATATCCACGAAAAGCTGGCCGGTAAGCAAGCTCCCGGTTTTCAGCTGAGCTCTGAGTCCTTTGGCGACAAGCTTGCTAATATTTACCTTGGCTTCATCCGTCGTTCTTGCTCGACCTGTGCCGGCAACCTTCCACCGTTGGGGCTCGGTTTCAATCAACACCGTAATCCGGGGGGAAGTCTTTTCCATGTCAAATTCCGACTTGATGTCGACAACCTGACCGATCTTGATGCCCCTGAATTCCACCGGTGCGCTGACGGTAAGGCCTCTGATCGACTCGTTAAAATGCAAGATGTAATGGACTTTTTCCGTATATGTTCTTTCAAAAATGCTTTCGCGGGCTTCGTACAGTCTGAATACTTGACCCTCTTTAGCAGGCCCGCCGGCTTCAAGACTGGTGGGTGTGTCAAAGGCGATTCCACCCAGCATGATCGATACCAGAGATTCGGTGTTGAGTTTTATACCTGAGGCATCGAGCTTCAAATCAAAGCCGCTGGCATTCCAGAAGCGTGTATTTTTGCTCACCAGTTTGTGATGGGGTGCGTTGATAAATATCTTGATGGTTAGGAATTGTCCTTTTTGATCCAATTCATAGCCGATAACCTGTCCCACCTGTATTTGCTTGTAATAGACCGGAGCACCGATTTCGAGTGAGCCGAGAGTGGTTGCCTTCAGGAGAAAATCGCGGCCCGGCATACCCGTGGTGACAACCGGTGGTATCTCGAGCCCTTCGAACTTTCGTGCCGACTCGCCTTCTTTGCCCGGGTCCATACCGATATAGGCACCCGAAAAAATGGTTCCGAGCCCGGAAACGCCACTGGCGGTCACCCGGGGGCGAACCACCCAGAATCGAGTGTTCTCTGTCAGGTAAGGCCCGGCTTCCTTGACGAGCTCCGCCGTTACAAGAACCCGGGACAGATCCGCGTTGAATCGGACCGTTTCGACCTCTCCGAGTTCTACATCTTTGTATTTAACCTTGGTTTTGCCGGCTTCAAGACCTTCGGCGGATTCAAAGCTGATCGTAACGGTCGGGCCTTTTTCCGATAATCCTTTATATGCCAGCCATCCGCCAATTAGCATTGCGATTATGGGAATCAACCAGACAACGGAAAGCTGCCTTTTGCTTTGAACAACCGCTTCCGGTAAATCCTGAAATTCAGTTTCATTGGTATTTTCTTCGCTCATAATTTTACTCCTGTGTATCCCATATCAGTCTGGGATCAAAGCTCATGGCGGCAAATATGGTAATTATAACCATCGCGGCAAAGAAAATTGCACCGGGGCCGGCTTCGATGGTGGCCAGCGAGCCCAGTTTAACCAGGGCCACCAGAATCGTCACCACGTAGATATCAACCATTGACCAGCGGCCCACCGCCTCTGTAATGCGGTAAAGACGCGTGCGTTCCTTTGGTCGCCATCGGGATTTCAATTGCACGGAAATCAACAAATAAATAAGCAGGAAAAGTTTCAGCAGCGGCACGAAAACACTGGCCACAAAAATTACAAGCGCAATGGGCCAGCTGCCGGATTTGACAAAGTAAATGACTCCGCTCATGATGGTGTCCGACTGGGCCTTTCCAAAAGAGATGACATGGGTAATCGGCAGCACATTGGCTGGTATGTAGAAAACGAATGCCGCGATCACCAGCGCCCAGGTTCGAGCGATGCTGTTGGGTTTGCGTGAGTGCAGTTTCGCACCGCAACGCGGACAAACCGTTGAAACGTCTTCAAGAGATGGCGCCGCTTTGCAAAGGAGATGACAGCTGTGGCAACGAATCAGCGAAGCGTTCAGGGCTGTGGGCGAAGATTTATTCATGAACGTTTTTCTAATCGATTCCAAACGATGTGCGGATCAAGTGATGCTGCCGATGCCGCCAGTACAAAAATAAGTATCATAAAAGCGTAAAGGGCCATCCCCGGGATGATGCTGGCCATTTTGGAAAGCTTTACGACCG